>NZ_JAUZUX010000011.1:0-203260 GCF_031844285.1 Enterobacter sp. BRE11
AGCCTGAGCGCTGGTTTTTTTTACGCCAAAAAGTGAGGAAATTCACCATGTTTTTGGCGGTGGTTGCGGATTTTATTCATTATATTCAAACAGATAAGCTCTGGCACGCTTCTTGTAATAAAGCTGTAGAATTCACAAGAGGAGTAAAAACGTGGAAATTCTGTTTGTGCTGGGCTTTTTCCTGATGCTTCTGGTGACAGGCGTCTCGCTGCTGGGCGTGCTGGCGGCGCTGGTCGTCGCGACGGCAGTGATGTTCATCGGCGGCCTGTTTGCGCTTGTAATCAAATTGTTGCCCTGGCTGGTGCTGGCGCTGGTTGCCGCCTGGGTGTATCGCGCTTTTTACGGCGACGGTGGCGAACGGGCGCGTCGTAGGCTGCGTCGTAAAATCAGCAAGTTAGAACGACGCCGCGGCTATTAATTGCGGGTGCGATCACAGACTGACAGATTGCTTATGCTCGTTTCGCAATTAAACATATTTTTTACTTATGTTTTCTGCCAGGATGATCGCCGTTGAGTCGACATGAATTCATCGCCGCTGTCCCTACACCAGCGCGAACGATAAAAAGAAAAGGGGCTTCCTACGGGAAGCCCCGTTTGCGTTCAGGCATCAGGGAATAAGCAGGCTGGATCCCTGAGTGCTGCGGCTTTCCAGCGTGCGGTGCGCTCGCTCCGCCTCTTTCAGCGGGAACTTCTGCTGTTCCGGCACCTCAACCTTAATTGCGCCGCTGGCGAGCAGCGAGAAGAGATCGTTGCTCGCCTGCTCCAGCTCTTCGCGGTTGGTGATATAGCCGTAGAGCGAAGGACGGGTGACGAACAGCGAGCCTTTCTGGTTGAGAATGCTCAAATCTACGCCGGTCACTGGCCCGGAAGCATTACCAAAACTCACCATCAGCCCCTGACGACGCAGCGAATCCAGAGACGCTTCCCAGGTATCTTTGCCCACCGAGTCATACACCACCGCGACTTTTTTGCCGTCGGTCAACTGGCTGACGCGCTCGGCGATATTCTCTTCCCGGTAGTTGATGGTCGCCCAGGCGCCTGCCGCTTTCGCCAGCTTCGCCTTTTCCGCCGAACCGACGGTGCCGATAAGATGCGCGCCGAGCGCTTTCGCCCACTGGCAGGCGATCAGACCGACGCCGCCCGCCGCCGCATGGAACAGAAAGGTCTCGTCCGGCTTCACCCGGTAGGTCTGGCGCAGCAGATAGTGCACGGTCAGCCCCTTCAGAAAGCTGGCGGCAGCCTGGTCAAAGCTGATGGCATCCGGCAGCAGCATCAGGCGATCTTCCGCCACGTTGTGCAGTTCGCTGTAGGCACCCAGCGTCGCCTGGCAATAGACCACGCGATCGCCCGGCTTAAAGCGCGTGACCGCGCTGCCGACGCGCTTCACCACGCCCGCCGCTTCGGTGCCAAGGCCTGACGGCAGTGCGGGAACCGGATAAAGACCGCCGCGCACGTAGGTATCGATATAGTTAATGCCGATGGCGCGGTTCTCTACCTGCACTTCGCGTTCACCAGGATCGGCAGGATCGACATCTACCCACTGCAAAACCTCAGGCCCGCCCTGCGCGGTAAACTGAATACGCTTTGCCATTTTTACTCCTGTGATTGTTCAACATGAGGCGTGAGAGGTGCGCCGCCATAAGGTATACTGGCGCGTCCCCTCAGAAGATCGGTATTGCATTCACTATGGCAGGAAATAAACCCACCAACAAATCGAACGACACGTCCGACCGGCAGCTGGAAGGTATTAAAATGCCGCCGCACTCGATTGAAGCGGAGCAGTCGGTGCTGGGTGGGTTGATGCTGGATAACGAGCGCTGGGACAATGTTTCCGAGCGCGTCGTGGCGGAAGATTTCTTCAACCGCTCGCACCGCCTGATCTTTTCCGAGATGCAGCGTCTGCTGGAAGCGGGCCAGCCCATCGACCTGATCACGCTCTCCGAGTCGCTGGAAACGCGCGGTGAGCTGGAGATGGCGGGCGGGTTCGCCTATCTGGCGGAGCTGGCGAAAAATACCCCCAGCGCGGCGAACATTGGCGCCTATGCGGATATCGTGCGCGAACGCGCGGTGGTGCGCGAAATGATCTCGGTAGCGAATCAGATTGCCGACGCCGGTTACGATCCGCAGGGACGTAACAGCGACGAACTGCTCGACTTCGCGGAGTCCAACGTTTTTAAAATCGCCGAGTCGCGCGCCAGCAAAGATGAAGGGCCGAAGAACATCCAGGAGGTGCTGGAAGCTACGGTTTCGCGTATCGAATCCCTGGTCTCGACGCCGCACGACGGCGTGACCGGCGTCGACACCGGCTATCAGGACCTGAATAAAAAGACCGCCGGCCTGCAGCCGTCGGATCTGATTATCGTCGCGGCGCGACCGTCGATGGGTAAAACCACTTTCGCCATGAACCTGTGCGAAAACGCCGCCATGCTGCACGACAAGCCGGTGCTGATCTTCAGTCTGGAGATGCCCAGCGAGCAGATCATGATGCGTATGCTGGCGTCGCTGTCGCGCGTGGATCAGACGCGCATCCGTACCGGCCAGCTTGACGATGAAGACTGGGCGCGTATCTCCGGCACCATGGGCATCCTGCTGGAGAAGAAAAATATGTATATCGACGACTCCTCCGGCCTGACGCCGACCGAAGTACGCTCGCGCGCGCGACGCGTCTTCCGCGAAAACGGCGGGCTGAGCATGATCATGATCGACTACCTGCAGCTGATGCGCGTGCCGTCGCTCTCCGACAACCGTACGCTGGAGATCGCCGAAATCTCTCGCTCGCTTAAGGCACTGGCGAAAGAGCTCAACGTGCCGGTAGTGGCGCTGTCGCAGCTCAACCGCTCGCTGGAGCAGCGCGCCGATAAGCGTCCGGTCAACTCCGACCTGCGTGAATCTGGCTCTATCGAGCAGGACGCCGACCTGATTATGTTTATCTACCGCGACGAGGTTTACCATGAAAACAGCGATCTTAAAGGCATCGCCGAGATTATTCTGGGTAAACAGCGTAACGGTCCTATCGGTACGGTGCGCCTGACCTTTAACGGCCAGTGGTCGCGCTTCGACAACTATGCCGGTCCGGCTTACGACGACGAATAACCCCCTCTGTCGGCATGCACGATCTGTGCATGCTGCCTCGCATCATCAGAAAATAGTGTTGGACAACCTCGCCGTTAATCAGGTTATCTGTATTACAGCGCACGATTACGCACTGGAAGCAGCATGACTCATGTAGATGATTACGATCTGAAAATCCTGACCTTATTGCAGTCTAACGGCCGCCTGACCAACCAGGAGCTGAGCGATTTAGTGGGCCTGTCGGCTTCGCAATGTTCGCGTCGCCGCATTAACCTTGAACAGGCGAATTTGATCCTTGGCTATCATGCGCGTCTGTCGCCTGATGCGGTTGGACTGGGCATGGTGGGTCTGATTGAGGTGCGGCTGATTAACCACACCGCTGAATACGTTGACAGCTTTCACCGCATGGTTGAGCAAGAAGAGGCGATTGTCGACGCCTACAAAACTACCGGCGACGCCGATTACCTGCTGAAAGTCGCCGTAGCGGATCTCGCCTCGCTGAGCGCGCTGATAAGCCAGCTGGTGGCGGGCCATCAAAGCGTGTCGCATGTAAAAACCTCGGTGGTGCTGGGGCGCCTGAAAGAGAACGGGCTGATGATGGCGCCAGCGCACAAAATGCGCCAAAAGAGTGCATGATGTGCTTAATTGGTGCAGCCGTGCGCCAGATAATGCAAAAAATATGCGTCGAAATTCGAATTTGTGCATGAATTGACGGTTTATCCGCAAGGCGTGCACAAAAACAAGCAACAAAAGCGCCTTAGTTATCAACTGGATAATTACTTGCACCTGCCGAAGGCGACTCAACGCTGACGGTATGGTGCGTTTTTTGCATCTTAAGGCCACGCTTTATTTCGCTGAGAGTGCAATAAGATTTCCTATGGATAACGTCGTAGAACCTACCCGCATCCCCCATTCGCGTATCGAAGACGCGCTGGCCATTCTGCTCGGCACGCTGATGGTCTCCTTCGGCGTCATAATGCTCAAGCAGGCGGGCGCGCTAACCGGCAGCACCGCCGGCATCGCCTTCCTGATCAGCTACCTGTCGCCGCTCTCGTTCGGCAGCGCCTTTTTCCTGATCAACCTGCCGTTTTACTGGCTTGCAGTGCGCCGCATGGGTTGGGAATTCACGCTGAAAACTTTCTGCGCAGTGGGGCTGGTGTCGCTCTTTACCCATCTGCATCCACTCTTTGTCCACTTTTCCGCGCTCAATCCCTTTTATGCGACACTGTTCGGTAACGTAATCATGGGCATTGGGTTTATAGTGTTGTTTCGTCATAAAGCCAGCCTGGGTGGGATCAATATCCTGGCGCTGTGGCTGCAGGATCGCATTGGGCTGCGCGCCGGCAAACTGCAAATGGCTGTCGATACCTGCGTCGTGCTGGCGTCGCTGTTCGTCGTCAGCGGGCCGATGCTGCTGGCGTCGGTCGCGGGCGCAGTGATCCTTAACCTGATTATCGCCATGAACCATCGTCCCGGACGGTACATGGTTTAATGCTGCATACACCTCTGATTTTTACGACCACACATGGAGATCTGCACCGTGTTTCAAAACGTTGATGCCTACGCCGGCGATCCGATTCTGTCGCTAATGGAAACCTTTAAACAGGATCCGCGCACGAATAAAGTGAATCTCAGCATCGGCCTCTACTACGACGAGCAGGGCATTATTCCTCAGCTGCAGGCGGTCGCCGCCGCAGAAGAGCAGCTCAAGGCCGAGCCGCAGCAGGCGTCGCTCTATCTGCCGATGGAAGGCCTCAACGCGTACCGCAACGCCATTGCGCCGCTGCTGTTCGGCGCTGAACACCCGATGCTGAAGGCGGGCCGTATCGCGTCGATTCAGACGCTGGGCGGCTCCGGCGCGCTGAAAGTCGGCGCGGATTTCCTCAAGCGCTACTTCCCAAACTCCGGTGTCTGGGTCAGCGATCCAACCTGGGATAACCATGTGGCGATCTTCAACGGCGCAGGTTTCGAGGTTAAGAGCTATTCGTGGTACGACGCCGAGACCCACGGCGTAAAATTCGACGCCTTCCTCGCCGCGCTGAAAGCGCTGCCGAAGCAGAGCATCGTGCTGCTGCACCCCTGCTGCCATAATCCGACCGGCGCCGACCTCACTGACGCGCAGTGGGATCAAACCGTTGAGGTACTGAAGGCGCAGGAGCTGATCCCGTTCCTCGATATCGCCTACCAGGGCTTCGGCGCGGGTATGGAAGCAGACGCCTATGCCATTCGCGCTATCGCCGCCGCAGGCCTGCCGGCGCTGGTCAGCAACTCTTTCTCGAAAATCTTTTCGCTCTATGGCGAACGCGTCGGCGGCCTCTCTATCGTGTGTGACAGCGCCGAAGAGGCGGGACGCGTGCTGGGCCAGCTGAAAGCCACGGTGCGTCGCAACTACTCCAGCCCGCCGAACTTCGGCGCGCAGGTGGTGGCGCGCGTCCTCAACGATGATGCCCTGAAAGCGAACTGGCTGGCGGAAGTCGAGGCGATGCGCCTGCGTATTATCGCCATGCGCAAAACCCTGGTGGACGTGCTCAGCACCGCGCTGCCTGGCAAAAACTTCGACTACCTGCTGAAGCAGCGCGGCATGTTTAGCTACACGGGCCTGAGCGCGCAGCAGGTCGATCGGCTGCGTGAAGAGTTCGGCATCTATCTGGTGGGCAGCGGCCGTATCTGCGTCGCCGGACTAAACAGCAATAACGTGCAGCAGGTCGCGCAGGCGTTTGCCGCCGTGATGTGATCTCTCCAGGCGGGAGAGGGACCGAGCAGGCAGGGATGCCGAGTTTGCGTCTTTGCCATCTGCCTCTGACACCTGCATCCCTGTGCTGTTTCACAGGCAAACCGTCCGCTCAGGCTGACGGTTTTTTTTCGCCTTCAGGTTTACCTTTTCGCGACTTATTGCACACTTAAACGGTGTAACCAACTCAGGAACAAGGCATGTGGCATCAACAAACGCTCACGCTCGGTGAGAAATCACGCGGTTTTCATCTGGTCACTGACGAGATCGTCGGCCAAATTCCGGCGCTGGCTCAGGTACAAATTGGCCTGCTGCACCTGCTGCTGCTGCACACCTCAGCGTCGCTGACGCTGAATGAAAACTGCGATCCCACGGTGCGCAGCGATATGGAAAACCATTTTATGCGCCAGGTTCCGGAAGCGGCGTCTTACCAGCACGACTATGAAGGCCGCGACGATATGCCGGCCCATATTAAATCCTCCACGCTTGGCGTATCGCTGCTGCTGCCGGTTCAGCGCGGCAGGCTGGTGCTGGGCACCTGGCAGGGCATCTGGTTAGGGGAACACCGCATCCACGGCGGCGCGCGGCGCATTGTCGCCACTTTACAAGGGGAGTCGAAATGAATACGTCAGATCTGCTGACTTACTGTATGAGCAAACCGGACGCGGAGCAGAGCGTGCACAGCGACTGGAAAGCGACGCAAATTAAAAGCGGCGGGGTGCTGTTCGCCATGGTGCATGAGGTTGAGGGGCGTCCGGCGGTGTCGCTGAAAACGACGCCTGCGCTGGCGGACCTGCTGCGCGAGGAGCACAGCGACGTCTTTCCCAGCGAGCATCTAAATAAGACGCACTGGAGCACGCTGCTGCTGGACGGATCGCTGAAAGATTCGCAGATCTATTATCTGGTGGATGCCTCTTATCAGCAGGCTGGCGCGACCCGCGCGGCGGGCGTCTAAAAGAGGCGCACGGCCTGAAGCCGCGCGCCGGGTGTCGCTTACGCCGCCGCTTCGTCGCGCAGCGTATTGATATCGATAACAAAGCGGTACTTCACGTCGCTTTTCAGCATACGCTCGTAGGCGTCGTTGATCTGATTCATCGCAATCAGTTCGATATCAGACGTAATGCCGTGTTTGCCGCAGAAATCGAGCATCTCCTGCGTTTCGGCGATGCCGCCGATCAACGAACCGGCGATACTGCGGCGCTTCATGATCAGGTTAAATACCTGCGGCGCCGGGTGATCGTGCTCCGGCGCGCCGACCAGCGTCATATTGCCGTCGCGCTTCAGCAGGGCGATAAACGGGTTGAGATCGTGCTGCGCCGCCACGGTATTCAGGATAAAATCGAAGCTGTTGGCGTGCTGCGCCATCTGATCCGCATCTTTCGAGATCACCACTTCATCCGCGCCCAGGCGCTTGCCGTCTTCGATTTTTGACGGCGAGGTGGTGAACAGCACCACATGCGCGCCCATCGCGTGCGCAATTTTCACGCCCATATGGCCCAGGCCGCCCAGGCCGACGATACCGACTTTTTTGCCCGGACCGACGTTCCAGTGGCGCAGCGGCGAATAGGTGGTGATGCCGGCGCACAGCAGCGGCGCGACGCCTGCCAGATCCAGATTTTCCGGCACGCGCAGCACGAAGTTTTCATCAACGACCACCGCCGTTGAGTAACCGCCGTAGGTGACGTCGCCGGTTTCGCGATCCTGGCCGTTATAGGTGCCGACAAAGCCGACTTCGCAATATTGCTCCAGCCCTTCCTGACAGCTCGGACAGCTGCGGCAGGAGTCGACCATACAGCCGACGCCAACCAGATCGCCAACGTTATATTTGCTGGCGTGGCTGCCGACAGCGGTCACGCGGCCAACGATTTCATGTCCCGGCACGACCGGAAAAAGGGTGTTTTTCCACTCGTTGCGGGCCTGATGCAGGTCAGAGTGACAAACGCCACAGAACAACACGTCAATCTGTACATCATGCGCGCGCAGCTCGCGCGGTTTGTAATCGAACGGCGCCAGTGGGGATTTCGCGTCCTGAGCAGCATAGGCGTGCGTAATATTCATGGTGTCTCCAGGTTCGTTGTGTCGTGAATAGCGTTTTGAGTTCGGCGCGCAAAGCGCCGCGGTAAGAGGGCGCAGCCAGCAGGGCGCGCCAGTGAGAACCGTTAAAAGAATAGTGACAGAAGGCCAGCGCGGCTATGCCTATACATGCCTGAATCTTGCCTGATTCTGTTTTTATCGGAGGGAATATGCAGAAAAAAGGCCCGCTTGCGGCGGGCCTGAGAGGAGCAGTATAGGCTATGCGGGACGCTTCGCTTTTCGCTCTACGCCAGCCGCTCGCAGGAAATGTAAGCTAGGCGCTCTTTTTCGCCAGCAGCGGCTTCAGGAAGCGCGCGGTATGCGATTTCTCGCACTCCGCTACCGTTTCCGGCGTACCCGCGACGAGGATCTCGCCGCCGCCACTGCCGCCTTCCGGGCCGAGATCGACAATCCAGTCCGCCGTTTTGATTACGTCAAGGTTATGCTCAATCACCACGATGGTATTGCCCTGGTTGCGCAGCTGATGCAGCACCTCCAGCAACTGGGCGATATCGGCGAAGTGCAGGCCAGTGGTCGGCTCATCCAGAATGTAGAGCGTCTGGCCGGTGCCGCGTTTCGACAGCTCGCGTGCCAGCTTGACGCGCTGTGCTTCGCCGCCGGAAAGCGTCGTCGCTGACTGACCGAGACGAATATAGGAGAGCCCGACGTCCATCAGGGTCTGCAGCTTGCGCGCCAGCGCCGGAACGGCGTCAAAGAACTCGCGCGCCTCTTCGATGGTCATCTCCAGCACTTCGTGGATGCTCTTGCCCTTGTACTTAATCTCCAGCGTCTCGCGGTTATAGCGCTTGCCTTTGCACTGGTCGCAGGGCACGTAGATATCGGGCAGGAAGTGCATCTCGACCTTCAGCACGCCGTCGCCCTGGCAGGCTTCGCAGCGGCCGCCGCGCACGTTAAAGCTGAAGCGGCCCGGATTGTAGCCACGCGAACGCGCTTCCGGCACGCCCGCAAACAGCTCGCGCACCGGCGTAAAGATGCCGGTGTAGGTCGCCGGGTTGGAGCGCGGCGTACGGCCGATTGGGCTCTGGTCGATATCGATCACTTTGTCGAAATGCTCAAGCCCGTTAATCTCGCGGTAGGGCGCCGCTTCACCGGTGGTCGCACCGTTCAGGTGGCGCTGCGCAATCGGGAACAGCGTATCGTTGATCAGCGTCGATTTGCCCGAGCCGGAAACGCCGGTGATACAGGTAAACAGGCCGACCGGCAGCGTCAGCGTCACATCTTTCAGGTTGTTGCCGCGCGCGCCGCTGAGCTTCAGCGTTTTGGTCGGATCGCCTTTCACGCGCTCCTGCGGCACGGCAATCTCGCGCTTGCCGCTAAGGAACTGGCCGGTCAGCGACGCTTCCACCGCCATGATCTCGTGCACCGATCCTTCCGCCACGACCTGGCCGCCGTGCACGCCAGCGCCAGGGCCGATATCGATCACGTGGTCCGCCGCGCGAATGGCATCTTCGTCATGCTCAACCACAATCACGGTATTGCCGAGATCGCGCAGGTGGATCAGGGTGCTGAGCAGGCGCTCGTTGTCGCGCTGATGCAGGCCGATTGACGGCTCATCCAGCACATACATCACGCCCACCAGTCCGGCGCCGATCTGGCTCGCCAGACGGATACGCTGCGCTTCGCCGCCGGAAAGCGTCTCCGCGGAGCGCGACATCGACAGGTAGTTCAGGCCGACGTTCACCAGGAAGCTCAGACGGTCGCCAATCTCCTTCAGCACCTTCTCCGCGATTTTGGCGCGCTGGCCGCTCAGCTTCAGGTTGCGGAAGAAATCCATCGCGTGGCCGATGCTCATATCAGAGATGGTCGGCAGATTGGTGTTCTCGACAAACACGTGGCGCGCTTCGCGACGCAGGCGGGTGCCCTCGCAGCTGGCGCAGGCGCGATTGCTGATGAACTTCGCCAGATCCTCGCGCACTGCGGTGGATTCCGTCTCTTTATAGCGGCGCTCCATATTGTGCAGCACGCCTTCAAACGGATGGCGACGTACTGAGGTATCGCCGCGGTCGTTAATGTACTTAAACTCGATATTTTCTTTGCCAGAGCCGTAAAGAATCACCTGCCGCGCTTTATCGCTCAGGGTATTGAACGGCGCTTCGACGTCGAAATTGAGGTGCTCGGCCAGCGAACGCAGCATCTGGAAATAGTAGAAGTTGCGGCGATCCCAGCCGCGGATGGCGCCGCCGGCCAGCGACAGCTCACCGTTCTGCACCACGCGGTCAGGATCGAAATATTGCTGTACGCCCAGACCGTCACAGGTCGGGCAGGCGCCTGCCGGGTTGTTAAACGAGAAGAGGCGTGGCTCCAGCTCGCGCATGCTGTAGCCGCAGATGGGGCAGGCGAAATTAGCGGAGAAGAGCAGCTCTTCCGCGTTCGGGTCGTCCATATCGGCGACAATTGCCGTGCCGCCGGAAAGCTCCAGCGTGGTTTCGAAGGATTCGGCGAGACGCGTTGCCAGATCCTCGCGCACCTTGAAGCGATCGATCACCACTTCGATGGTGTGCTTTTTCTGCAGCTCCAGCTTCGGCGGATCGGAGAGATCGCACACTTCACCGTCGATCCGCGCGCGAATGTAGCCCTGCGCCGCCAGGTTCTCCAGCGTTTTGGTGTGCTCACCTTTGCGATCTTTCACCACCGGCGCCAGCAGCATCAGGCGTCGCCCCTCATCCTGCGCCAGCACATTGTCCACCATCTGGCTGACGGTTTGCGCCGCCAGCGGCACGTCATGATCCGGGCAGCGCGGCTCGCCGACGCGGGCGAACAGCAGACGCAGATAGTCGTGGATCTCGGTGATGGTGCCGACCGTCGAGCGCGGGTTGTGTGAGGTGGACTTCTGCTCGATAGAGATCGCGGGCGACAGACCTTCAATATGGTCGACGTCCGGCTTCTCCATCAAGGAGAGAAACTGACGCGCATAGGCAGAGAGCGACTCTACGTAGCGGCGCTGACCTTCCGCATAGAGCGTATCAAACGCCAGAGAGGACTTGCCGGAGCCTGAGAGGCCGGTGACCACTATGAGTTTGTCGCGAGGGATGATCAGGTTGATGTTTTTCAAATTATGGGTGCGGGCACCACGAACTTCGATCTTATCCATTCACCTTTCCCGGATTGAGCAGCACGCCGCGTGTCTTGCGGACACGATTAGCGTAAACAGGGTATTATGGCACAAAAAATAGACTGATTAAATATCCAGTATTTTTTGCATTTTGGGTGTAAAATGAGCGCTTCTGCGAGACGGCTCGAAAGTGGGAACGCCTGGCAGGACGTGGTAGAATTGATCGTTTAGACTCTTAAGTATCAACTCATCGGGAGAGAGCAACATGGCCAGTCGTGGCGTAAATAAAGTGATTCTTGTCGGGAATCTGGGTCAGGATCCGGAAGTGCGCTACATGCCGAATGGTGGCGCGGTTGCCAACATTACGCTGGCCACGTCGGAAAGCTGGCGTGACAAGCAGACCGGTGAAAACAAAGAGATTACCGAGTGGCACCGTGTGGTGCTCTTCGGCAAGCTGGCGGAAGTCGCTGGCGAATATCTGCGTAAAGGCTCGCAGGTGTATATTGAAGGCCAGCTGCGTACCCGTAAATGGCAGGATCAGAGCGGCCAGGATCGTTATACCACCGAAGTAGTGGTTAACGTTGGCGGCACCATGCAGATGCTGGGCGGCCGTCAGCAGGGCGGCGCCAGCGCAGGCGGCGCGCCGATGGGCGGCGGTCAGCAGAGCGGCGGCAACAACAACGGCTGGGGCCAGCCGCAGCAGCCGCAGGGCGGCAATCAGTTCAGCGGCGGCGCACAGTCGCGCCCGCAACCGCAGAGCGCGCCGGCGAGCAACAACAGCGAACCGCCGATGGATTTCGACGACGACATCCCGTTCTGATTGTTGCGCCATCGCATCACGATCGTAGGCCCCGTTTACGCGGGGCTTTTTTTCGCCTCTTTAAACGGCGGCAAAACCGCTATCGTCAGCCTCATCTAAACCGCAGCACAGCGCCTGCGGGAATCGCCCGGCAAAATGGGGCTAATCAGCCCATCGGGTTAATATGTCTGCCGTGCTGATGACCTGCGGCACATTTCCCGGCAGAGACAAACCTGCCCACACCTCATTGTGTTGCCCAATCAGCTGCTCCGCACTGGCGTAGGTGCGATCCGCCGTGGTGTGCGCATCGGCGGCGACGGTAATGCGATAGCCTGAGCCCGCGCCGACTTTAACGGTGGTATCGACACAGTAATCACTCGCGCAGCCGCAAATCACAAAACTATCGACGCCGAGCTGCGCCAGCACGGTGGCCAGTTCGGTTTGCCAGAAGCTGTCGCAGGCGGTCTTCGTCACGTAAAGCGAACTTGCCGGCTGGTGCAGCTCCGGCAGCAGTTCAAACGCCTCGGTGCCTGGCTGCATCTCGCCTTCACGGTGAGTGATGAAGATTGCCCGGTCGGCTGCGTCCGTCATTTGATTGATGCGCGCGACACGTCCGGCGCGATCGAAGCGCGGCGTGGCGAAAACGCCGTTTTGCATATCGACAATGACAAGCACTCGCTGGGCCATCTTCTTTCTCCTTGTGAACGGTGCGCTTCAGTGTCAACCAGCCGTGGCGAAAGAGCAAAACTCTTTTGCAATTCGCCAGCCTTCGCTGGCATGCTGAAAGCCTGTCTGGTTAACGAGGAGATTAAGGTGGAGGGCGTTCCGGCTATTTTTCCCTGCGAAAAAGATCGCGCGCAGTTTCGCCAGTTTGCCGAGCTGCCAGGCGTAGAACTCTACCAGGCGCATATCACCCGCTATGCTTTTGAGCCGCATACGCATGAGGCTTTCGGCATCGGCACTATTGAGGCAGGCGCGCAGCGATTTCGCTATCGCGGTGCGCAGTACACGGCGCCGACCCATTCGCTGGTCATGATGAATCCCGATGAGCTGCACACCGGCGAGTCCGCCTGCGACGAGGGCTGGCGTTACCAGATGATTTATATCCAGCCAGATGAAATGGCGCAGCTCACCGGCGACCGCGGCTGGTGGTTCAGCGATGCGCTGCGCACCGATCCGCATCTGGCACGGCCGCTGTCGCAGGCGCTGTCGGCGCTGTGGCTGGCCGATAGTTCACTGGCGCGGCAAAGCCTGCTGGGCGAAGTGCTGGCACAGCTGCGACCGCTGGCGCGCATGGCGCAAAAAGGCAAAGAAGAGGGGAGGCACCGCTTTGACCAGGTGCGCGATTATCTGCGCGACAATCTGGCCGAGCCGGTGAGGCTGGAAGAGCTGGCTTCGCTGGCAGGGCTCTCGCCGTGGCATTTCCTGCGCGCCTTCCGCGCCCACTTTCACGTGACACCGCATCAGATGCTGATGGCCTATCGGCTATATGAAGCCAAGCTGCTGCTGGCGCGCGGGCTGTCGGCCGCCAGCGTGGCGGCGAACGTCGGCCTGAGCGACCAGGCGCATCTCACCCGCGCCTTCGCCCAGCGTTACGGCATTACGCCGGTGCGCTATCAAAAACAGGTGCGCAGCGCTTAGGGCGAACCGCAATCTGCTACAAGATTTTTCCCTGCTTTTTCCGCCACACTTCCTGAAGCACTTTAATAAAGGAAGAGATGATGTTAGCTGGCGTGTTGTTTGCCCTTGCCGCAGGGCTGATGTGGGGACTGATATTTGTTGGGCCGCTGCTGGTACCGGACTATCCTGGCGCGCTGCAGTCTGCCGGACGCTATGTCGCGTTTGGTCTGATCGCGCTGCCGCTCGCCTGGCTGGATCGCCGTCGCCTGCGTAAGCTGCTGCCTTCTGACTGGCGCGAAGCGCTAAAGCTGTCGCTGGTGGGCAACCTTCTTTATTACTCTTTGCTCGCCAGCGCGATTCAGCGCACCGGCGCGCCGGTATCCACCATGATTATCGGCACGCTGCCGGTGGTGATGGCGATTACCGCCAACCTTCTTTACGGCCATCTGGAAGGACGCCTGGCCTGGCGCCGGCTGGCGCCTGCATTACTGGCGATCTTCGCCGGTCTGGCGTGCGTTAATATCGCCGAGCTGCGCGGGCAGGAGGGCGAGTGGGATTTAACCCGCTACCTGAGCGGCATCGCGCTGGCGGTGCTGGCGGTGGCGTGCTGGACCTGGTATCCGCTGCGCAACGCGCGCTGGCTGCGCACCCATCCGCAGCATAAGCCATCCACCTGGGCGACAGCGCAGGGGATCGTGACGCTGCCGCTGGCGCTGGTGATGTATGCGCTGGTAAGCGCCCAGCTGGCGTGGCAGCAGCCGAACTTTACGCTGCCGTTTGGCCCGCAGCCGCAGCGGTTTCTGCCGCTGATGCTGATGATTGGCCTGCTCTGCTCCTGGCTCGGCACCCTATGCTGGAATGCTGCCAGCCAGCGACTGCCGACGGTTTTCATGGGGCCGCTTATCGTCTTCGAAACCTTGTCCGGCCTGCTGTGGACCTTTATCTGGCGGCAAAGCTGGCCGCCGCTGCTGACGCTGAGCGGTATTTTCTGCCTGATCCTCGGCGTGATTTGGGCGATGCGCATCAAGCCTGCGCCGCTGTTGGCTTCGATTGAACATTAATTCCCCGGACAGCACCCTCTTTAACAGACGCTGACCCGTTGATTTCACCCCGTTTTAAGAATAATACGCAGAGCGGAGCGGCAAAATTTGCCGCTCTTTTGCTAATAAATCGCTAAAGCCGCCGCGTGCAGCGTAATAAAAAGCGATCCCGATCTCATTTTTCTCTCTTCTGAACGCGCACTTAACGCCTTTTTCCAGCCGTTATCACCTCTTCCGAACGGCCCTGTTTCATTCTAAACAGGCATTAAAGCCTTAATCAGTGGCGAACAATTCGCCATTTTGCTGCATATTTATCTTATGCCGGAGCGTTTTTATTGGTGTTTGGCCCTGAGAATAGCGTCTGATAAACCACCTTTTTTTCCAGAAAGAGGATGGCTATTAAGAATAATTCCCAATGAGAAAATTTACGAAACTTTAGCTTTGGCGATCTTTAGGCTGAATAATCTTATATGATTTGGCATCCGGATAAGAAAAGCGATAAGCACTGATAAACCATTCAGCCAGGAAAAATCCTGGCGTTTTTTTACCGCTCCGCTTATTCAGAGTTGATTAAATATTCTCCACTGGATGCAAACTTAGTGCCAGCCTATGTTGAAGTAAAAACGGCTGCTATCAGAAAAGCTGTTCAACGCGGCTTACTGGAAAAAGAGGATTTTAGCGCCGTGCATTAACATGCCTGATGCAAAGCAGGAAGCACCAATCTCATCGAAATGAGATTGGGCAAGAGGAGAAGTAGCGAGAAATGCGAGACTTTTGCTGGTGTTTATCAAAATTACCGTAAAAAATGAAAATCGATCCGGCTGCAAATCCATCAGGAATGCATGGAGCGAAAATTAAAGCCACGAATGGTATCTTAAAGTGTCATCATCTCTTCTGGTAAGAACAATCTCAGCGCTATGTCAGTTTACAGCAGTATTATTGGTTTTATCGATTTTCCGAACCTGATGGATAGTGATAAACGCTGCGGCTAATATCGAGCAGGCGGCAGCTGCGGCGCGTGCCGATGTCGAACGTGCTCTGCAGAAAGTTGACCGCCTGACGCTTCTCGTTGGTAGTAAAGAAGTTCTTCAATACGCTTTGCAGCATCTCCTTATCTGAGTTGAGCGTTTGCAGCTCGCGGGTAAGTGTTTGTAGTTTATCTTCTAACTCTTTGATTCTTCTTCCTTCTTCCGAAGACAGGCCGGAGAATTTCTTTTTCCAGCTATAGAAGGTGGCCTCAGAGATCCCCAGCTCGTCACAAATCTCCCTGACTTTAACCCCTGATTCAGAAGCTTTAATGGCATTTGTGATTTGCTCTTCGCTATATCGTGACTTTCTCATAAATGCTCTTACCTTTCTTATCGATTAATGGATGAGATGTACTGTATTAATATCTGGCACTGTAAATAAACTATTAATGCAGTATTAAAGTGCGCGATTAGAATTGCGTAGGTTAAATTAAGATATTTAGAATAAATATCATCATGGGATAAATCTTATTTTATTCTTATCCGATGGGCGCACCTTCCTGGTGGGGGATTTTTGTTATAGATTCTTCCCATCCCAAATACGAAAAATTTCTACGTACATTTGATATTTAGCACAACGTACTTGCTAAATTCACAGGGAAATGACTTACGAATGGGTTCTGTTTTCATCGTGAAATCGATTCCAGTTTAGCCATTCTGAGCCAAATTTAATCAGAATTATCCTGAAAAAATTCACCGAATCGTGTTCTGATTCTCATTTTTCGGACCAGCCTGGTTTGAAATCTTTAAATAACGCCAGGCCCACTGAGCGCTTGTTAATTCGTTACAGGGACGTTGTACCGAAGCGGTTGAAGTAAGTAATGCAAAGGATGAGTCAATGAAATTAAGCGTAATGTCTAATGCCGCCTGGATGATGTCTGAGAAGATCGTCTCGGTTTTTGGCGTCATATTTGTGACCTCCTACGTGGCGAAATCATTCGGGCCAACCGTATTTGGTCAGATGGCGTTTTCTACCTCTTTATTTTCAATGGTCCAGACCGTCGCCATCTTCGGTACCGAAACTATCTTGTTTAAGCGGATCAGCAAAAGCGCGCCGAAGGGGCTGCGTCTGATGAACGTAGCACGCACGCTGCGCATGATTTTGCTGTTGGTCACCGCGGTACCGGTGCTGGCCTGGGTGTGGTTTACCATGCCGCAAAATTTTCTGGCGTTCACGCTGGCGTCGTTCGTCGCTTCGGTATTCGTGACGCAGGATACTTTCAGCGTTTACAACAACGCGCGCCTCGCTTCCCGGCTCAATACCGTGGCGAACTCGCTCGGCATGCTGCTGAGCTTCACCATTAGCTTCGTTATCGCCTGGCTGCGTCTGAATCCGGCATGGCTGACGCTCTCTATCGTGGCCGTGACGCTGGTGCCTTACGTTATCAAGCGATACAACTTTTACCGCGAAGCGCAGGATATTGCGCCGCCGCAGGAGAAACGCAGCGCCTATCTGCGCTATCTGATGTACGCCGGCTTGCCGCTGGCGATCTCCAGCATCTTTATTTCAGTACAGGTAAAAGCGGCGCAGATGTTTTTAGCCGGCATCGCGTCGGCAAGCGACCTCGGGCTCTTTGCGGCGGCCAATACGATTGCGGCTTCGTGGATTTTTATCCCCGTGGCGCTCATAACTTCATGCTTCACTGAAATCTTCAGAGAACGCGGCGAAGTGGCTATTAAGCTGGCAGCGCGGCTTAACGGCTATGTCATGGGAGTTTCACTGATGATGCTGCTGGTTATCGCGCTGTTCGGCGAGAAAATCATCATCGCTTTGTACGGTTCAGAATACACACAGTCAGGAAGTCTCATTACGTTGTTGTCAATGGCGACCTGTTTCTCCGCTATGGGCACCGTAGCCTACCGCTACATGGTGAAAGAGGGTGGTTTCAACTATCTGTTGAAGAAAATCATCTGCCTGATGGTTATCAGCCTGCCGCTTTCATGGTGGCTGATCCAGGGCTACGGCATTATGGGCGCCGCATGGAGCGTCTTCGTGTCGGAACTCTTGTCCCTCACCGTAATGAATTACTTCTTCAAAAACGGCGTCATTCAAAGAATTCAGGTTTCCTCACTCAACTACAAAACCTACAAATGAGGTCAGATATGTTTAAGTTGAAAGATGAACTCAGAAGAAGTGTGCAGTACTTCATTAAGAAGATGCCCTGGGCATACCAGGACCGCATTTACTACTTCCACAAGTTCAAAAAATTGCCCAACTTGCGTCAACCTAAGGTCTTCAACGAAAAGGTGCTGTATCGCAAGTTCGTCTATGGCGACTACCAGATTTACGGCCGCCTTTCAGATAAGTATTCGGTGCGTGACTATATCGCCGAGAAGATTGGCAACGAGTATCTGATTCCGCTGGTGCATGAGTCGACCGATCCGGCATCGTTGAACAGCCTGCAATGCTGGAAGGGCACGGTGATCAAGCCGAACCACGCTTCCAACATGGTAGAGATCCTGCTGGAAGAGCCGGACGCGCTGCGCAAGCAGCAGATTATCAACAGCTGTTATAAGTGGCTGAAAACCGACTTCGCCAACGAGGCGCGCGAGATCCACTATCGCTATATCAAGCCGCGTATTCTGGTCGAGAAGTATATCGGCGACGGCAAAACGGCGCCGATTGATTACAAGTTCCATATGTTCAACAAGCGCGACGGCCGCTTTGAATATGTGCTGCAGGTGATCTACAACCGCTGCCAGCCGCAGCTCTCGATGAATTTTTACGTCAACAATCTGACCGAAGCGTTCCACAAGATTCGCGATACCGGCCTGGATGTAACGAAAATCGCTGACTCGCTGCAGCACGCGCTCGATCTGAGCAAAAAGCTGGCGAGCGATTTCGACTATGTGCGTGTGGACTGGTATATCCACGAAGATCATATCTACTTCGGCGAGCTGACCTTTACGCCGGGCGCAGGTCTGGTGACGGGACTGGATCGTGGGCTTAATCAGATGATGGGAGATATGTGGATTCAGGATCGCCGCGGCACGCAGATACCGGGCGTTTCGGTGCAGGACGTGAACATCCCTGCGCTGTTGAAGAAAGTTTGAGTCACACAGCAAAATAAAAAACCCCGCGCTGCGGGGTTTTTTATTACAGGCGGCTAACGAAGCCAAAACGAAGCTGGCATGGGCCGAAGAGCAAAGCGTCCCGCGCCATGGAAGGCGCGGGCCGAGCGAGCATGGATGCGTTAAGCGACTTTGCGATCGGGCCATGCCAGCTTCGTCAGCTCTGTGTAACCATAGCAAAATAAAAAACTCCGCTATGCGGAGTTTTTTATTGGCTAACGATTAAGGCATCGGCCAGTCGGGCGGGGTCTGGCTCATCACCTGAATAAAGGTATCCTTAGTCACCAGCATAAAGTGATGCACGTTTTCCATGCTCAGCGAGATGCCCAGCAGCCCCATCACGAACCAGCAGGTCATGCCGAGGCCGACGCCGCCGCACATAAACGCCATCACGTGATGGCTGCTCTGACGGAATTTAATTTTAAGGGTGCTGGCAAAAAACATCATGATTGCGCTGAGCAGTTCCCAGCGCATGACAATCAAGCTGGTGGTTAGGGTCGCCATCGACTTAAGCCTCTGAATCTAAGTGATTATCCCTGACGGTTACCGGACATCACTGGCGACGAAAAGCGTGGTCAGGGAAAGGCTTTTCGCCGTCATAAAGGGTGTAATGTGTGAGATGTGTCACATTATATCACCAGATTTGATTTTTTGAACAAACTTTGTACCTGGTATGGTAGAAAGTTTTTATCGCAATGTTGGCGGTGACATGAGGCTATCAGGCGAGGAAAACGGCAAGGTGCGCCCGCTAAGGGCGCCTGGGGCTTAGCGAACCGGGCAGCATTCCCCGGTGGTGCGCTGGGTATAGCTTGTCGCAGGTTCGCTGCAGTCGAAGCTCAGCATGCGTGGGCGCTGAATCGCCTGGCGACGCATAAAGTGGCGATAGGCGGTTGGCGTCTGCGAAAACTGACGGCGGAAAACGCGGGAAAAGGTCTGCTGTGAGTCATAGCCATACTGCATCGCGATATCAAATACCGGACGCTGCGTCTGGCGCAGCGCTTCCGCCGCCAGCGTCAGGCGACGTTCACGAATATAGCCGCCCAGCGTCTGTTTCGTCACGGTACGGAACATACGCTGCAGGTGCCATTTTGAGTAGCCAGACCTGGCCGCCACTTCATCGATAGAGAGCGTCTTATCCAGGTTTTGGTCGATCCAGCGCGTCAGGGAGTGAATGATCTCTTCTTGCATCATAATCTCGTCCTTTAGTTCTGAGGGATTCGTTATTTGACGGAGGCGAGTATAATTCCTCAAGTTAACTTGAGGTAAAGAGCCAGATGAAAAAAGATCGCAACTACCCGAAACCGGTTCTGACACCGGGCGAAGTCGCGCGCCGCAGCGGCGTGGCGGTCTCCGCGCTGCACTTTTATGAGAGCAAAGGGCTGATCTCCAGCACGCGCAACGGCGGCAACCAGCGCCGCTACAGCCGTGACGTGCTGCGGCGCGTCGCCATTATCAAAATCGCTCAGCGCATCGGCATTCCGCTCGCCACCGTCAGCGATAGCCTGATGCATATTCCCGCCAACAAGCGCATGTCGACCCACGAATGGGATGCCCTGAGGCAGCACTGGCGCGAGGAGCTGGATAAGCGCATTGAAACCCTGACGCGCCTGCGCAACGACCTCGACGGCTGCATCGGCTGCGGCTGCCTGTCGATGCGCGACTGTCCGCTGCGCAACCCCGGCGACCGGCTGGCGCAGCAGGGTTCCGGCGCGGTGCTGCTCGATCCGGAGCAGGATGAGAAAGGCGAGCCGCCGCGCTAAAGAGGATGAGCGCTATACTTGCCTGACATTCATAACAGGAATTCACTATGATTACCGTCCACCACCTTGAGCAGTCGCGCTCGCACCGCGTGCTGTGGCTGCTGGAAGAGCTGGAAGTGCCTTACCAAATCAAACGCTATCAGCGCGAGGCATCAATGCTGGCGCCGGAGGCGCTGAAAAAGGTCCATCCGCTCGGCAAGTCGCCGGTCATTACCGACGGCAACCAGGTGGTGGCTGAATCAGGCGCCATCCTTTCTTATCTGGAAGGCAAATATGACAGCGAACAGCGACTCACCTCTCTCGACGAGCAGGCGCGTCTGCAGGCGAATTACTGGCTGCACTACGCCGAAGGATCGCTAATGCCGCTGCTGGTGATGAAGCTGATCTTCGGCCGCCTCGGCAAGGCGCCGGTGCCCTGGCTGCTGCGTCCGGCGGGCGCGGCGCTGGGCAAGGGTATGCAGAAGGCCTGGCTTGATAAGCAGCTGGAGCCGCATCGTCAGATGATCGAGCACCATCTGGCCGCTCAGCCCTGGTTCGCCGGCAAGCGCTTCAGCATTGCCGATATTCAGATGAGTTTTCCTTTGCTGGCGCTGCAGTCGCGCGGCGGCCTGGAAGATATGCCCGCCACGGCGGCCTGGCTTGAAAGCGCACAGCAGCGCGCCGCCTGGCAGCGCGCCGTTCAGCAGGGCGGCGAGGTAATACCCGGCGGCTAAACGGCAAAAAAGCCCGCAACATCAGCAAGTAACGCGGCGACGTCCCTGATGCCGACGCCGCACCCACCTTCAGCCACTCTTTACACACCCTTTTGTATCCTGAATTAAGGCAAGGAAGCAGTTGAAAATCGGCTGCCAAACGCCGGATAATCCTCTGCCTTTTATCTCTCCGCATAGCGGAGAGTTATCCGCCGCGAAGTAAACGTTTGCCTGCCGTCTGGCGCGCCATTGCGCCGGATTGATAACCAGGGATTTTGCAGGCAGCGACGCAGGGCGTTTCACACAACAAAAAATTCTTGAGGCTCAACTATGTCATACGAATCACGCTCGTCCGCTGGCAAGCTGGACGCCTGGTTCTCTGTTTCTGCACGCGGCAGCAGCGTCCGGCAGGAAATTCTGGCGGGACTGACCACCTTCCTGGCGATGGTCTACTCGGTGATTGTGGTGCCCGGCATGCTGGGCAAAGCGGGCTTTTCGCCTGCGGCGGTCTTCGTCGCCACCTGTCTGGTCGCCAGCGTCGGTTCTATCGTGATGGGAGTGTGGGCTAACCTGCCACTGGCCATCGGCTGCGCCATCTCGCTCACCGCCTTTACCGCCTTTAGCCTGGTACTTGGCCAGCATATCAGCGTGCCGGTGGCACTCGGCGCGGTCTTCCTGATGGGGCTGCTGTTTACCTTTATCTCCGTGAGCGGCATCCGCGCCTGGATCTTGCGCAATCTGCCGATGGGCGTGGCGCACGGCACCGGGGTGGGCATCGGCCTGTTTCTGCTGCTGATCGCCGCCGACGGTATCGGGCTGGTGGTGAAGAACCCCGCGCCCGGCATGCCGGTGGCGCTGGGCCACTTCACCTCGTTTCCGGTGATGATGTCGCTGCTGGGGCTGGCGGCGATTGTCGGGCTGGAGAAGCGCCGGGTGCCAGGCGGCATTCTGCTCACCATCATTGCCATCTCGATTCTCGGGCTGATCTTCGATCCAGCAGTGAAGTTTCAGGGGCTGTTCGCCTTGCCCAGCCTGCGCGACAGCCAGGGCGAGTCGCTGCTGTTCAGCCTGGATATTATGGGCGCGCTACAGCCGGTGGTACTGCCGAGCGTGCTGGCGCTGGTGATGACGGCGGTGTTCGACGCCACCGGCACCATTCGCGCGGTGGCGGGGCAGGCGAACCTGCTGGATGAGAAGGGCCAGATCATCAACGGCGGACGCGCCCTGACCACCGACTCGGTCAGCAGCCTGTTTGCTGGCCTGGTCGGCGCGTCGCCTGCGGCGGTCTATATCGAATCCGCGGCCGGCACGGCGGCGGGCGGCAAGACCGGTCTGACGGCGATTGTGGTCGGCCTGCTGTTCCTGGTCATTCTGTTTATGTCGCCGCTCGCTTATCTGGTGCCCGCCTACGCCACCGCGCCCGCGCTGATGTATGTCGGCCTGCTGATGCTGAGCAACATAGCAAAAATCGACTTTGGCGATTTCGTTGACGCGATGTCTGGTTTGGTTACGGCAGTATTTATCGTGCTGACCTGCAATATCGTCACCGGCATCATGCTTGGTTTCGCTACGCTGGTGGTCGGCCGCCTGTTCGCGGGCGAGTGGCGCAGGCTGAACGTGGGCACCGTCGTCATCGCGGCCGCGCTGGTGGTTTTTTATGCCGGAGGCTGGGCGATCTAGTTGTAAACGCGGGCGGGGCCAGCCTCGTCCGTTACATTCTCCTGATTTTTGACCCGCCGCACGCGTGACGTGTCACTCTCTGCGCACTTTGCTTTACACTTTAGCGCTCACAACATTTTTTCTGACTTTACGATTCGCCTAAGGAAAGCATGGAAATCTTCTTCACTATTCTCATTATGACGCTGGTGGTGTCGCTCTCCGGGGTGGCCGCGCGCATCTTGCCGTTCCAGATCCCGCTGCCGCTGGTGCAGATCCTCGCTGGCGCGCTGCTCGCCTGGCCGACCTTCGGCCTGCATGTCGATTTCGACCCGGAACTCTTCCTGGTGCTGTTTATTCCGCCGCTGCTGTTTGCCGACGGCTGGAAGACGCCAATCAGCGAGTTCCTGCATCATGGACGGGAAATTATCGGCCTGGCGCTGGTGCTGGTGCTGATTACCGTGGTCGGCATTGGCTACCTCATCTACTGGACGGTGCCAGGCATTCCGCTGATCCCCGCTTTCGCGCTGGCGGCGGTGCTGTCGCCCACGGACGCCGTGGCGCTCTCCGGCATCGTCGGCGAGGGGCGCATTCCGAAGAAAATCATGTCGATCGTGCAGGGCGAGGCGCTGATGAACGACGCCTCTGGCCTGGTCTCGCTGAAGTTCGCCGTTGCGGTGGCGATGGGCACCATGGTCTTTACCTGGGGCGGCGCCAGCGTCGAGTTCCTCAAAGTCGCGATCGGCGGCCTGATTGCGGGCGTGGCGGTCTGCTGGCTCTACGGTAAATCGCTGCGCCTGCTGAGCCGCTGGAGCGGCGACGATCCGGCGACGCAAACCGTGCTGCTGCTGCTGCTGCCGTTCGCCTCCTACCTGATTGCGGAACATCTCGGCGTTTCCGGCATCCTGGCGGCGGTTGCGGCGGGCATGACCATTACCCGCTCCGGCATTATCCGTCGCGCGCCGCTGGCGATGCGCCTGCGCGCCAACAGCGTCTGGCAGATGCTGGAATTCGTCTTCAACGGCATGGTGTTCCTGATGCTCGGCCTGCAGCTGCCGGACATTATCGGCACCTCCATCGACGCCGCCAACGCCGATCCCAACGTCGAGCTCTGGATGCTGTTTACCGACATTATCCTGGTCTACGGCGCGCTGATGGTGGTGCGCTTCGGCTGGCTCTGGATTATGCAGCGTCTCAGCAAGCGCGTGCTGAAGAAGAAGCCGATGGAGTTCGCCAACTACTCGCTGCGTGAACTGCTGATCGCCACTTTTGCCGGCGTGCGCGGCGCCATTACCCTGGCGGGCGTGCTCTCTATCCCGCTGTTTCTGACCTCCGGCGAGCCGTTCCCGGCACGCTATGAGCTGGTCTTTATCGCGACCGGCGTGATCCTGTTTTCACTGCTGGTGGGTGTGGTGCTGCTGCCGCTGCTGCTGCGCGGCGTGGACGGCATTGATAAAGCCGGACACCGCCGCGAGCTGCAGAATGCCCGGGCGGTAATGGCGAGCGTGGCGATTGAAAGCCTGCATAAAATGGAAGAGCGGCTGGAGAACAGCAGCGAAGAGAATATCGATCCTGAGCTGCTGAAAGAGGTCAGCCTGCGCGTTATCGGCAATCTCCGCCGCCGCGCCGACGGCAAAAGCGATCTGGAGCAGGCGCTGTTCGCCGAGAACCTGGAGCGTCGCTTCCGCCTGACCGCGCTGCGTGCCGAGCGCGCCGAGGTTTATCACCTGCGCGCAACCCAGCAGATCTCCGATGAGAGCATGCAGCGGCTGCTGCGCGATCTCGACCTGCTGGAAGCGGTGCTGATCGAAAAAGAAGAGTAGGCCCCGCGCCGCGCCTAGACCGACAGGCGCGGCGCCTCATCCGGCCAGTGCTCGCGGCAGCAGGCGATCCACGCCTGCGCGCTGCGCGACAGATAGCTCCCCTCCCGCCAGATCAGTCCCAGACTCCACATCAGCTCCGACTCCAGCGGCAGCCACAGCAGCGACTGCTTATCCAGCCGCTGACAGATCGGCTCCGGCAGGATCGCCAGCCCCATCTCCGCCTGCACCATCGCCGCCAGAAAATCCCACTGTCCGCTGCGCACCGCGATATGCGGCGTGATGCCCAGGCGCTGGAACGCCTTCATCAGCTGGCGGTTCAGCGAGAACTCCTCGTTGAAAATCAGCAGCGGATGCGCCGCCAGCTCCGTCAGCGCGATATGGCTGCGGTTAAGCCAGGCGGCCTGGCGCGGCACCAGCACGCAGAGCGGATGGTGCATCAGGGGCAGCGTGTTCAGCGGCAGATCGGGATCGACAGGCAGCGCGGTCAGGGCAATATCCAGGCTGCCCGCCAGCACCGCCTGCTGCACCGTGAGGCCGCCAAATTCGGAGATGTTCAGGGTGACGCCAGGATAGCGGCGGCGAAACGCCGAGATCGAGCCGGCGATCTGCATGCCGACCATCGGCGGGATGCCGAGGCGCAGCTCGCCAGTTTTCAGCTGGTTAATGTCGCCGATCTCCGCCTCAAGCTGGTGGAATTCCTGCAGAATCGCTAGCCCGCGCTGGTAGACCGCCTGGCCGCTGTCGGTCAGATGCAGCTTGCGGCCGTCGCGCAGCAGCAGCGTGCAGCCCAGCTCCTCTTCGAGCTGGCGCAGCATTTTACTGATGGTGGGCTGCGTCACATAGAGCTTCTGCGCGGCGCGGGTAAAACTCTGCTGGCGCACCACCTCGGTGAAGTAGCGTAACGCACGGACGTCCATAACTATTCCCTTTTGGCATGATTGGAATAATTTTAATTCATTTTTTTCACCTTCTGTTGCGGATTTATACTAAGCGCCGAATCTGATGAGGGGAGAAAAGAGAATGGCGCTAGCGCTCAGCCCGCAGCCTGTGGGCAGGCTGCAACGACTCTGGCTGCCGCTGCAGCTGCTGCTGTATATCGGCATGTTTATCGCCTGCGATCGTCTGGTGAGCTGGCTGCACCTGCCGCTGCCCGCCAACATCGTCGGCATGCTGCTGCTGCTGGCCCTGATTGTCACGCGCGTGCTGCCGCTGCGCTGGGTCAGGGCGGGCTCGCGCTGGCTGCTGGCCGAAATGCTGCTGTTCTTTATTCCGGCGGTGGTGGCGGTGGTGAACTATGGCGACCTGCTGCGCGTCGACGGCTGGCGCATCTGCGTGGTGATTGCGCTCAGCACCGTACTGGTGCTCGCCTCCACCGCGCTGGTGGTCGATCGTCTCTACCGCTATGAAGTGGCGCGCGCGGCGCGCAGGGAACAGCGCGATGCGTGATGTTATCCTGAGCCTGCTCTGCCTGGCGGTCACGCTGCTGATTTACTTTCTCAACAAGCGTCTCTATCGCCGCTGGCGCACGCTGCTGCTGATGCCGCTGGTGGCGACGCCGGTGCTGCTGGTGGCGCTGCTGCTGCTGACGCACGTCTCCTGGCAGGACTATATTGCCGAAAGCCACTGGCTGCTCTGGCTGCTTGGCCCGGCAACGCTGGCTTTCGCCGTGCCGGTGTATGAAAACATGGCGATTATTCGCCGTCACTGGCTCTCGCTGAGCGCCGGGGTACTGACCGCCACGCTGGTGGCGGTGTGCAGTTCGGTGTGGCTGGCGCGCCTGCTGACGCTGCCTGAGTCGATCCAGCGCAGCCTGGCGGTGCGCTCCATTACCACGCCTTTCGCGCTGGCGGCGGCAAAGCCCATCGGCGGCCAGCCCGATCTGGTGGCGCTGTTTGTGGTGATCACCGGCGTGTTCGGTATGGCGATCGGTGACGCGCTGTTTCTGCGCATCGCGATTAAGCAGGGCGTGGCGAAAGGGGCGGGCTTTGGCGCGGCGTCGCACGGGGCCGGCACGGCGCGCGCCTATCAGCTCGGCGAGCAGGAGGGCGTGGTCGCCAGCCTGGTGATGATGCTTTCCGGTGTCGTAACGGTGGTGCTGGCGCCGCTTATCGGCCGCCTGATGTGGGCCGCCTGACCACAAATTTGTTGATCGACATGTCTGTTTACGTAAAGGTTGCCAAATAGAGTTGTCAGAGGATTTCAGGCTGTTACCCTTTGCGCCGAAATCATTGTCCTTTCATGGAGTGGAATCATGTTTAAGCAACTTATTACCGGGAGCGCACTGGGTCTGGTACTGCTGAGCGGCGCAGCGCAGGCTATCGAAGGCAGCGTGGATGTCGGCGAGCACAACACTAATCTGAACGTCGGTCTGGGCACTACCTCGCCCGGCCTGTTCCTTAAAGGCAACTGGCTGCGCAGCGATCACGACGGCAGCACCTACGGCCTGGGTCTGGGTTACAACGTCGATATCGGCGGACTGCGTCTGGCGCCGACCGCCAAGACCATTTTCACCCATCCGGAAGATGGTAAAGATGGCTTTGCCGTGGCGCTGGGCGGCGGCGCGCAGTACAGCTTCAACAGCATGTGGGGCCTGTACGGCGAGTACTACTACGCGCCAGAAGGTCTGACCGACCATCTCGACAGCTACCAGGAAGCCGCTGGCGGCCTGAGCTTTACGCCGATTTCGCTGCTGAACCTGCGCGTGGGCTATCAGTACATTGAGCTTAATAACAAAGGCGGTCGTAAAGACAACGTGCTGGTGGACGGCCCGTACGTCGGCGCTTCGCTGCGTTTCTAATCAGCGTAATAAACACGTTTGAGCCGGTTGCTTGCGCGACCGGCTTTTTTATTGTCAGGGCTGACGCTTTTTCACCGCTTTTGGCAGACGCGACTGATGAATAATCGCGATGACCTGAATGCCCTCGGGCACCCGAAGAAAATAGAGGTAATGACTTTCGTACGGCCAGTAAAAGACGCCTGGCCAGGTCTCATTGCTGATGTCGATGCCGACCTGATGGCTGGCGAGCATTTGCATCGTCACACGCATGCCCTGCAAATACGCCTGAGTGATGACAGCTCTCCATCGCGTTAATGAATGGGCTTTGACCTCTTTTAAATCCTCCTTCGCTTCATCCGTAAGCCTGAACTGTCCCATTACAGATCCTTCATCAGCTCCTCAAAGACAGCCTCACCGTCGTGCAATTGACCGTTTTCCGCCTGAGCGATAGCGTGCGCCAGTTTAGCCCGCAGGCTTTCTAGCTTAAATTGCTCAAAGGCTTCGTAATCTTCAGCTGGCAGGCAGACAAAGGCGGCGCGGCCATTTTTAGTGATAATAACGGCCTCGTGCTGCGCTTTGTTCATCAGCTCGCCAAAACGCGTTTTTGCCTGGTTAGCGGTAAAACTCAGCATGGTAATTCCTTAATCGTGCGAATCGTGCGATTCGCACTTATTTTAGCCTCTCTGCTGAGAAAAACGCCAGCGTCTGTTCACGCTGGCGGGAAAGATATGACTTAGTGCGACTTGCCCTGCGAGATGCCGATACCGGTCTGCGAGCGGATAAACTGCGCCCGGAAGCGGCCGCGCTCCTGCGCGCCCTGCGGCGAATGGTCGGTAACGGAGAAGAGCCAGGTGCCGACAAAGGCGACGATCATTGAGAAGAGCGCCGGATACTCATAGGGATAAACCGGGGATGCGTGGCCCAGCACCTGCACCCAGACCGTCGGGCCGAGGATCATCAGCACCACCGCCGTGATCAGCCCAAGCCAGCCGCCGATCATTGCGCCGCGCGTGGTCAGCTTCGACCAGTACATCGACAGCAGGATGATCGGGAAGTTACAGCTGGCGGCGATAGAGAAGGCCAGACCGACCATAAAGGCGATGTTCTGCTTCTCAAACAGGATGCCCAGCGCAATCGCCACCACGCCCAGTACCAGGACGGTAATCTTCGACACGCGCAGCTCTTCGCGCTCGGTCGCCTGGCCTTTGCGAATGACGCTGGCGTAAAGGTCGTGCGAGACCGCCGACGCGCCCGCCAGCGTCAGCCCGGCGACCACCGCCAGGATGGTGGCGAAGGCCACGGCGGAGATAAAGCCGAGGAAGGTGCTGCCGCCTACCGCGTTCGCCAGATGCACCGCTGCCATATTGGTGCCGCCGATCAGCGCGCCGCTGGCGTCTTTGAAGGCGGGGTTCGCCCCGACCAGCAGAATCGCCCCGAAGCCGATAATAAACGTGAGGAAGTAGAAGTAACCCATAAAGCCGGTGGCCCAGAAAACGCTTTTACGCGCCTCGCGCGCGTCCGCCACGGTAAAGAAGCGCATCAGTATATGCGGCAACCCGGCGGTGCCGAACATCAGCCCCAGCCCGAGCGAGAGCGCGGAAATCGGATCCTTCACCAGCCCGCCCGGCTGCATGATGGCCGCGCCTTTCGGGTGCACCGCCATCGCCTGGGTAAAGAGATTATTAAAGCTGAAGCCGGTCGCCTTCATCACCATGATCGCCATAAAAGAGGCGCCGAACAGCAGCAGCACCGCTTTGATAATCTGCACCCAGGTGGTCGCCAGCATGCCGCCGAACAGCACGTAGAGCACCATCAAAATCCCCACCAGCACCACGGCGATATGGTAGTCGAGGCCGAACAGCAGCTGGATCAGCTTGCCCGCGCCCACCATCTGCGCAATCAGGTAGAGCGCCACCACCACCAGCGAGCCGCAGGCAGAGAGGGTGCGAATCGGCTTCTGCTGCAGGCGGTAAGAGGCGACGTCGGCGAAGGTGTAGCGGCCCAGGTTGCGCAGGCGCTCGGCGATCAGAAACAGGATCATCGGCCAGCCTACCAGGAAGCCGAGCGAGTAGATCAGCCCGTCGTAGCCGGAGGTGTAAACCAGCGCGGAGATACCAAGAAAGGAGGCGGCGGACATAAAGTCGCCCGCCATCGCCAGCCCATTCTGGAAGCCGGTAATATTGCCGCCGGCGGTATAGTAGTCGTTGCGCGAGCGGGTGCGCTTCGACGCCCAGTACGTAATGCCCAGCGTGGCGGCGACGAACACCACGAACATGCCGATCGCCTGATAGTTGGTGGCCTGCTGCTGCACCGCGCCGGTCAGGGCGTCCGCCAGCGCAGAGGCGGGCAGCAGCGCCAGCAGCCAGAGAGAAAGACGCTTCATGGTTTTACCTCGCTGAGGATCTGCTTCGTCAGGCGATCGAACTCGCCGTTGGCGCGCCAGACGTAAACGCCGGTCAGCACAAAAGAAATCACAATCAGGCCCACGCCGATGGGAATGCCGCGCGTCACGCTGGTGCCGTCATGTAGCGGCGTGCCGAGCCAGCCGGGCGCGAAGGCGATCAGCAAAATAAAACCGACGTAGAGCACCAGCATAATCAGCGACAGCAGCAGGGCGAATCGCTGGCGCTTCTGCACCAGCTCCTGAAAGTGCGGATGACGCTCAATTCGTTGATTGAGCGCCTCCTGCGTGGAAAGGGCGTCGTTCATCACAGTTTCTCCAGAGGTTATGCAGGCGGCAGCCTCACGCTGCTGCGCGAGAAAGGCCTGGTCAGATATTGTTATGTGACTTCAGAAACACACTGCGTAAGGAAAGGGCGGCGGGAAGAAGAGACTTCCCGCCGGTAAGACGGTTTACGGCATACGGAGCGCCTGCTTCTCCTCCAGCAGTTTATCCACGACGCCCGGATCGGCCAGCGTTGATGTATCGCCTAAATTGCTGGTGTCGCCCGCGGCGATCTTGCGCAGAATGCGGCGCATTATCTTGCCGGAGCGGGTTTTCGGCAGCGAGTCGGTCCAGTGCAGAATATCGGGCGTGGCGATGGCGCCGATCTCTTTCCGCACCCAGCTGCGCACCTCGGTATAAAGCTCCGGCGACGGCTCTTCGCCATGGTTCAGCGTGATATAGGCGTAGATCGCCTGGCCTTTAATGCTGTGCGGAATGCCCACCACCGCCGCTTCGGCGATTTTGGGATGCGCCACGAGCGCAGACTCGATCTCGGCGGTGCCGAGACGGTGGCCGGAGACGTTGAGCACGTCGTCGACGCGGCCGGTGATCCAGTAGTAGCCATCTTCGTCGCGGCGCGCGCCGTCGCCGCTGAAATAGCAATTTTTGAAGGTAGAGAAGTAGGTCTGCTCAAAGCGGTCATGATCGCCGAACAACGTACGCGCCTGGCCCGGCCAGGAGTCGGTGATCACCAGATTGCCTTCCGCCGCGCCCTCCTGCGGATTGCCTTCGTTATCCACCAGCGCAGGCTGCACGCCGAAGAAAGGTTTGGTCGCGGAGCCCGCTTTCAGCTCGATGGCGCCCGGCAGCGGCGCGATCATAAAGCCGCCGGTTTCGGTCTGCCACCAGGTATCGACAATCGGGCAGCGGCCGTCGCCAATCTTGTTGTAGTACCACTCCCAGGCTTCCGGGTTAATGGGTTCGCCCACCGAGCCCATAATACGCAGGCTCTTGCGGCTGGTGCCCGCAATCGCCTTGTCGCCTTCCGCCATCAGGGCGCGGATCGCCGTCGGCGCGGTGTAGAGCAGGGTCACATTGTGTTTATCCACCACCTCCGCCATGCGGCTCGGTTTCGGCCAGTTCGGCACGCCCTCGAACATCAGCGTGGTGGCGCCGCACGCCAGCGGCCCGTAGAGCAGATAGCTGTGACCGGTGACCCAGCCGACGTCGGCGGTACACCAGTAGATATCTTCCGGGTGATAATCGAAAACATATTTGAAGGTGGTCGCCGCATAAACCAGGTAGCCGCCGGTGGTGTGCAGCACCCCTTTCGGCTTGCCGGTAGAGCCAGAGGTATAAAGGATAAACAGCGGATCTTCCGCCTGCATCTCGGCAGGGGCGTGCTGCTCGCTCGCTTTATCCATTAACTCGGACCACCAGAGGTCGCGGCCATCCTGCCAGTCGATCGACCCGCCGGTGCGCTTCAGCACTACCACATTTTTCACGCTGGTGACGGCAGGGTTTTTCAGCGCGTCGTCGACATTTTTCTTCAGTGGGATAGGGCGTCCAGCGCGCACGCCTTCATCTGCGGTAATCACCAGTTTCGCGCTGGAGTCCACCACGCGGCCCGCCACGGCATCTGGCGAAAAACCGCCAAATATCACCGAATGCACCGCGCCGATGCGCGCGCAGGCGAGCATCGCCACCGCCGCTTCGGGCACCATTGGCATATAGATCGCCACCACGTCGCCTTTTTTCACCCCCAGCGACAGCAGCACGTTGGCGAAGCGGCACACCTGGTTATGCAGCTGACGAAAGGTCAGGGTCTTGCTTTCGCTGGCATCATCGCCTTCCCAGATAATGGCGGGACGATCGCCGCGCTTTTCCAGGTGGCGATCGAGGCAGTTGGCCGCCAGATTGAGCGTGCCGTCCTCATACCAGCGAATAGAAATGTTGCCCGGCGCGAAAGAGCTGTTTTTCACTTTGCTATAGGGCTTGATCCAGTCAAGGATTTTCCCCTGTTCGTCCCAGAATGCATCCGGGTCACTGACGGAGTGCTGATACATCGTCTGATACTGCTCGGCAGTGATCAGGGCGTTCGCGGCAATGTCGGCAGGTATCGGGTGTTTATATTGTTGGCTCATGGCGGATCTCCTTGAAGATGTTAATAATATGTCAATCAAAGGTTAAGTGAAGCCTGAGCCAGTGCTTTGTTTCTTTTTTGCGCCTTAGATCACGACAGCGCGCGCCCCACCTGCAATCGCTTGCAAAATCGTCGAACAAACGGCGCCATCTGCTCTTATCGCTGGCGAAAAAGAGAGCAAACGCACCCGTTGCCTTTTTGCGCAGCGCTGCATAGCTATGCGGTAAATCAGGTAACTATTACTTTTTAGAACAGCAGGTTAGAGTTTTTATAACTAAACAGCATTTTATGCTATAAGAGTGGCTAATCTTTAATCGAACACGCCAGGGGTTGCATTTACCACAGTGAAAATGGTACTTATCTCGCCCCTGCTCAGCAGGACTCAACCAGACGGCGTCTGAAAAAAGTACGGGAATTTTCGCATTTTCGTCGAGGACGCTGTCCTCAATAACCCTCTAATTTACCGGGCTTTTGCTCACTTCCCTGTGTGTATCCTTCTCTGCACCTTCGCAGCGTAGCAATAGGGGTTTTGACTGAGGAAATAACGCGTTATGAAAGGTTTTAAAATAAGCCTGGCCTGGCAGATTCTGATTGCGCTGGTGCTCGGCATCGTTGTCGGTTCAGTGCTGCATAATCAGCCAGACGATCGTGAATGGTTAATCACCAACATTCTCAGCCCGGCGGGCGATATCTTTATTCATCTGATCAAGATGATCGTTGTGCCTATCGTGATTTCATCGCTGATTGTCGGCATCGCCGGCGTGGGCGATGCCAAAAAACTGGGACGAATCGGTGTCAAAACCATCGTCTATTTCGAAGTGATCACCACCCTTGCCATTGTGGTCGGCATTACGCTGGCTAACGTGTTTCAACCCGGCACCGGCATTGATATGTCAACGCTGGCAACGGTGGACATCTCTAAGTATGAAGCCACGACCGAAGCGGTGCAGAACGGGCCTCACAGCCTGGTCGCCACCATTCTGTCGCTGATCCCGCAGAATATCTTCGCCTCGCTGGTGAAGGGCGACATGCTGCCGATTATCTTCTTCTCGGTGCTGTTCGGCATGGGCCTGTCGGCGCTGCCGTCGGAGCAGCGCGATCCGCTGGTTAATATCTTCCGCAGCGTGTCGGAAACCATGTTTAAAGTGACGCACATGATTATGCGTTACGCGCCGGTGGGCGTCTTCGCGCTGATCGCCGTGACCATCGCCAACTTCGGCTTCACCTCGCTTTGGCCGCTGGCGAAGCTGGTACTGCTGGTTTACGCCGCGATTCTCTTCTTCGCGTTTGTGATCCTCGGCGGCGTGGCGCGCTTCTGTAAGCTGCGCATCACCACCCTGATGCGTATCCTGAAAGATGAGCTCATCCTCTCTTACTCAACCTCCAGCTCGGAAACCGTGCTGCCGCGCATCATGCAGAAGATGGAGGCCTACGGCGCACCGAAGGCGATCACCAGCTTCGTGGTACCGACCGGCTACTCCTTTAACCTTGACGGCTCAACGCTCTATCAGAGCATCGCCGCCATCTTTATTGCGCAGCTTTACGGCATCGACCTGTCGCTGACCGACGAAATCATCCTGGTGCTGACGCTGATGGTGACCTCCAAGGGCATCGCAGGCGTGCCTGGCGTGTCATTCGTGGTGCTGCTGGCGACGCTGGGCAGCGTCGGCATTCCGCTGGAAGGCCTGGCCTTTATCGCGGGCGTCGACCGCATTATGGATATGGCGCGCACCGCGCTTAACGTCATCGGCAACGCGCTGGCGGTGCTGGTTATCGCCCGCTGGGAGAACCAGTTCGACGCCGAGCAGGCGAAGGCCTACGAGCTGAAGCTGCGCGCGCAAACGGCCAGCTAACGTTTCTTACAGGCGACTCCTCTTGCAAACAAGCGGATAAGACGGCCCGAAGAGCAAAGCGTCCCGCAACAAGGATGTTGCGGGCCGAGCTGCCAGGGATGGCGCTTTTTGCGTCTTTGCGATCGGGCCGTCTTATCCGCGCAGGCTCCGGCTTTCCAGGCAACATCAGGCCATGTAACAGGGTTCAGACAACGTCTGAACCCTTTTTTTATCCCGTAAATATGTTAAAACCGGGCCTGGATAAATCATGCCCGGAGCACCTCCCATGACAATCGACCTCAGCCAGCTCATCACCGAAGGCCGCAACCCGGCCAGCCAGAACATCGACGAGCTCTCCACCGACGCCATGCTGCGCGTCATCAACAACGAAGATAAAAAAGTGGCGCTGGCGGTCGACGCGATCGTGCCGCAGATCGCCCAGACGGTCGACGCCATCGTCGCCGCCTTCGCGCAGGGCGGCCGACTCATCTACAGCGGCGCAGGCACCTCCGGGCGACTCGGCATCCTCGACGCCAGCGAATGCCCGCCGACCTTCGGCACGCCGCGCGACCAGGTGGTAGGGCTCATCGCCGGCGGCCACAGGGCGATACTGCAGGCGGTAGAAAACGCGGAAGACGACCGCGAGCAGGGCGCGCAGGATCTGCGCGACATCCAGTTCAGCGCGAAAGATGTGCTGGTGGGCATCGCCGCCAGCGGCCGCACCCCCTACGTGCTGGGTGCGCTGGAGTATGCCCGGACGCTTGGCGCCACCACGGCGGCGCTCACCTGTAACCCCAACAGCGCCATGGCGCAGGCGGCGGACATCGCGATCACGCCGGTGGTCGGCCCGGAAGTGGTCACCGGATCCTCGCGCATGAAAGCAGGCACCGCCCAGAAGCTGGTGCTCAACATGCTCACCACCGGCGCGATGATCCGCAGCGGCAAAGTCTACGGCAACCTGATGGTCGACGTAGAAGCCACCAACCAGAAACTGGTGCAGCGCCAGATCAACATCGTTATGCAGGCCACCGACAGCGACGAAGCGAGCGCCAGCCGCGCGCTGGCGGCCTGCGACGGCCACTGTAAAACCGCCATTCTGATGCTGCTGGCTGACATTGACGCTGAAGAAGCCCGCGCGCGGCTCAACAGGCATCAGGGCTTTATCCGCCGCGCGCTGCAGGGCTAAAAACGCGATTATTAAAAAGGGCTAACGAATGGCGATTAAGCGGCTGGCGGGTCAAATGCTCGCCAGCTGCTTTTTTAGCGGTGAAAATTAATTACTACCTCTAAAGCCAGGGTCTTTTGCTGCCGAAAAGATAAAAAAACATAACGGATAATTTTCCGGAATTCAGCAGCCCTCTCAAGGACCACCATGCGCAACAATCAGCCTGTCACCCAGCGCGAATTCGTGTTTGACGATGACGCAACGTTAATGTCGACCACCGATATCAACAGCATCATCACCTACGCCAACGACGCCTTTATCGAGGTCAGCGGCTTTACGCCGGAAGAGGTCAACGGCCAGCCGCACAACATGGTGCGCCATCCCGACATGCCGCCGGAGGCGTTTGCCGACATGTGGGCGACGCTGAAGCAGGGCGAACCCTGGTCGGCGCTGGTGAAAAACCGCCGTAAAAATGGTGACCACTACTGGGTGCGCGCCAATGCGGTGCCGGTGGTGCGCGACGGCAAAGTACAGGGATTTATGTCGGTGCGCACCAAACCCGGCGAAGCGGAAATTCGCGCCACTGAAGCGCTCTACCGTGATTTTCGCGAAGGTCGCGCAAAAGGGCGCCGCTTCCATAAAGGGCTAATCGTCCGCACCGGCTGGCGTCGCGTCGGGTCGCTGCTGAAAACGCTGCCGCTGCGCTGGCGCATCCGCCTGCCGCTGATAACGCTGCTGCCGCTGGCGGCCCTCAGCGCCGCGCTGCTCGGCATGACGCCCGCCTCGCTGGGCTGCTTTAGCGGCGGCATGGCGCTGCTGCTGCTGCTGACCAGCCTGTGGATGGAACAGCAAATCTCGCGCCCCATCGAACGCATGTGCCAGCAGGCGCTCAGCGTCGCCACCGGCGCCAGCCATAAGGTCGAGCAAATCGATCGCGTCGATGAGGTGGGGATGACGCAGCGCGCGATCGGCCAGCTCGGCCTGATGTTCCGCTGGCTGGTGGATGACGTCAGCGGCCAGGCGATTAACGTGCTGAGCGCCAGCGACGCCATCGCCAACAGCAACAGCGAGCTAAGCCGCCGCACCGAACAGGCGGCGGCCAACGTGCAGCAGACTGCCGCCACCATGAATGAAATGACCGCCACGGTGAAAAGCAACACCGAAACGGCGGGCGAGGTGAATACGCTCTCGGCGCGCACCAGCCAGGCGGCGAGCAAGGGCGGCGACGTAATGCAGGAGATGGTGGGCATGATGGCAGAAATCGCCGAAAGCTCGCAGCGCATCGCCAGCATCACCAGCGTGATTGACGGCATCGCCTTCCAGACCAATATCCTTGCGCTCAACGCAGCGGTGGAGGCGGCGCGCGCGGGCGAGCAGGGCAAAGGCTTCGCGGTGGTGGCGGGAGAAGTCCGCAACCTGGCACAGCGCAGCGCGAAGGCCGCCAGCGAAATCAAAAGCCTGGTGGAAACCAGCGCCAGCCGGGTTGAGCTCGGCAGTCGACACGCCGATGCGGCGGGACGCACCATGCAGGACATCGTCGCGCAGGTGCAGAACGTCTCGTCGCTGATCGCGCAGATCAGCGCCGCCACCGCCGAGCAGTCCACCGCGCTGAGCGAAGTCTCGACGGCGGTCGAGGATCTTGACGACATCACCCACCGCAACGCGGCGCGCGTGCAGGAGAGCGCCGAAGCGTCCGGCCGCATGGCGCACCAGGCCAACCGCCTGGTGGAAGCGATCAGCGTCTTCCGCTAAGAGGCGCGCGCCTCCTCCCGCCCGGCGCGCAGCGCGCCGGGCGGCTGACCAACAATACGCTTAAAGGCGCGGCTAAAAGCGGCGAGCGAGCCGTAGCCGAGCTGAAACGCCACCGCTTCCACCGCTTCGCCGTTATTGACGATGCGCTGCACCGCCAGCCGCATGCGCAGCTCAGTCAGATAGCGCAGCGGCGTCATGGTGGTGGCGTTCTGAAAGCGCTCGGCGAATACCGAACGCGAGCAGCCCGCCACGCGCGCCAGCCGCTCTACCGTCCAGTTCTCTCCCGGTTCGCGGTGCATGGCGGCGATCGCCTTGCTCAGGCGCGGATCGCGCATCGCCTGCACCAGCCCGCTGCCCTGGCCGCAGCCGTTCTCTACCCAGCCGCGCACGATCAGCGCTGCGACCACGTCTGCCAGCCGCGACAGAATACCGGCGAAGCCGGCGTGGCGCGTGCGCGACTCGCGCTCCATGGCGTCGAGAATCGGCTGGATCTCCGGATACTGCGACAGCAGGGTGCTTACCAGCATGATATCCGGCATGGTATTGATCAGCGGCTGCATGCCGCCCAGCTCGAACTTCATACAGGCGCTGAAAAGGATCACGCTCTCCCCGTCGTCGCAGGCGTCAGCGGGCGCGCCGATGGCGCAGACGCTGTCGCAAATCGGCTTACTGCTGAAGGCGGCGATATTCGCGCAGTCGGCGTCGGGCGAGGAGAGCAGGCTGTGAGGTTTGCCGTGAGGGATCAGCAGCGCGTCACCGGTATTGAGGGTGAACATCGCGCCCGATGCGCCACGCACCAGCAGCGGGCCTCGCCCGACGAAGTGAAACTGCGCGCGGCCCGGCGCATGCTCATAGCGCAGCCCGAAGGGCGCCGCGAGCTGAATGCGCTGATAGGTCACGCCGTGCAGCCGCATGCCCATCAGCAGCTCGCTGGTCAGATCTTCAAAGTGGCTCATTGCATTCCAGACGAATTATCAATAATGAAGGTGTTGCCATCATAGATCGTCTTGCCTGCTCCCTCTATGCTCCAGCCTTAATAAATTTTTGATGGAGAAGCTGCATGAGTCTGAGTACAGAAGTGGCTGATGAGGTTTCCGTACCTGTGCGTCCCGCCTGGGGCGCGGTCTTTTCAATGGCGTTTGGGGTCTTTGGCCTTATTACCGCCGAATTTCTGCCGGTCAGCCTGCTGACGCCGATCGCCGCCTCGCTGCAGGTGTCGGAAGGACAGGCGGGACAGACGGTAACGGTAACCGCGCTGGTAGCGCTGCTGACCAGTCTGGTGGTGGGCAGCGTCACGCGGCGACTCGATCGTCGCGTGGTCATGCTCGCTTTTACGCTGCTGCTGGTCGCCTCGGCGCTGCTGGTGGCGCTGGCGAGCAACCTGACGCTGATCCTGCTGGCGCGCGTGCTGCTCGGCATGGCAATAGGCGGTTTCTGGACGCTCTCCACCGCCATCACTATGCGTCTGGTGCCCAGCGATCAGGTGCCGCGCGCGCTCTCAATCGTCTTCAGCGGCATTTCGCTGGCGACCATTATCGCTGCGCCGCTCGGCAGCTATCTTGGCGGCCTGATCGGCTGGCGCAATATTTTTATGCTGACCGCCGGTCTGGGCCTGCTGGCGCTGATCTGGCAGAGCTTTACCCTGCCGGCAATGCCACCGGAGAATAAGGCGCGCAGCGGCGGCGTGCTCGACCTGCTGCGCAGCGGGCTGATGCGCTGGGGCATGCTGGCGGTGATTATGATGTTTACCGGCCACTTCGCCTTCTTTACCTACCTGCGTCCCTTCCTGGAGAGCAGCGCGCAGCTTAATCTCAACCAGCTCTCTCTGGTGCTGCTGGCGTTTGGCGTGGCTAACTTTTTCGGCACCTCGCTGGCGGGCTATCTGGTAACGCGCAGCGTCTCGCTAACGCTGAGCGCGATGGCGCTGGTGATGAGCGCCACCGCGCTGCTGCTGGTGAGCTTTGCTGACGTCGCCTGGCTGGTTGGCGCGGGCGTGGCGCTGTGGGGCCTGGCGTTTGGTTCAATGCCGACCGGCTGGTCCACCTGGATCTCGCGCGCGGTGCCGGACGACGCCGAATCGGGCGGCGGCCTGCTGGTGGCCACCATCCAGCTGGCGATCACCGCCGGCGCGGCGGCGGGCGGATGGATGTTTGACCTGCAGGGCGCGGGCGGCGTCTTTCTCGCCAGCGGCGTGCTGATGCTGCTCGCCTCGCTCACCATCTTCACGCGCGTGCGACATCACGGCTAACAGGCCAAAGGGTAGCGAAATATGCTGCCCTTTTTCTTTATCCCAGCGGGTTAACCTTTTGCGGCGCCGCTACACCCAATGTGCGATTTGATTGTCAGTAAATTTGATAAAGAAGGGCAATTATCTCCGCTATCCGCCGTCTCTTCCCCGGTCTATTATTCATATCAACAAGGCGACACGCCTTATCTGACTAAACATCTACTGAGGAATTGACCATGAAAACCATCAAAACTTTTGCTGCTGTAATCGCTCTCTCCGTTCTTCCGCTGACCAGCTTCGCACAGAGCGTGACCGCGACTGACTCTACCCTTGACGGTGCGGAAGCGAAAATCGCGGCGCAGGCGAAAGAAGCGGGCGCCTCGTACAAAGTGACCGAAGCCTACAATAATAACGGCGTGCACATGACGGCTGAGCTGCTGAAATAAGTCTGACCGGCTGTTGCTGACAGGACGCCTTCGGGCGTCCTGGCGGCGTTCAGGCGGGTGAAAACGCTTCCCTTTCGGCGATAAATCCTTATGATTTGCCAAAAAAACGTTCTTCGCTGGCCTTAAGGCCCTTTCCTTCTTTTACAGGGTTTGCAATGTGAGCTTTCCAGCACTGCCTGACGGCGGTGAATTTTTGCTATGGAGAGATCATGACATCCTTATCCTCTGCGCTGCGCGTGACGCTACTCGCCACCGCACTCTTTTCCGCCTCCGGCATGCTGGCGCATGCGGACGAACGTATCCAGCCGATCAGCAAGGGCGCCTATGAGCTCGCCTTTAGCCCCCGCGACAATGCGCTGTTTCTCGCCGCGTCGCAGGGCAGCGACGCGCCGGGCGGCGCGGTGTTCCGCCTCGACCCGCAAAGTCTGGCCGTAAAGCAAACCATCCCCACCGAGCTGAAAAGCTTCGGCGCCGCGATCAATCCGCAAACCAACGTGCTCTATATCGGCCATACGGTCAACAGCGCGCTGACCGCCATCGACGCCGCCAGCGGCAAGGTGCTTAACACCCTGGTGCTGGACGGGCGCAAGCGCAGCGACAGCGTACGTCCGCTGCAGCCGCGCGAAATCGCCGTTGATGTGAAAACCAACCGCGTTTACGTCACCGGACTGGGGCCGCAGAGCGTGGTCTGGGTAGTGGACGGCAAAACCCTGCAGCTTATTAGCGTGGTACCGAACACCGGCAAAATGGCCACAGGCCTGGCGGTCGACAGCGAGCGGCAGAAACTCTACGTCACCAACGCCGACGGCGAGCTCATCACCATCAATACCCGCACCAACGCCGTTGAACAGCGTCAGAAAATCGGCGACGACAACGCGCATTTCTTCCTGAATATCGCGCTGGATACGCAGGGGCAGCGCGCCTTCCTCAGCGATTCGAAACAGCCGCAGGTGCTGGTGGTCGATCTGCGCGATCGCAAGGTGATCCGGGCGATCGCCGCGCCAGAGTCGCTGGCGCTGCTGTTCAATCCGCAGCGCGACGAGCTCTACGTCACCCACCGCAAAGCGGGGGAGGTCAGCATCATCGACGCCAGCAGCTATCAGGTGAAACGCACGGTGAAAACGGCGGGCCTGCCTAACAGCCTCGCGCTCTCCGCTGACGGCAAGGCGCTCTACGTCAGCGTCAAGCAGCCGGGATCGCGCAAAGCGCCGCCCAAAAATCCCGACAGTGTGATGCGCATCGCGCTTTGATTTCCCCCGCAGCCTCAGGGGCGGCCATCGGCCGCCCTTTGCATTTCTTCGGCTACCTTTAAAGCGTGCCGCTGCCTGGCGGCATCAACACCATTGGAGAGGATGCAATGAGCCAGTTCCTGATGAATGAAAAAAATAATCTGGTCAACGAAGCGATCGAGGGGGTGCTGCTGAGCACGCCGTGGCACAACCTTAGCCGCCTCGACTTAGGCGACGACATTCGGGTGGTGGTGCGCAACGACTGGGATAAAAGCAAGGTGGCGCTGATTTCGGGCGGCGGCTCGGGGCATGAACCGGCGCACGCCGGCTTCGTCGGCAAGGGGATGCTGACCGCCGCAGTCTGCGGCGATATTTTCGCTTCGCCCAGCGTCGACGCGGTGCTGAGCGCGATTATCAACGTTACCGGCGACGCGGGCTGCCTGCTGATCGTGAAAAACTACACCGGCGACCGGCTCAATTTCGGCCTGGCGGCGGAGAAGGCGCGCGCGCTGGGCTACAAGGTCGAGATGGTAATGGTGCAGGACGATATCGCCCTGCCGGACAATCCCCAGCCGCGCGGCATCGCCGGCACCGCGCTGATCCATAAAATCGCCGGCTACGCCGCAGAGCAGGGGCAGTCGCTGGCGCAGGTGAAAACTCTGGCGCAGCGCGCCATTAAGGGCACGGCGAGCATCGGCGTCGCCTTTTCCACCTGCCATATTCCCGGCGAAACGCGCGACAACCGGGTGAAAGCGGGCGAGAGCGAGCTGGGCATGGGCATTCACGGCGAGCCGGGCGTTATCACGCTGGACACCCAGAACAGCCAGCAGCTGGTGAGCATCATGACGGAGAAGCTGGCCAGCAGTCTCTCTTCCGGCACCCGCGCGGTGCTGATGGTGAACAACCTCGGCGGCTTCTCAATGCTGGAGCTGGCGCTGGTGACGCGCGACGTGCTGAAAAGCCCGCTGGCGGCGCAGATCAGCCACTTGATCGGCCCGGCGACGCTGGTGAGCGCGCTCGATATGAAAGGCTTCTCGCTGACGGTGCTGCAGGTGGAGGCGGCGTTTCTCGAAGCGCTGAAAGCGCCGGTTGAGGTGCTGGGCTGGGCGCCTGTGCATGCGGTGGAGCCGGTCACGACGCTGAGCAGCCAGCATGTGGTGAGCAAGCTGGAGTTTACCCCCTCTCAGGACGCGCGGACGGCGCAGGTGGTGGAGCGCGTGGCGCAGACGCTGATCGACCTTGAAGCCGAGCTGAACGCGCTGGACGCGAAGGTCGGCGACGGCGATACCGGCTCGACCTTCGCCGCGGGCGCGCGCAAGGTGAAGCGCGCGCTGGAGGCGCAGCAGCTGCCGCTGGCGGATCTGCCGTCGCTGTTCGCGCTGGTGGGCGAGCAGCTGGCGACGGTGATGGGCGGATCGAGCGGCGTGCTGATGTCGATCCTCTTTACCGCGGCGGGCCAGCGCCTGGCGCAGGGCGGTACGCTGCCGGAGGCGCTGACGCAGGGGCTGGAGCAGATGAAGCACTACGGCGGGGCGCAGATTGGCCACCGCACGCTGGTCGATGCGCTGGAGCCCGCGCTGGAGGCGCTGTCGGCGGGCAAAACGCTGGCGGAGGCGGCAGAGGCGGCGGCCCGGGGCGCCGACTCCACCGCGCAGATGCAGAGCGCCAGAGCGGGGCGCTCATCCTACCTGAATCAGCAGACGCTGGAGGGGGTGAAAGATCCCGGCGCTTACGCCGTGGAGAAGGTTTTCGCCGCGCTGGCGGGTTAACCTTCGCGCAGCCACTTGACCGTCTGGCGACCCTGGCGGGTCGCCATCACATACGGCGTCACAATATTCCCGTCTCGACGCTGAAACGGCGCTGTTCGCCCGGCGCCAGCCACAGCAGCGTGCCGGCGCGCTGCGCGGCGTTGAAGCCCTCCGGTCGACAGGTGGCTGGCAGAATATAGGCCGCCACCTGCTGATCGCAGTTGTGCAGCATCCAGCGCGTGGCGTGTGGAAACTGTCGACTGCTGAAGCGCGTCATCAGCGCAAAGCCCTGCGGCGAATGGAGCTCGAACTGCATCTCGTCGCCATACTGCGGCAGATCGTCGGCGAAGAAGACGATCTCCGGATCGCACATCTCCGGCCGGTCCAGCCGCTGAAACGCCTGCGGATCGCGCGCCAGGGTAGCGGTGTAGCTCTGCCACTGCGGCGTCGGCTTCACGTGCGCTGGCACCGAGGTGCGCAGCTGGAAAGCGTGCTGCGGGATCGACTGCTTGAACTCGCCGCCATCAATCCATGCGCTGTTGAGATGGCACATATACTGCAGCGGCATCGACGTGCCAGCCAGGTTGGCTACGTTCATCTCAATATGCAGGCGCGGCTGTCCGGCCTCAATACGCACCGCCGGCGCCGCCAGGTAGTGATGGCCAAAACCTTTCACATATTCGGTTTCGCCCTCAAGCGACAGGCGATCCGCCTCCAGCACCAGCCAGGCGCTGTCCATACGCGCGCAGGCCATTTCGCCATGCAGAGGGTGGTTATCCTCTTCGGCCGGGCAGCCGTTTGCCAGCAGCCCGGAGTGGAAGGCAAAGCAGCCGTAGGTGTCGATAATCGAACTGCCCGGCAGCGGCTGCTTAAAGCTGTGGCCCATGGTCAGCGTCCGGCCGTCGAAACAGGCGTCCCAAATCATCTGGCCGTAAAAGGGCAGCACCGTTACCGTGCCGCGCTGATTGCTGATACGCACCGCTTCGATCCCGGCCGGATAGCGGAAAAGCTCGACGTGGAACTCGGCGTTTTGCAGCAGCGTGGTCGGCGTGGCGTGAAACTGTTCGCGACAGAGCGGCAGACGGGTTTTCATGGCATCTCCTCGACTAAACGGCCGGTTTGCAGCGCCTGCTTTTTATGGCGCAGCTCGCCCCAGAAATAGAAGCCTACCCAGGCAAAGCAGAGCAGCGAGACGCCAAACGCCAGCTGCATTGACCCCAGACGATCGGAAGCGAAGCCCTGAATGGCCGGGATAAAAGCAGCGCCGACAATCGACATCACGATAAACGCGCCCGCCACTTCGGTGTACTTGTTCTCGACGGTGGCCAGAGTGTTGGCATAAATCGTCGCCCAGCAGGGACCGAACAGCACGCTGACAAACACCGCCGCATAGACCGCGGTGAAGTTCGGCACGAACATCACCCACGCCAGGGTCAGCACGCCGAGCGCCGAATAGGCCATCAGCACCTTCTCGGCGCGGAAGCGCGTCATCAGGAAGTTGGCGACGAACTTGCCGATAAAGAAACAGATAAAGCTGTAGATCATAAAGTTAGAGGCGTGACGTTCGTTGGCGGCGCCAAGCGTGAGCGCCAGGCGAATCGTGAACGACCACACCGCCACCTGCATGCCGACATAGAGGAACTGCGCCGCGATGCCGCGCTTAAAGTGGCGGTTACCGGCCAGATAGCGCAGCGTTTCGCCGAGCGACGGCAGCGCTTTCTCGTTCGATGCCGGTTTGCAGCGTGGGTAGCGCGTAAACAGGAACAGCAGCATCACCACCACCAGCACCATCACCAGATATTTATAGGGCTCCAGCGTATGCTCCAGCATGCTGAGGCGGAAAGCGTGCGCCTGTTCGGCGTTCATCCCGGCCAGCTGGCTCTGCAGGCTGTCGCCCTCCTGGAACACCAGATATTTGCCCAGCACGATGCCCATCAGCGCGCCGACCGGGTAGAAGGTCTGGCTGACATTAAGGCGCAGCGTGGCGCGATCGCGGTGGCCAATCATTGCGCTATAGGTATTGGCGGCGGTTTCCAGAAAGCTCAGGCCGATGGCGATAGCGAAAATGGCCGCGAGAAACATGGTGTAGGTAGCCATATGCGAGGCGGGATAGAACAGCACGCAACCGGCAATATAGAGCGCCAGCCCCATCAGGATCGCCAGCTTATAGCTCGCTCTGCGGATCACCAGCGAAGCCGGAATGGCGATGAGAAAGTAGCCGCCATAAAAGGCGCTCTGCACCAGCGCGCTGGCGAAGTCGCTGAGGGCGAAAACGCTTTTGAACTGGGTGATCAGGATATCGTTCAGGCTCGCGGCGCAGCCCCACAGCGGGAAGAGGCACGAGAGCAAAATGAACTGGAACAGCGGCGTTTTATTTAAGTAGCCGTCGGGTTGCTGAACAATGTTCTGCTGCATAGCTCGACCTCAGTTAACGTTAAGAAAACGCTGGAAGGTTTCCGCGTCGGGATAGGAGCGCTGCGTGCCGCGGCCGGTCACGCTGCAGGCGGCGTAGGCGGAGGCCTGCGCCATCGCCGCCGCGATATCGCCGCTTTGCACCAGCGCCTGGGCGAAACAGCCGATAAACGCATCGCCTGCGCCGCTGGTGTCGACCGCTTTCACCGCCATCGGCGCCACCTGGTGCAGGCTGTCGCCGCTCATCCACAGCGAACCGCGCGCCCCCATGGTGATGATCAGGTTCTTCAGCCCGCGCTTGAGCAGCGTCTGCCCAGCCAGTTTGATCTCTTCATCGGTGGCAACCGGCATGCCGGTCAGGATCTCCAGCTCGGTTTCGTTGGGCATAAAGAAGTCGCACTTGCAGGCGTAAGCGATATCGAGATTTTCCACCGCCGGCGCCGGATTGAGGATCACTTTGATGCCGTGCTGGCGGGCGAAATCGATGGCGTAGTAGACGGTTTCCAGCGGGATCTCCAGCTGCAGAATAATCAGCTGGCACGCTTTTAGCGCCTCGGCGGCGGCGTCGATATCAGCTGCGCTGAGCTGCTGGTTGGCCCCTTTGATAATCAGGATGCGGTTCTGCGACTGCTCATCGACAAAGATCGGCGCCACCCCGCTCGAGGTTCCCGGCGCGGTGGTGACGAAGCGCGTATCCACGCCCTGACGCTGCAGGTTGGCGACGGTTTCCGGCGCGAAGAGATCGTCGCCGACCTTGCTCACCATCATCACGCGTCCGCCCATCTTCGCCGCCGCCACCGCCTGGTTCGCGCCTTTCCCGCCGCAGCCAAGGGCAAAATCTGGCGCCTCCAGCGTTTCGCCTGCTTTAGGCAACTGACTGGTATAGGTAATAAGGTCAACCATGTTGGACCCGATAACCGCGATATCCATTGTTTGCTCCCAGGTGAATTTGTCAGGTTTTAATGTTATTAAAATCACATTAGCAGCTTGTTAAAGCTAATGGTGTGACAAATTTCACAACCTGAAAGCGCGATGCAAACGGTTAAATCGCATTTTACGGCAGAAGTGGGTGTGATTATTTTAACAATGCAAAAAGGTTTTGAGGAGGCAAGACCAGATTCGCGCGAAGCGCGTAAAGGAAAGGAAAATGGCGAGGCGCCTGACGCGCCGTTGGGGTAAGCCATGCACAACGCTTTATCACGCTGTGCATGGTTAAGGACAGCCTGTTACTCGTTGTCCGCCGCTTCGCGCAGCATCTCCTGATGCGGAACATCCTGCAGGATCTGCTCGAAGCTGCGCAGACGCTTATAGATCGACATCAGCTCAACCAGCGTCGACCAGGAGGTGATCAGATACTGGAACGACGAGCGCACCTGGTCGAACGCATTGGTAATCCGGCTAAGCAAGCCGAAGGTAATGGTGCCCGCTACGATTGACGGGAACAGCACAAAGAGACCGAAAACATTATCAACCTGCAGGTAGAGAATGCGGGTGATATTAAAGTAGAGGTAGTGAAAATAGAGGCGGAAGTAGTTAAAGCGGACGCGGCTAAACAGCGCCTGTACCGTTGGCGGCGTCGCGCGATCGGCATGATCCTCGCCGTAGACCAGCTCTTTACGATAGGCCGCCTCAACCTGCTGATTGCGGAACTCCAGCCCCGGCAGCTTAATGCCCACCAGCGCCAGCAGCGCGGTGCCGAAGAGCGACCAGAGCAGCGCAATGATGACCAGCGCATAGGGAATATTGCCAAGCAGCGGCACATCCTTAACGTGATGCGACAAACTGATGAGCACCGGCAAAAAGGCCACCAGCGTCATAATCGCCTGAAGAAAGCTGACGCCCCAGTCCTCCAGTGTGCTGGCGAAGCGCATGGTATCTTCTTGCACGCGCTGCGCCGCGCCTTCGACCTTACGCAGGCGCTGCCAGTTGTGCATGTAATAGTTGTTCATCGCGGTGCGCCAGCGGAACACCCAATGACTGATGAAAAAGGAATTCGTTACGCCAACCACCACCGAAATCAGGGCGATGCCAAGAAAATCGCCCAGGCCGCTGTAAAAGCGGCTAATGGGCACCGAACCCGCTTTGGTTAGCGCCTGCTGGATCAGATCGTAAAACGGGCCGTACCAGGCGTTAATACCGACGCCGACCTGCACGCCGAACCAGGTAACGAAGATGATCAGTGCCGATCCCCATACTGACCAGCGCTGCCACGGGTGATTATCGATCGCGTGCCAGGCCAGGGCGAATATCGCCACGATCAGCCAGTAATAGCCATAAAACCAGAGCTGGCTGGGGGCGACAAAGCGCGCGGCGGTGGCTGGCAGCGGCTGCTGCATGGCGGCATGCAGCGCTGGCCAGCGTGACGGAAAATCATCGGCAAAGCCGAACCAGGCAAAAATCGCGATCAGACTCCAGATCGCCGCCGAGCTGAAAAACAGCGCTGGCCGGGGAAAAAAGGACTTAAACATAAACTCTCCGCTGTTGTGTGCACTCTTTTATAACGTCTTTTAGCGTTATCTGTCTGTTGAGTGTTGTTTCTGGTGGTGACAGTGATCGTCTGCGGCAGGTAAAGCATTCCGGCGAGATGTTAATGAATTTGTCTGAATTTGTTTCGATGAACTAAATGTTTCACCACAACAGTGTTACACTAGCGCCTGCTGTTACCGGTAACAGTCCTGCTGTAACCCTTAATCCGCATAAAAAAACCATTACAACGCAACTGTTTAACTTTCATGCCGCATTATAGGCGGTACTGAGGCAATGTCATGTCAGAACAAAAACGTGGGCAGACGCGCAGGGATTTTCTGCTAAAGACCATTGCACTGGCGCCAGCGATGGCGGCAGGCAGCGCCGTTGTCGGCGGCTTTAGCGTGGCGCCTGCGGTGCAGGCTGCCGATCCCGCGGCGGCGCAGCCAGCGCGTGATTACCAGCCCAACTGGTTTACCGCTGAAGAGTTCGCCTTTATCAAGGCGGCCGTCGCTCGACTGATCCCCAATGACGAGCGCGGCCCAGGCGCGCTGGAAGCGGGCGTGCCGGAATTTATCGATCGCCAGATGAACACCCCTTATGCCACCGGCGCCAACTGGTATATGCAGGGGCCGTTCAATCCGGACCTGCCGAAAGAGCTGGGCTATCAGCTGCCGCTGGTGCCGCAGCAGATCTACCGTCTGGGACTGGCCGACGCCGACGACTACAGCAAGCGCCAGCACGGCAAGGTCTTCGCCGAACTCAGCGGCGAGCAGCAGGATGCGCTGCTACAGGCGATGGAGAGCGGCCAGGCCGATTTCCGCCAGCTGCCCGCAAAAACCTTCTTCGCCTTTCTGATCCAGAACACCCGCGAAGGCTTCTTCAGCGACCCCATCCACGGTGGCAACCAGAATATGGTGGGCTGGAAGCTGATTGGTTTTCCTGGCGCACGCGCCGACTTTATGGACTGGGTGGAGCGCGGCGAGCGTTATCCCTTCCCGTCAGTCTCTATTCGCGGGGAGCGCGCGTAACCATGGCAAACGAAATGAAAAAAGCAGATGCGGTAATTGTGGGTTTCGGCTGGGCCGGGGCAATTATGGCGAAAGAGCTGACCGAAGCTGGCCTAAACGTGGTTGCGCTGGAGCGCGGCCCGCATCGCGATACCTATCCAGACGGATCCTATCCGCAGTCGATTGACGAGCTGACCTATAACGTCCGCAAAAAGCTCTTCCAGGATCTGTCGAAAAGCACCGTGACTATCCGTCACGACGCCTCGCAGACGGCGGTTCCCTACCGCCAGCTGGCGGCGTTTTTGCCCGGCACCGGCACCGGCGGCGCAGGGCTGCACTGGTCTGGCGTACACTTTCGCGTCGACCCAACCGAGCTGCGCCAGCGTAGCCATTATGAAGAGCGCTACGGCAAAAACTTTATCCCGGAAGGGATGACCATCCAGGATTTCGGCGTCACCTATGACGAGCTGGAGCCGTTCTTCGACAAGGCGGAAAAAGTCTTCGGCACCTCCGGCACGCCGTGGAGCATTAAAGGGCAGGTGATTGGCAAGGAGAGCGGCGGCAACCCATTCGCGCCAGATCGCTCCGACAAATTCCCGCTGCCTGCTCAGAAGCGCACTTATTCGGCGCAGCTGTTTGCCGAGGCGGCGAAATCAGTAGGCTATCACCCCTACGATCTGCCCTCGGCTAACACCTCTGGCCCCTACACCAACCCCTACGGCGCGCAGATGGGACCGTGCAACTTCTGCGGCTACTGCAGCGGCTACGCCTGCTACATGTACTCGAAAGCGTCGCCGAACGTGAACATCCTGCCCGCGCTGCGCCAGGAGCCGAAGTTTGAGCTGCGCAACAACGCCTACGTGCTGCGCGTGAACCTGACCGACGATAAAAAGCGCGCCACCGGCGTCACCTACGTCGATGCGCAGGGGCGTGAAGTGGTGCAGCCAGCGGATCTGGTGATCCTCTCAGCGTTCCAGTTCCACAATGTGCACCTGATGCTGCTTTCCGGCATCGGCAAGCCCTACAACCCGATCACCAATGAAGGCACCGTCGGCCGTAACTTCGCCTATCAGAACCTCTCCACGCTCAAGGCGCTGTTCGACAAAAACACCACCACCAACCCGTTTATCGGCGCGGGCGGTGCGGGCGTCGGCGTCGACGACTTCAACGCCGACAACTTCGACCACGGGCCGCACGGCTTCGTCGGCGGTTCGCCGTTCTGGGTCAACCAGGCGGGCACCAAGCCGATCTCCGGCCTGCCGACGCCGACCGGCACGCCGAACTGGGGCAGCAAATGGAAGGCAGCGGTGGCGGATACCTACACGCACCATCTCTCGATGGATGCCCACGGGGCGCATCAGTCCTACCGCGCCAACTATCTCGACCTCGATCCCAACTACAAAGATGCCTATGGCCAGCCGCTGCTGCGCATGACCTTTGACTGGCAGGATAACGACATCAAGATGGCGCAGTTTATGGTCGGCAAGATGCATAAGATCGCCGAAGCGATGAGTCCGAAGATGATTATCGGCGGCGCGAAAAAGCCGGGCAGCCATTTCGACACCACGGTCTATCAGACCACGCATATCAGCGGCGGCGCCATTATGGGCGAGGATCCCAACACCAGCGCGGTTAACCGCTACCTGCAGAGCTGGGACGTGCCGAACGTCTTTGTGCCGGGCGCATCGGCGTTCCCGCAGGGCCTGGGCTACAACCCGACGGGCATGGTGGCGGCGCTGACCTACTGGTCGGCGAAAGCGATCCGCGAACAGTACCTGAAAAATCCAGGTCCACTGGTGCAGGCATAAGGAAATGGCGATGAAAAACAGCTTACTGGTCCTGGTACTGGGCACGATGACCTTTGCCGCGCTGGCGGACGATAACGGCGGCGATCGGATACAGCGCGGCGAGTATCTGGCGCGCGCGGGCGACTGTATCGCCTGTCATACCAGCAAAGAGGGCAAACCCTTTGCCGGCGGCCTGCCGATGGCGACGCCGATCGGCACTATTTACTCCACCAATATCACGCCGGACAAGAAAACCGGCATTGGCGACTACAGCTATGACGACTTCCAGAAGGCGGTGCGTCACGGCGTGGCAAAAAATGGCGATACGCTTTATCCGGCGATGCCTTACCCTTCCTACGCGGTGGTGAGCGACGAGGATATGCAGGCGCTCTACGCCTACTTTATGCACGGCGTTGCGCCGGTCGAGCAGGCTAACCACAAAAGCGATATTCCGTGGCCGCTGTCGATGCGCTGGCCGCTGGCGATCTGGCGTACAATGTTCGCGCCGGACGTCAAAGCGTTTCAGCCGATGGCGCAGGAAGATGCTGAGCTGGCGCGCGGCCGCTATCTGGTGGAAGGCCTGGGCCACTGCGGCGCCTGCCATACGCCGCGCAGCATCACCATGCAGGAGAAAGCGCTGAACAACAGCGAAGGCAGCGACTATCTGGCGGGCAGCAGCGCGCCGATTGATGGCTGGACCGCCAGCAACCTGCGCGGCGATAACCGCGACGGGCTGGGACGCTGGAGCGAAGAGGATCTGCGCCAGTTCCTGCGCTATGGCCGTAACGACCATACCGCCGCGTTCGGCGGCATGACCGAGGTGGTGGAGCACAGCCTGCAGCATCTCAGCGATGAGGATATTGCGGCGATCGCCCACTACCTGAAGTCGCTCGGCGCGAAAGACCCAGGCCAGGTGGCGTTTAGCGTCGATGACGCCACGGCGAAAGCGCTGTGGAAAGGCGACGACAGCGCGACCGGTGCCTCGGTTTACGTCGACAGCTGCGCGGCCTGCCATAAAACGGACGGCAGCGGCTATCAGCGCTTTTTCCCGGCGCTGCGCGGCAATCCGGTGGTGATGGCCGAGGATCCCACTTCGCTGATCCATATCGTGCTGGCAGGCGGCACCTTGCCAGGCGTGAAAGGCGCGCCGTCAACCATCACCATGCCCGCGTTCGGCTGGCGGCTAAGCGACCAGCAGGTCGCGGACGTGGTGAACTTTATCCACACCAGCTGGGGCAACGGCGGCAAGTCTGACGTCACCGCGAAGGATGTGGCAAAGCTGCGTAAAGATAAGACCATCCAGCCTTATCAGGGCAGCGCGGATATCCATCAGCTCGAAAATCAGTAACCCTCAACTAAAGCCCGGCTGACGCCGGGCTTTTTTCATGCCGCTTTCGCTTCTCTCTTAAATATTCTCCAGATCGATGCCGCGCGTCTTCGGCCCGTAAATCCCCACTGACATCATCACCATCAGCATGCTCGCCACGATAAAGGCGATGACGCCCTGGCTGCCTGCATACTGCAAAATCAGGCCGATCAAAATACTGCTGAACGCCGTCGACAGGCGGCTGAAGGAGTAGCAAAAGCCGACCGCGCGGGCGCGAATATGCGTAGGGAAAATCTCTGTCTGGTAGGCGTGATAGCTAAAGGTCAGCCAGGCATTGGAGTAAGTAATTAAAAAGCCGCAGAGTATCAGCATCACCGGGTGGGTCTGAAACGCGAACAGCGTGCCGAATACCACCGTCATCAGGCAGGAGAAAACGATCTGCCATTTGTTCTCAAATTTATCGGCGTAGCGGCTGCAGATCAGCGAGCCGAGCGGGTAGGCGAGGGTGATAAAAAAGGCGTAGAGCAGGCTGTGGGTGACGGTCGTGCCTGTGCCCGACAGCAGCGCGGGCAGCCAGTTGCCAAAGCCGAAAAAGCCGATCGCCTGAAAGAAGTTCATTACCACCAGCATCAGGGTGCGCTTGCGCCAGGCTGGCGACCAGATCTCGCTAAACCGGCCGCGCTTCGGCAGCTGCGCCGCCGCGTCATCCGGCGGGAAGCCTGCGCCGGGCGCGACGCCGCAGCGTTTCTCCATCGCGCTCAGCACCTGATGCGCCTCCTGGTGACGGCCCTGCTGCGCCAGCCAGCGCGCCGACTCTGGCAGATCCTTACGAATAAACCAGATAATCAGCGAACAGAGGGCGCCCGCGATCACCACCCAGCGCCAGCCTTCCAGGCTGAGCAGCGTCTGCGGCACCAGCCACCAGGAGATCAGCGCCATCGTCGGCACGGAGAGAAACTGCACGAAAAACGAAAAGGCGAAGGCGCGGCTGCGCATATGCGTCGGCACCCACTCCGAAAGGTAGGTGTCGATGGTGACCAACTCGATGCCGAGGCCGATGCCCACCAGAAAGCGAAACAGAATAATCATCTCCGCGCTCTGCTGAAAGGCCATCAGCAGCGAGAAAGTGCCGTACCACGCCAGCGCGCACATAAAGGTCAGGCGTCGGCCGAAGCGGTCGGCATAAGGCGCGAGCAGGCTGGCGCCGACAAACAGGCCGAGAAAGGTGGCAGAGGCAAAAGCGGCCTGATCGGCGATGCCAAACACGCCCGCGCTGCCGGTGTGGAAGACGCCGGCGGCCAGCAGCCCGGCGCTGATATAGCCGGTCTCAAACAGATCGTAGAGTTCAAAGAAACCGCCGAGCGCCAGCAGCGTAATAAAACGCCACAGGCCGCGCGATGAGGGCAGGGCGTCGATGCGCCCCGCTAAGCTGTTGTTCGGCGTCGGCGCAGCGAACCCCGGCGCCATCCCTGGAGTGCAGGTGGTTGTCATTATTTTATAAACCTCGGTGTGACGGTGTTTGCCTGTCTCGCTAACGGCGTGGCGATCTTGTAAAAAGAATGACCGTTAGCAAGCGAAGAGAGTGCAGAATAATCAATTCGGCGATCCTTGCCGAGAGGGTTGTTGGTGAGTTTTTAGCAACATACGTTGCACTTTTCGCCGTCCCTGGCGAAGAGGCTACGGCATCTGCGGCCAGACGCCCGGTCCGATAGGCAGCCCCAGCGCATACCAGGCGAGCAGCAGCGCGATCCAGGTGATAAAGAAGACCACCGGATAGGGGAAGATCAGCACGTAGTAGGTGCCGAGCTGGGCATCTTTCTGGTAGCGCTGCAGGAAAGAGAGGAACAGCGGCAGAAAGGGCGACATCGGCGCCAGCGGCAGCACCGCCGAGTCGGCGATGCGGAAGATCATCTGCGCGAAAGCGGGGTGAAAGCCGAGCAGCATAAACATCGGCACGAACACCGGGGCGAGAATCGACCAGATCGCCGAGCCGCTGGCGATAAACATACAGAGAAACGCCGACAGGAACATCAGGCCGAGAAAGGCGGGCGCGCCGCTGATGCCTGCGCTCTCCAGCACGTCGGTCAGCCCGATGGCCATAAACTTGCCCATGTTGCTCCAGTTGAAGAAGGCCACGAACTGCGACAGCGGGAAGACCATCACAATAAAGCCCGCCATGTTTTTCATCGGTTCCATCAGCAGATGCGGAATATCGTCCGGACGGCGAATCTGCTTCGTAACCGCGCCATAAACGATCGCCACCACAAAGAAGAACAGGATGATGACGGGCACGATGCCCTTGATGAAGGGCGACGGCACGATGCCGCCGGTCTCAGGATCGCGCAGCGGCGCATGCTCCGGCACCACCAGCAGCGCCATCACGCCGATAAAGAGCAGCGCCGCGATGCCCGCCGCGCGCAGGCCGCGATTCTCCAGCGGCGTCAGGGCCGCCAGCCGCTCGCTGCTGCCCTCTTTCCACTGCGGCAGGCGCGGCTCGATAAACTTGTCGGTGAGAAGGGCACCCGCTACGGTGAGCACGATCACCGATGTCGCCATAAAAAACCAGTTATCGATCACGCTGACGAGCACCGTGTCGCTCACCGCCTTCGCCGCTTCGGTGCTGATGCCGGAGAGCAGCACGTCGGTGGTGACAATCAGCAGGTTGGCGGTAAAGCCGGAGGCGACGCCGGCGATCGCCGCCAGCAGGCCCGCCACCGGATGGCGACCCACAGCGAGGAAGATCAGCGCGCCGAGCGGCGGCATCACCACCAGCGCGGCATCGGAAGAGATATGGCTGAAAAAGGCGATAAACAGCACCATATAACTGGCGTAGCGGCGGCTGACGCGCGACGCCATCTTCACCATCAGCGACTGCAGCAGGCCCACTTTTTCCGCCAGGCCGGCGCCGAGCACCAGCGCCAGAATTGAGCCGAGCGGGGTAAAGCCGCTGAAGTTTTTGATGATGTTGGGCAGGATCCACTGCAGGCCCGCGACGCTCAGCAGGTTGTTGACGCGCACCATCTCGCCGCTGACCGGGTTTTTCACCGCCAGATCGAGAGTGCTGATAATGGCGGTCGCTACCATCAGCACCACTATCAGATAAACAAACAGCAGGAAGGGGTTGGGAACTTTGTTGCCGACCCGCTCAATCCAGCCGAACACTTTCCCAGGGCTGCGACTCTCCGACATTACGGTCATGATATTCCTCGTCTTGTATGGTCGTGTTTGCGTTTTTTTATTGTGTTATCGGTCCGCGCCCAGCGGCGCGGCCGCGGCTCAGTTGGCCAGTTTTGAAGGCGTAATGCCTTCGGGAATCGGACAGCTATAGGGCTGCGCGCGGCGCGCCCGTTCAAATTCGGCGCGACAGCGCGCCAGCGCCTGCTCATCGGTCAGCAGCTCCAGCACGGTGGCGGCCATGACTTTGCCCGCCAGCAGCATGCCTTTGTGTGCGATGCTGGTGCGGCCCTGCGCCACCAGCTGCCAGGTGTGCAGCGGCGTACCGAAGGCGAAGCAGGGCGAAAAGCACTGCGCGACGGGCGTGACCCAGCTGACGTCGCCGACGTCGGTAGAGCCGTAGAGCAGCTCGCGCGTCGCCGCGCAGGGCGCGACTTCATCCATCAGCAGCTTGTCGCCGTGCGCCTCAATCCACGCCGCGCCCGCCTCGCCGCCGGTGCGTGCCGCGTTAAGCCGCGCGTTGTGCAGATCCTCCTCGCTCAGCGTGGCGCGGATCTCGGCGGCGAAGGCGCGCTCTTCCTCGCTGTAATGCGGCAAACCGAAGTGATGCAAATAATGCTCCATCACCGCTTCCAGCGCGCGATTTGGCACGTAGTTGGAACACGCCTTGTCGAAGCGCACCGTCACCTGGGTGTCGGTCATCAGCGCCGCGCCCTGAGCGATATTGATGACGCGCTGGTAGATCGCCTGCGCCTGCGGCAGCTCGGGCGCGCGGATCAGGTAGAGCACTTCGGCGTCCGCCTGCACCACGTTGGGCGAGACGCCGCCGCTGTTGGTCACCGCATAGTGCAGCCGCGCCTCCTGCACGATATGTTCCCGCAGGAAGTTTGCGCCGGTGTTCATCAGCGTCACCGCATCAAGCGCGCTGCGCCCGAGGTGCGGCGAGTTGGCCGCGTGCGCCGCCACGCCTTTGAAGTGAAACGCCGCCTGGATATTGGCGAGGGTGCTGAGGTTGAACAGGCCGCTAAAGCCTTCGGGATGCCAGGTGACGGCGGCGTCGACATCGTCGAACAGCCCCTCGCGCACCATAAAGGTTTTGCCCGATCCGCCCTCTTCGCCGGGACAGCCGTAGAAACGCACCGTGCCGCGTCCGCCGTGCTGTTGCATCCAGGCTTTCAGGGCGCACGCCGCCGCTACGCCAGCGGTGCCGAGCAGGTTATGGCCGCAGCCGTGACCGTTGCCGTTCTCCTCCAGCGGCTCCGGCCGCGCGCAGCCCGCCCGCTGGCTGAGTCCGGCCAGCGCATCGAACTCGCCGAGAATGGCGAGCACCGGCTGGCCTTCGCCCGCGCTGGCGATAAAGGCGGTCTCAATATGGCCGACGCCGCGCGTTACGACGAAGCCCTCCTGTTCCAGCGCGTCGGCCAGCAGCGCGCTGGAGCGGACTTCGGCAAAGCGGGTTTCCGGCGTGTCCCAGATGGCGTCGCTGAGGGCGGTAAAGCGCGCCTGATGGGCGTCGATATAGTCGGCCAGGAAGTCAGCGTTCATCGAGCGCCTCCAAATTGCGCCTGATTGAGCGCCAGCGTCGCCAGCGTCTGCACCGCTTTGCCCATCACGCTTTCGTCAAAGTCGAAGCGGGCGTTATGGTGGCCCGCCGCCAGATCGCAGCCGAAGATGGCGTAGGTCGCCTGGCCGCCGCGCTGCTTAACGCGCTCCATCATATAGGTGGCGTCTTCTGAACCGGCGGCCTGCGCCTTGCGATCTACCACCGAGTCGAAGATGCCGAGCGCCTCCGCCTGCTGGTGGAGGAAATCGACCCAGGGCTGGGTCGGCGTGCAGCTGCGCGCCGCGCCCATCAGTTTCACCTCATACTCGACGCCGTACATCGCCGCGGCACCGGCGATCACGCGCAGCGCCTGCTGGTAGATGTCGTCGTTAACCTGGTTGCTGACGCCGCGCGTCTCAACCTTCATCAGCGCGGTATCGGCCACCACGTTGCGGCCGGTGCCCGCCTGCAGCACGCCGACGTTGACGCGCGCGACGCCGCCGCTGTGCTGCGGCAGGCCGTGCAGCCCCAGCGTGGCCTGCGCCGCCGCCAGCAGCGCGTTGCGCCCCTCCTCAGGCCTGCCGCCCGCATGGGCGCCGACGCCGATGAAATGCACATCCAGCTTGGTGGTGGCGAGGAAGCTGTCGCTGCCGCACACCAGCTCGCCAGCGGGCACGCCGGTGCCGAGATGGATGGCGGTAAAGAGATCGACATCGTCGACCACGCCCGCCTCCACCATCGCCTTCGCGCCGCGCACCCCCTCCTCGGCAGGCTGGAAGATCAGCTTGATCGTGCCGCTCAGCTGCGACTTCATCGCCATCAGCACGCTGGCGAGCGCCAGCCCGATAGTGGTATGGCCGTCATGGCCGCAGGCGTGCATCATGCCGGGATTGCAGGAGACAAAACCCTCGCGCTGCGGCAGGTGATCGGGCGCCTGGCTCTCGTTAAGATCGAGCGCGTCCATATCGACGCGGAATCCCATCACCGGGCCGGGACGACCGGTCTCCAGCGTGGCGACAACGCCGCAAAAGCCGCCGGAGAAAGAGGGCAGCCACTGCGGCAGCGCACCCTGCTGCAGCGCGCGCGCCTCCTGCTGTTTCAACACGTCAGCGTCGGGGAGTCCCATACGCGCCTCGGCGTTAATCACCTCACGACCCAGCTGTAGCTGATAGCCCAGCTTATGCAGCACGTCGGCCACGCGCGTCGCGGTGCGAAATTCCAGCCAGCCGGACTCGGCAAACTGATGGAGATCGCGCCGCCAGCTTTGCATCTGCGGCGCCAGCGCCTGAACCTGCTCAGAGAGGGTTGTCATAGGAGATCCTTATTGATGGTTTTTTATGCACGCTCCCGAATTTACACAAGCCGTGCAGGCCGCATAAGATGCGAATATCTTTCTCCTGATAAACAGTGGTTATCATGCCGTCACAGCTAAAATTGCATCAGCTACGCGCCTTCGTTGAGGTTGCGCGTCAGGGCAGCATCCGCGCCGCGAGCCGTCTTTCCGGGCTTTCTCAGCCGGCGCTGACCAAAGCGATTCAGGAGCTGGAGCAGGTTTTAGGCGCAAAACTCTTTGTTCGCCGCCAGCAAGGTGTGGTGCTGACCGACGTGGGTGATAACTTTTTTCGCCATGCCAGTCTGGTTTTGGAAGAATTACGTGTGGCGCAGGAGGATATTCAGCAGCGGCTTGGACTGGCGGGCGGCCAGGTGAATATCGGCGTGGGCGGCAGCGTGGCGCGCACCATCATGCCGCAGGTTATCACCCAGTTTCATCGCGAGTATCCGCTGGTTAAGGTGCGGATTGTGGAAGGCCAGCTGGTATCGATGATCCCGGAGCTGCGCCAGGGCGAGCTCGATTTCACCATCAATACCTACGATCAGAGCCATCTTGACCAGGAGCTGAGCTTTGAAAAAATGATGCAGCGCGACTACAAAGTGGTGGTGCGCAGGGGGCACCCGATGGAGAAGGCGCGGTCGCTTAAGGCACTTCAGCAGTGCAACTGGACGATGCCGACGCCGAAGGGCAGCTACTATCGCCTGCTGCACGATCTCTTTGCCGAGCGCGGCATGGCGCCCAAAATTGTGGTCTCCTGCGAAACCTTTATGGCCTGCACCAGCCTGGTGGCGCAGAGTGATTTTGTCAGCATTCTGTCGGTTGATGTCATCAATGATGCGGTGCTCGGCCAGCAGCTGGTGGCGCTGGATCTGGACGAGCCCTTGCCGAAGGCAACCTTCTATTTGATCCAGCGAAAGGAGACGGCGCTGACGCCGATGAGCGCCTATATGGCGCAGCTCTTTCGTCGTTATTGTCAGTAAAAACAAAGGATAAAGTCGATCGTCTACACTCTTAGAGTACTGTAAGAAATCCAACCGACAATACAGAGGTGAAGATGCAAGTCAGCCCTTATCTGTTTCTCTATGGCCGTTGTGAAGAGGCTATCGACTTTTACCTGCAGGCTACCGGTGGAGAGTTAATCTCTAAAATGACGTTCGGCGATATGCCGGATCAGGGTGAGCAGGTGGGCGATCAATCTGCAGCGCCGCAGCCGCCAGAAAAAATCATGCATGCGCAACTGCGCATCGGCGACGGTGAGCTGATGCTGAGCGACGGCAATACCGAGAAGCCGCCGGCATCGGAGCACGCCGGTTATGCGGTCAGCCTGTCGACTAACGACGTCGAAGAGGGTAAAGCCTGGTTCGAGAAACTGTCGGCGGGCGGCAAGGTAACGACGCCGTGGCAGGAGACCTTCTGGTCGAACGGCTTTGCGATGTTTATCGATAAGTTCAACATCCCGTGGCGTATCAACGTAGAGAAGCCGCAGGAATAAGTCGGTTCAGGGAGTGTGATGGCGCGGCGAGCCTGATCCGATTGCAAAGTCGCTCAAGGCCTCCATGCTCGCCTGGCCCGCGCGGATACGCACCTCGTCCCTGAGGTGCGTCCGTAAACGGGCCAACGCGCTGCGCTGTTCAAAAACGCTCCCGGCGCTTTTGTCTCTGTCGCGGGACGCTTTGCTCTTCGGCTCAGCCTCGCCGCTCTGTAAAATCGGTGCTGTTAGCCCGATTCATCAGAAGTTATAACCCGCCACCAGGTAGTAACCCCAGCCGGTCGATTTCACTTCAAACGGCCCACGGCCGAAGTTTAGCTCCTGACCGTCCGCCCACTGGCCGCCGTTGTGGAAATAACGCGCCACGGCGGAAATATGCCAGTGGTCGTAGCCCAGTGACAGAATATGGCTGGAGGCGATGGAGTTGCTGGTGCGCGACGCGTCTGATTTGTCACGCAGGTCTGAACCCCAGTCAAAATTGGTAAAGCCGATATAGCTGAGGTTGCCGCCCCACAGCGTACCGATCGGCACCATATATTTCACCTTGAAGCGATAGCCATCCCAGCTGTTCTCATTCGCCGCGCCGTAGTTTTCCCACTGATATTTGGCGTAGACGTTAAGCGACAGGCCGACGTCGCTGTGCGTGTCGATGTCGGTGCCAAGACCCATATACCAGGTGTTCTGACGGTTATCGCTGTTGCGGCCCATATCGTAGATATAGTTGTTGGCGAAGTACCACTCTTTGAACGGACCGAAGGCCAGGCTGGTGCCGGTCAGCTTATCGATAGAGAAGCGCGGCTCGATTTCCATAAACATCGGCGAACCGTGGTCGAAAATGCCGTTGGCGTTGCTGTTGCCCATGCCGAAAAAGTTGGTCAGATCGAGGTAGCCGTAAAAATCGAACCAGTCTTTTTTCGCGAAGGCTTCATATTCCAGATAGACGTCGTTATTGAACTGCGGTCCGAAGCGGGTGTGATAGCTGCCCACCACGTTGACGCTCTGGTGCCACCAGTCGGAGAGATATTGCGGATCGCTTTCGGCGGCCTGCGCGCCGCTGCTCAGGGAGGTTGCCAGCAAGGCGCCTGCTATCAAGGTTTTAAATTTCATTATCATTAACCACATGCTTTTGACCGCGCAGGAACGCAGTCAGAGTGAAATCGATCCCAGAGTGGGCGGCGAAGATGTAACCGTTTTTTACAGCCGGTTTTTGACCTGCGTAGCCTGACCGTTACGAGGCGATAGAAAATAGATTTTGCTCACGTTTGTCAAAATGTGTTGCATTGCATTTACGTGAAAATGTGAAGCGCATCACGAAAATAAGCCGTAGCGAACGGAACGCCGCAACCGTTTACGTTGTCGGCATCGCGCGCGAACGTGAAAATCAGGGCAGGGTGACGCGAACCTGTAAACCGCAGATAGCGCCCTGGGAATTAAGGCAGTTGGAGAGGGAAACATGGATATGGTGCTTTTGCGCCACGCTGCGCACGATCGACAAACCTAAACCGCTGCCCTGCGCCTTCACCGTCGGCGAGCGGGTAAAGCGGTCAAAGGCGCGATCGATAAACGCCTCCGGCATGCCGGGGCCGTTATCGACAATATCGACCACCGTGCGATCGCCGACGCGATGCAGCAAGACGTCCACCAGGCTGCCTTCCGGGGTATGCAGCATGGCGTTGCCGATCAGATTATCAAACAGGCTGCGCAGCTCGGAGCGGCTTGCCTGCAAACGATAGTGCGTCGAGCCGTTGAAGCCGATATCGATGCCGCGCTTGTCGGCCACCACCATCAGCTGCTCGATGCTCTCTTTCAGCAGATCCTCCAGCTCGATATTCTCTACCGAAGCGACCACGGTTTTATCTTCCTGGCGCGAGATATTGAGCAGCTGCGTCACCAGATGACGCGTGCGCGTTACGCCCGCTTCCAGCTGATCGAACTGGCGGCTCGCTTCGCCCGGCTGAATATGCTGGCGCAGATTCTCCAGCTGCAGCGTCACCGCCGTGACCGGGGTGCGCAGCTCGTGCGCCGCATCCTCCAGAAACTGACGCTGCGACGACCAGGCGGCGCGCAGCTTGTTGAGCAGCGAATTGTAGGCCTCGACCAGCGGCAGGATCTCATCCGGCAGCCCTTCAGGCGACACCAGGTGTGGATGCAGCGTCTCCTGCGCGGCGATTTCGCGCGAGGCGACGCGCAGGTCGCGGGTGATCTTGCGCACCACCAGCCAGATCACCAGCAGCGAGAGCGGCATCATCAAAATCAGGGGAATAATCGCCGCCAGCGCGCGCCTCACCATCTCGGCACGCATATGGCTGAGGTTATGCATCACCTGGATGGTTTTAATCTCGCTGCCCGGCTCGCCGGGCCGGGTATAGATACGCCAGGCGCACTCGTCGCACTCGCCGACGTCGTTATCATGCCAGCCCTTTTGCGCCTGCAGCGGCGCATGCAGCGCCGGCCAGGAGCTGGCGCGCAGCCTGCCGTTGCCGTCCCACAGCTGCACAACGTAGGCGCTTTTCATTTTATCGGCGTGCAGCATCAGCGGCATCAGCGCCGGGATCTCTTTATTGGTGGCCCAGGCGTCGGCGATTTTCGACAGCTGGTCATCCTTCATGGTGCCGATCATGTCGCCGTAGCAGCTGAAGAAATACCAGGTCACGCCGCCGATCATCAGCAGATGGATAATCAGCAGCGTGCTCAGCAGCTTATTGCGCAGGGAGCGCATAAAAGCGAAAGGTTTCATAGCGCGGGCACGCGCCAGCCGAGTCCGCGCACGTTGCGGATGGCGTCATTATCGAGCTTACGGCGCATGCCGTGGATCAGCACATCTACCGCGTTGCTGGTCACCTCTTCGCCCCAGCCGTAGATGCGGTTCTCCAGCTGCTCGCGCGACAGAATGGCGCCGGGACGCTCCAGCAGGGCGTAAAGCAGCGCATATTCGCGCGCGGTAAGCTGCTCGCGCTGGCCCTTATAGAGCACTTCGCGCGTCATCATATCCAGCTGAACGTCGCCGCTGCCGAGCAGCGAGTCCGCCGCGCCGTGGCGACGTCGGGTTATTGCACGCATGCGCGCCAGCACCTCTTGCAGGTCGAAAGGTTTCAGAAGGTAGTCGTCGGCGCCGCTGTCGAGCCCTTGCACGCGCTGTGCCACCGTGTCGCGCGCCGTTAAAATCAGCACCGGCGTGGTGTCGCCGCGGCCGCGCGCGCGCTTCAGCACCTGCAGCCCGTCGTCGCGGGGCAGGCCGAGGTCGAGCAGCACACAGGTGTAGTCGCCTTCATGCCAGGCGTGATAGGCGAAGACGCCGTCGCGCGCCCAGTCAACCGACCAGCCAGCGGCTTCCAGCGCCTGCTGCAGATTGGCACCGATCATTTCATCATCTTCAACCAAAAGTACGCGCATGGAAGATCGCCTCGTCAGTTACTGGCGGCAGTGTACGCCGGGATTATTAGCACAGAATTAAAGGCCCCGCACGGCGAGGCCTGCCAGACGCAATGCTAATTCTGCGCTAATTTTTCGCTAATTAAGGGATAAATTTTCCGCGCTAAAGTGGGTTCACTGGACATCATGCCGTATCGGGAGGAACTCATGAATCAGCGCGAATTTATTCGTAGTCTGCTGCAGTGGATTGAAAGCAACTTAGGCCAGGATCTGCATCTGGATGAGGTGTCGCGTCGCTCGGGCTATTCCCGCTGGCATCTGCAGCGTCTGTTTCGTCAGCATACCGGCTTTTCGCTGGCGGAATATATTCGCCAGCGCCGCCTGACGGAGTCCGCGCTGCTGCTGCTGAACAGCAACGAGGCGATTCTGCAGGTGGCGATGAACTACGGTTTCGACACCCAGCAAGCCTACACGCGCACCTTTAAAAACTATTTCCGCGTCACGCCGGGGCAGCTACGCCGTCAGCGGCGCGTCGAGCCGGACAGGCTGCTTTTTCCGCTGGCCATGGCGAGCTGACGCCAGCAAACAGATGTAACCGATAGCGGAATTGTTTAGTCTGCGCTTTTCCGGCGGACGAAAACAATTATGGATCACAGCGAAAACTTAACGGCGATGATGATGTTCGCCCGCGTAGTGGAGTGCCGAAGCTTCAGCGAGGCCGCGCGCGCGCTCGGCCTGTCGAAATCCCACGTCAGCCGGGAGATCGCCCGGCTTGAGGTGCGGCTCGGCTTTAAGCTGCTGCACCGCACCACGCGCAATATGGCGCTGACCGAGCTGGGTCAGGCCTACTATCCCTTCTGCACCCGCATGCTGGCGGAGATGCATCGCGCCGACGCCTTTGTGCAGCAGCTGCATCAGAACGTCGCGGGCAACGTACGGCTGCAGGCGCCGGTCACCTACGGCTGCCAGTGCGTGGCGCCCGCGCTTAATCCCTTTCTGCGTCGCCATATCCATATCAATGTCGATCTCGACCTGACCGATCGCGGCAGCGAAGAGCGGGAAAACCCGGCCGATATCGCCGTGGTGATCCGCGCCCGCGCGCCGCAGGCCGCGCACGTCCGGTTGTTAGGCGACATCGAATGGGGACTCTACGCCGCGCCGGACTACCTGGCGCAGCGCCCGCCGGTGACCCATCCCGATATGCTGCCGCGCCACGATCTGCTGATGTTCCACGGGCCGGCGCACACCGCCGCGCTGCCTTTCCGCCGCGACAAGCAGCGGCTGGCGATCGACGTGCGCAGCCGCTTTCGCGCCAATAACAGCATGGCGCTGCTCAACGCCGCGCAGGCGGGCAGCGGCATCGCCTATCTCCCCTCCTATATGGCGCAGGCGGCGCTGGCGCGCGGCGAGATTACCCAGCTGCTGGCGGAGTGGCAGATGGATCGCCTGCAAAGCTATCTGCTGCTAAAAGAGGCGCAGCCTGCCGCGCCGGTCAGCCTGCTGTGCGACGCGCTGGTCGCGGCGCTGGGCGGCTGATTGTTGCTCTCTGGCAACAGTGGGCGGCGCTGAGTAATTATCGCGCCGTGACTGTTGTTCCCGCGTCAACGACGCTAGCCTGAAAGCCAGACAAAAGGAGGGCATGATGGAAGCGATCGCTGCGCCAGACGCGCAAATCTGGAAACGTAACTTATGGGTATGCGTGCTGGGCTCATTCAGCACTATTGTGGCGATGACGCTGCTGTTGCCTTTTCTGCCGCTCTATGTGCGAGAGCTGGGCGTAACGGAACCGGCGGCGATTGCACGCTGGTCCGGGCTGGCCTACGGGGCAACCTTCTTCAGTGCTGCGCTGACCGCGCCGCTCTGGGGCAGGCTGGCGGATCGCTATGGCCGCAAGCTGATGCTGATCCGCGCCAGCCTCGGCATGGCCGTGGCGATGGCGCTGATCGGCATGGCCACTGCGCCCTGGCAGCTGGTGGCGCTGCGGCTGCTGGCGGGGCTGCTCGGCGGCTACGCCTCCGGCTCGACGATTCTGGTGGCGGCACAGACGCCGAAGGCGCAGACCGGCTGGGCGCTCGGCGTGCTCTCTTCCGGCATCATGGCGGGCAACGTTGTCGGTCCGCTGCTGGGCGGCGTGCTGCCGCCGCTGATCGGCATCCGCCACACCTTCTGGTTAACCGGCGGCGTGATTTTCCTCGCCTTTCTGGCGACCGCCTTCCTGCTTAAAGAGCTGCCGCGCCCGCCAGCGGCAACGCGCGCCGCTGGCGATGCGTCCGGCGCCGTCAATCGCGGCGTGGTGAGGCTGATGTGGCTGTCAGGCATGCTGCTGATTTTCGCCAATATGTCGATCGAGCCCATTATCACGCTCTATATCGGGCAATTTGTCGCCGGTGATCGTGCGATCACCGTCACCGCCGGAGTGGTGATGGCGGCTGCCGCGCTGGGCAGCATTCTTTCCGCGCCGCGGCTGGGCAAGCTGGCTGACCGCATCGGCCACTGGCGCGTGCTGAGCGGCGGTCTGCTGATGTGCGCGGCGCTGCTGATCCCGCAGGCGTTTATCACCGCCGCGTGGCAGCTGGTGGTGCTGCGCTTCTTAATGGGTATGGCGCTCGGCGGGCTGCTGCCCTGCATCACGGCGATTATTCGCCATAGCGTGCCGGAAGGGCAGGTCGGGCGCATGCTGGGCTATTCGACTTCCGCGCAGTATATCGGCCAGGTAAGCGGCCCGCTGTTCGGCGGCTTTATCGGCGGCGCGTTCGGCATGCGGCCGGTGTTTTTGCTGACGGCGGCGGTGATGCTGTTGTGCGGGGCAGTGAACTGGCGGGCAAGCCGGAGCAATTAATTTAAATCATTATCCTGAAAACAGGCGAGCTGATACTGTATGCCATAGTTAACATGAAAGCTTGAAGCGTTCCCGATAATGTTAAACGGGAGTAACCTATGAACGTTCAGGAATATATTGCGAAAAGATTGATTGAAGCACGAGCGGATGCGGGATTAAGCGCCGTCGCCGTCGCCGATGCGATTGGCGTAGTAAGGCAAACCTACAGTAAATTCGAGCAGGCGCAGGGTGTGCCGAGCGTAACTCAACTCATTGCGCTCTGTAAGCTTTATAACAAACCAATCGGCTATTTTTATGATGGCGATGAAGGCTCGTTTCGCTTCGCTATGCGGGCGGATAATCCCGCCATGCTGGATACCACGTTGCGCAACGCGCTTATCGGCAAGCTAAAAAATATTTACGCCATTGAAGAGGCCGCCGATGCCAGACAGCCGGAAGATCTGCCCAACTCCATTCCGATTTTTACCGCAAGAGAAGAGGACCTGTTAAGGGTTGAGGATAAAGCCGCAGAAGAGCGCCGTCGCCTCGGCATTGGCGATGCCACCTGCGTTGGCGATATCGTTGCGCTGCTGGAGTCGTTCGATATCCGGGTCATTCCCTTTAGCCATCAGGCTGAAGAAGGGCTGGTTTCCGGTTTTTCGGCATTTAGCGACAAATACGGCACCGCGATCTACGTCAACAATCATCCTTCCGTCTCAGTAGAGAGACAGATTTTCAGCATCTGTCACGAGTACGCGCATATTATTTTCCATCGCGATGACTATACCGGTCCGACTAAAGCCTATAAAACGCGCGGCAAATCAGCGTCGCCTGAGGAGAAGGTCGCGAATCATTTCGCTGCCTGTTTTTTGATTCCTGAGCACGCGCTGCGCAAGCATTTCTTCATGCAGGGCGGCGGATGGGCGTATGAAGAGACGGTCCTTCGGCTGAAAAGCATCTATCGCGTCTCCTTTGCCTGCATGGTCGACCGCCTGAGCAAATGCAGGCTGATATCGCCAAAAAATGCGGCCTGGCTGTGGGGCATTACGCGACATAAAGGCTGGAACAGGAAAGAACCCAATTCGATCGGCGAGCAGCTCAGCTATAAAGGGCGCCTGCTGGTGTTGTCACGCAAGGCGTGGGAGGCCGGAACGGCATCGGAATCTTTCCTGTCGGATCTGCTGGAGCTCAACAGAAAGGAATTAAGCGTGCTGCTGGAAAAATGGTACGCCGATCAGGAGGCTGGCGAGGATGCCTTTTCAATGCCCCAGATGCGTAATTGATACCAATGTCCTTTCCGACTTTTATGAGTGCGGCTGCTTACCGCTGATCTGGCAGCTGTTTCCCGGTGGGGTATGGATCGATCCTTATGTCTGCGAAGAGCTAAAGGTGAAGTATCAGCTTGACGTTCAGCATGCGTTGGCGCACCTGCAGCAGGCGACCTGCCTGTCGGCCGATAACGCGGTTTATAAAACCTGTCAGGAAAGAGGGATAAAAGTTTCCAGACATGGCGGCATTCTGGAAGAAGCCGTTAAACGCAATATGATCAGCAAGACGCAGGCGCTGCGCTTTTTTCAGGCCTTCCTCGATCGCGGCTTAACCATGAAACCTTCTGTTCGCGAAGCGCTGCTGAAAAAATTCTCCTGAAGCGGCAAAAAAAATGCCGGTCACCTCAGGTGACCGGCATCAGCGTTGCATCTTAGCTTAACGAGCGCTTATTCCTCGTCCGGCAGCGCGTAGGCGATCACATAGTCGCCCAGTTTGGTGCCGAAAGAGCCGTGACCGCCCGCCGCGATGACAATGTACTGCTTGCCATTCGCTTCATAGGTCATCGGCGTCGCCTGGCCGCCAGCTGGCAGACGCGCCTGCCACAGCTGCTCGCCGGTTTCGGTGCTGAACGCGCGCAGGTAGTTGTCTGCGGTCGCGCCAATAAAGAACACCTTGCCCGCCGTCGCGATTGGGCCGCCCAGCATCGGCATACCCATCTTGAACGGCAGCGGAACCGGCGCGCTGTCGCGCGTGGTGCCGATACGTTTCTTCCAGACGACTTCATTGGTTTTCAGGTCGACGGCGGAAACGTAGCCCCAGGCCGGCTGCTTACACGGCAGGCCAAACGGTGACAGGAACGGATTCAGCTCAACGCCGTACGGCACGCCATACTGCGGCTGGATACCGGTTTCGGTGCCTGAACCGCCGCTCGCGCCTTCAGGCGGCTCGATCGGATTGCCCGGGCCGCGCGGTACCAGTTTAGAGACAAACGGCAGGGCCATCGGGTTGGCGATAGCGATCTGACGATGCGGATCGACCGCGATGCCGCCCCATTCGAACATGCCCAGGTTGCCCGGGAACACCAGCGTGCCCTGTTCGGACGGCGGGGTGAACGGACCTTCGTAGCGCAGACGCTTGAAGATGACGCGGCATACCAGCTGGTCATACAGCGTCGCGCCCCACATATCCTTGTCCGTCAGATTCTGCTTCGGACGGTAGGTCAGCTCGGAGTAAGGCTGCGTCGGGGAAACGTGATCGCCCTTCGCGGCGCCCTGTGGAACCGGGGTTTCCGGCGCAGGCACGACCGGCTTGCCGGTACGACGATCCAGCACAAAGATGTTGCCGGTTTTCGCCGGGGCGTAGATCACCGGAACGGTATTACCGTCTTTATCGGTGATGTCGGCAAGCGTCGGCTGCGACGGCAGATCCATATCCCACAGGTCGTGATGCACGGTCTGATACGACCACGCCAGCTTACCGGTGGTGGCGTTCAGCGCCAGCACGCTGCTCGCGTAGCGCTCCTGCTCCGGCGTGCGGTTGCCGCCCCAGATATCCGGGGTAGAAACGCCCATCGGCAGGTAAACGATATCCAGTTTCGGATCGTAAACCGCCGGCGCCCAGGAGTTAGGCGAGTTCATGGTGAAGGTGTGTTCATCAGCCGGAATCGCGTTAGGATCTTTCGCGCCCGGATCGAAGACCCACAGCAGTTTGCCGGTGTTGACGTCGAAGCCGCGGATCACGCCAGATGGCTCGCGCGTCGAGTAGTTGTCGGTTACCGCACCCGCCATAACGATGGTGGTATCGGTAATAACCGGCGGCGATGTCGGCTCATACTGGCCCGGCGTGGTGACCGGCTGCTTGTGCTGCAGATCCAGCTCGCCGTTGTTGCCGAAGGCAGGGCAGCGCGCGCTGGTTTCCGCATCCAGCGCGAACAGACGACCATCGTTTACCGGCAGGTAGATACGGCGCGAGCAGAGCGCAGGCTGGCTGTTAGCAGCGTCGGCCGCTGCAGGCACTTCGTGGTAAGAAACGCCACGGCAGGTGACATGCTGGAAAGTCGGATTCGGCTTCATTCCCGGATCGAATTTCCACTTCTGCTTGCCGGTAGCCGCATCGAGCGCGAACAGAATCTGGTGCGGCGAACAGAGATAGACCGTGTCGCGGATCTTAATCGGCGTCACTTCGTCGGTAATTTCGCCCGGATCGTTCGCGGTCTTCAGATCGCCGGTCTGGAACTGCCAGGCCACCTGCAGGTTTTTCACGTTCTCTTCGTTGATCTGCTTCAGCGGGGAGAAACGCGTGCCCTGCTGATCGCGCGCATAGGCGGGCCAGTCAGCGTCGTCGATATTGCTCAGCGGCTGCGCTGGCGCGGCGTTCTGTGCGGTTTCCGGCAGCTTGCCGTTTACCGTCTGCGGATCGTTAAAGACCGCATAGGCCAGTACCAGGGCGCTGGCGATCAGCGCGACGGCCATGCTGCCCAGTGCGGCTTTGCTGCCGGCGTTTACGCTACGGTAAACAAAAGGCAGGATCAGCCAGACGCCGAAAATCACCAGCACGTCGGTGCGCGGCGCCAGGGCCCAGAAGTCAGTGCCGACTTCCCACACGCCCCAGATCAGGGTGCCGATCAGCAGCAGCGCATAGAGTACCAGCGCGGTGCTTTTGCGACGTGACAGCAGCCAGGCGGTGATAAGCATCACCACACCGCCAATAACGTAATACCAGGAACCTCCGATAGCGGCTAACCAACCACCGCCAATCAGCATAAACGCGCCCGTCAGGAATGCGAACAGCACCGTCAGGAAACGAATTACGCCAAAAGATGAGGAACTTTTCCCCATAATGTCGACCTCGTTTTTTGCCATAAAAACACAGAAAACAACGCATTAGGCTGTTTTCACGTTATATAAAGTACGTAAGAAAGCAGGTGTTCAATGCTGCTCTTCCTGTGAGCATCGCAATCCATGTGAGTTAAATTTTATAGTAAAAACGTTAAGAGGTTTGATTTTTTTAGCGCTTTGCGCTTGAGCGCGCAATTAGTACGACATTTTATGGGGTTTACGCTGCGTTATGGCGCTCAGGCTGCGTTCATAACGCCAGCGTTTGGTTTTTCCTCGGTATTTCAGCGGATAAGGCTACCTGCACGACGCTGCTGCTGCCAGCCCGTTATATTGAGCGCCTTCATCACCTCGGCGGGTGGGGCCGGCTGGGCGCTGCGAACAATAACCTTAATTTCCCTTTCAGCAAATGAGGATAATAAGAAGGGGAAGGTAAATTTTTGATAATTAGCGTTAAAGAAATCTTCGCTTAGCACGATGCCGGAAAAGGGGAAAGATTCAATCAGCCGCCAGTCAGCGCCAGGTGGAGCGAAATCGAGCATCCAGAACTGAAAAATATTGGTTATTTCAGGTAAGGCGAGGCGGCACTCTTTTAGTGCGTCGTAGTTAATGGCCAGGCGAATGCGTGAATGCTGCCAGCAAAGATATTGATCCGGCTCGGCAATGATTTGTTTAAGCTGCTTCATAGCGACGGGAATAATCATTAATGCTGCTTCATCTGCACAATGATTTTTCCATGCAACTATATCGTCATTATTGTTGGTTCCCTCTGCATCATCCAGTAAGTAAGGTTTCGAATAGCAAAAACCCAGCAATGTGCCTGCAGGGCTGAAAATATTTTCAGTAACATATGGATTATACAAGCTATTTTCCATGCATCTCTGGTTAAAAGAACAAGTCGGACAAAATTATAACTGTTTCTTAAGGTAACCCTCAGGTTACTGCTGGACTCAATATAAAACGGAATTAATAAAGACGTCACCCTTTTTATTCGCCTTGCTGCGCGGCTATTAAGGTGCATCATAAAGTATACTTTAATAATTAAATGGTCCTAATTTTACCTTTCTGGAAATAAATAGTCTGATAATAGTCAATAATAATTGTGCCGTTGCCTGCTGCATTTTAGCGACGCGCTGAAGCACATCTCAACATTGCCAGCCGATGAGAAATCAAGCACGCTGTGCTGCGCGTTCGCCTGCGCAGATTAAAAAAGAGAGGTTCGCGCAATGACGCGAACCGGCTGAGTCATTAACGGGATAAATTATGGATTCTATGGAACAGACAGCGGATGAGTCGCTGTTAAAGCATCGGGCGTTTGTCGCGTTCTGGCTGGCGCGCACCTGCTCTTCATTTGGTTTTCAGATGTTCTCCGTCGCGATTAGCTGGCAGATCTACGCCCTGACCAACAGCGCGATGGCGCTGGGTATTATCGGCCTGATGCAGTTTTTGCCGTCGGTGCTGCTGGCGCTGCCCGCCGGCCATCTGGCCGATCAGCTCGACCGTCGTCGCATCGTGTTGCTGGGCCAGCTAATCGAGTGCGCCGCGCTGGTGGCGCTGCTGTTTTTAACCCTGTTTAACTGGGCCGGCAAAGTAGAAATCTGGGGGCTGGTGTTTCTTATTTCCGTGGCGAAAGCGCTGGAGTGGCCCGCCATCACCTCAATGCTGCCTTCCCTGGTGCCACCCGCCATTCTCGCGCGCGCCATGGCTTCGACTTCGGTCGGCAGTCAGGCGGCGGTGATTGTCGGCCCTACGCTGGGCGGTCTGCTTTATGTCGCCGGTCCGGACGTGGTCTATGGCGTCTCCGCCGCCTTTTATCTACTGTCGCTTTTCCTGGTAGCTCGCTTGCGCTATGAGCGCCCGCCGCAGCCGCGTCTGCCGATGAATCTGCCAAATCTTTTCGCCGGCGTGCGTTTTATCCGCGATCGCAAAGATGTGCTCGGCGTTATCTCGCTCGATCTTTTCGCCGTGCTGCTCGGCGGCGCGACGGCGTTGCTGCCGATTTTCGCTCAGGATATTCTGCATACCGGTCCCTGGGGGCTCGGCCTGTTGCGCGGCGCGCCGTCGGTAGGCGCGCTGCTGGTGGGGCTGTGGCTGAGCCATAACAAACTGGAAAAGCATGTCGGCATGATCATGTTCGGCTCGGTGGCGGGATTCGGCATCGCGACGCTGGTATTTGCGCTCTCGACTCAGCTCTGGCTCTCCCTGCTGGCGCTGGCCGCGCTCGGCGGATTCGATATGGTAAGCATGGTGATCCGCGGCGCGCTGGTGCAGCTTGATACGCCGGACGATATGCGCGGCCGCGTCAACGCGGTCAATGCCATTTTTATCAATACCTCAAACCAGCTCGGCGAGTTCGAATCGGGCATGCTGGCAGCCTGGTTCGGCGCGGTGCCCGCCGCGGCGATTGGAGGTATCGGCACGCTGGTGGTGGTGGGAGTGTGGATGGCGCTGTTTCCGCATTTACGTAAGCGGCAGAAACTGGAAAACGAAAGCGGCCCGTCATAAAAAAACCGGCCTGCAGGCCGGTTACAGTGAGCTGCCAGTCATACCGCTAATCATAGCCTGAAGCGCGACGGGGGACGGCGCGCTCAGGAGAGGCCGTCAGGCCCCCGCTTTTCCCAGGTTGGCGTCAAAGTTTTGCCAGCTTTCGCGCATATCCACAACGCTACGGGTTTTGCGCGCCTCATCGATTTTTATCGCGGTGAGGCCCGCTTCCAGCGCGTCCACCACTGAAACTTTCAGCGGCGTTCCCTGTTTAATATGTTTCACTATCTCTTCCGCCATCAGCGCATCCGCGCCGTAATGGCCATCGTAGGCGTTGCCGCTGTAGGCGGTCTCAACCTCTTTCTCGCCGCTTCGCGCGTTGTGTACGCGGAAGTAGTTGCGGACGAAATCGCCTTCCGCCATACCGGCGGTGCCCATTACGCAGAAGCGACGAAATTCATCAGGCACGTTGAGATTGGCATGAAAGGCGAGGGTGGCGCCGCCCGCATATTCAATTAGCGCGGTCTGGTAATCGACGATATCGGCATCGCTGTCAAACACCGCATCGGTGCTTGACCAGCCGCTGGGTTTGATGTGGTAGACCTCGGAATCGGCGGTTACAGCGCCCTGCGGCGCGTGTTCGGGGGTAAAAGATTTACGTCCGCCAAAGCTGGCTACCCGCGCCGGACGCTGCTGCAGAAGCCCCTGGTAAAGATCGATGTCGTGGCAGCATTTTTCCAGAATGTAGGGGCCGGCATATTTTTCCAGCCGCCGCCAGTCGCGCTGAAAGAAGGCCCCGTGATAAGGCTTGATATGCTCAGTCGCTTCAATGGACGTTATCTCGCCTAACTGACCGGCGTCGCGCGCAGCCAGCAGATCGTGATAAAGCGGTGAATAGCGCAATACCAGACCAACCAGAATACGTGCCTCGCCATACTGGCGCACCAGCTTCGCCATTTCCATGGTTTGCTCTTCGTTGATGACGACCGGTTTTTCGGTAAAGACGGTGTAACCTGCTGCCAGCGCCTGGCCCACATGTTCGAGATGGAGGAAGTTAGGCGACCCTACCAGCACCAGATCCATTCCGCCGTGTTGCAGCAACGCTTCAATCGAATCGAATGCCCGGCCTGGTTCAATGCCGAAACGGTGCAGGTTGGGCAACCCGGCGGGTGTCGGGTCGTAATAGCCGACGACGGAGAAGGTGCTGTCAGCCTTGTCGAACTCTTTGATAATGTGGGACAGACGAAAGCCGAGACCGATGATGCCTACTTTCATGTTAAACCCCTGATCCTGAAATCGGATGGCGCAGAGCCCGCTCGCTGCCAGGCGCGGCTAATGATTGTGTGACAGCCAACTTATTACGGCGGAAAAACTAATGTCAATATGGTGCTGTGTTTTTTGTGAGCGTATTGCCATTATCAACATGTAAAATAAAGATAAAATCACAAGGCGTTTTTGCTATATTTATTTGTTATTGCGATTTAAGTTTTTTTACCCTATCGTTCGCTCATGATGGCTATCACTCTTAAGCAGCGGGGGCGTGAGGAAGCGCGTGCAGGCACACTATCTCCTTGGTATTGATGGCGGCGGCACGCAGTGCCGCGCGCGGTTAAGCGACCTTAACGGTAAGGTTTTGGCCGAAGCGACGGGCGGGCCAGCCAACGTCTGGTCTGAGTATGATGCCGCGCTGACTCGCGTTGGCGCACTGATCGATAAGGTATTTTTACAGGCTGGTCTCGCCCCGCAGACGCTGGCGCAAACCGCGCTGGTCGCCGGACTGGCCGGTGCCAACGTTTCTTCTGTACAGGCACGGCTGGCTGGCTGGCAACCCGCCTGCGCGGCTTTCCAGGTGTTCAGCGATGTTGAGATCGCCTGCGCAGGCGCGCACGGCGGAGAGCCGGGCGCGGTATTCATTACCGGCACCGGCAGTCAGGGCGCCGCCTGGGACGGCACGCGCTTTACGCTGCTGGGCGGCTGGGGGTTTGCCCTTTCCGATCAAGGCTCGGGGGCGGAGCTGGGGCGGCGCGCGCTGCGTCTGGCGCTGCTGGCCCATGAAGCCGTGGTAGAAAAAAGCGATTTTACGCATCAGCTGATGGCGCAATTTGATCATACTCCGGAAACCATGCTGCTGTGGACCCGCACGGCCGCGCCCGCTGACTGGGCGCGCGTTGTGCCGCAGGTTTTCGCCGCCGCCGACGCTGGCGATCGTCACGCGCAGGATCTGCTGGCGCAGACCGCCGCCGATACCGGCCTGATGGTGCGTCGCCTGATGGCGATAAGCAGCGGGCGCGTGGCGCTGATGGGAGGTTTGGCCGCGCCGATTCGCCGCTGGCTGGCCGCGGATATTCAGGCCTGTCTGGCGACGCCACAGGGCGATGCGTTAAGCGGGGCGCTAAAGCTTGCCGGCGCGCATCCCTCTTTCGCGGGCAGTTGCAATCGCGCCAGGGCTATCACTTGAGGAACTTATGACCGCTCCCAACGTAACCGCGCGCATTCTGCGGTTGATTGTTGAAAACGCGCCGATTAGCCAGTCCGATTTGAAAGTTCGCAGCGGGCTTAGCATGTCGACAGTTTCGCAAGCTACGAATCGCCTGCTGGCGCAAGAGATTGTCCAGGAGCTGGGGCTGCGTCGCGTCTCAATGGGACGGCCTAAAACGCTGCTGGGGCTGAATCCCGACCGCGCCAGCGTGATCGGCATCCAGCTTAACGCAGAGCGTAACCTGATCGTGATGACCGACCTCAGCGGCAACTTGCTGGGCGAGCAGCAAATGCCGTCGGGCACGCTGACGCCGCGCCAGCTGGGCGACGCGCTGGCGAAATTCCTGCGCGGCGTTGAAGAGAAGCGCGTCGGCGCGATCGGACTGGCACTGTCGGGGTTGGTCGATGCCGAAAATGGCTACTGTATCCGCTCAAAAGTGCTCGACTGGGACAACGTGCCGATTGCGCATCTGCTGGAAGAGCGTTTCTCGCTGCCGGTCTTTATCGAGAACGACGCCAACGCGATGGCGATGGCTGCGCTGGTGTTTGGCCAGCTCGGCGCGGCGCAGTCAGCGGTTATCGCCACTTACGGCAAGGGGATTGGCGCAGGCATTATCCTCAATCGCCAGCTCTATCGGGGACGCCACGGCAAAGCGGGCGAGATTGGCAACGGCCTGGTCGGCGACGGCTCGCTGCGGCTGCTGGAGGATGTTGCCTCCTCGCGCGCCATTCTGCAGCGGGTTGCCGCGCAGGAAAGCGTCGAGGGGGTCACCTTACAGGCGCTCGATCAGCGCCCCACGCCAGAGGTGCTGGCCGCGCTGGAAGAGGCGGGGCGCGAGCTAGGAATTTCGCTGGCGAATCTGTCGGTGGCGTATGACCCGGATGTGGTTTATCTGGCGATGGAGCCGCATATGGCGTCGCGTATTTTGCTCGATCACATTACCCAGAGCTTTCAGGCATATCGGCTAAAACTGACGCCGCACATGACGCCGCTGCAGTTTCTGACGGAGTCGAACCGGATGTGGGCGCTGGGCGCGGCCGGTTTCGCCGTTAATCGCCTGCTCGATCTGCTGGCGGCGCAGGCTGATGAAGAGCCGGTCGCCTGAGACTCACCGCTGATAAAAACGGGCGCCGTCGCGCCCGTTAATCTCACTACTTTCCCCTAGCGCAGGCGCTGCCCCTGCTCGTCGAACAACAGGCAGTGCGCGACAGAGAAGCCCAGTTCAACCTGCGTACCCAGATCGCGCGCGGTCGCTTCGCGCTCTTCAACTACCAGCATCTGCTCACGGCCGATGTCCAGGTAGAGGTAGTTGGTGTGGCCCAGCCTCTCGCCATAGGCCAGCTCGCCGTGAAAGCGCTGTGCGGCAGGCGTCTGTGCGGCAGACTGGAAATGTTCGGGACGAATGCCCAGCGTTACGGTCTGGCCTTCGCGGCAGTCGGCGGCGATTTTTAATATCAGCCCCTCAATTTTCAGTTCCGGCACCCGTAGCTGCACTTCACCTTCGCCGGTGGCACCGATCTCCGCCCGCAGGAAGTTCATTTTTGGCGAGCCGATAAAACCGGCCACAAACAGGTTATCCGGGTCGTGATAGAGCGTCAGCGGCGCGCCGACCTGCTCAATGCGGCCCTGACGCAGCACCACTATGCGGTCAGCCAGCGTCATCGCCTCCAGCTGGTCGTGGGTGACATAAATCATCGTGTTACCGAGCGAGGCGTGCAGCCGGGCGATCTCAATCCGCATCTGCAGGCGCAGTTCAGCATCAAGGTTAGAGAGGGGCTCATCGAACAGGAAAATGCGCGGATGACGAATAATCGCCCGGCCAATCGCCACGCGCTGCCGCTGGCCGCCGGAAAGCGCGCGCGGCAGGCGATCAAGCAGTTCGGTGAGGTGCAGGCGCGCAGCCGTCTGCGCAATCGCCTGAGTAATCTCCGCTTTTGACTTTTTCATCACCTCCAGCGGATAGGCCAGGTTGCCGCGCACCGTCATATTGGGGTAAAGCGCATAGGACTGAAACACCATGGCGATGCCGCGCTCGGTGGCGGGCTGGCGCGTCATATCCTGCTCATCAATCAGCAGCTGGCCGCTGCTGATCTCTTCCAGCCCGGCGATCATGCGCAGCAGCGTCGATTTGCCGCAGCCGGAAGGCCCGACAAACACCACAAACTCGCCGCTGTCGACCGTCAGATCGATGCCATGAATCACATTTACGTGCTCGTAAGACTTCTTCACATTCTGCAGGCGCAGGCTGGTCATCGGCTACCTCACTCAGAGTAACTGGCCCATATAGATGGCGTTGCTGCGCAGAATCGGGGTGAACCCCATGCGCGCATAGAAAGCGCAGACCTGCTCGTTCTGCAGGCTGACGCCAAGATGCACGCCGCCGACGCCTGCTGCCCGCAGCGCCGCCAGCTCATGCTCAATCATTTTGCGGCCCCAGCCGCCTTTCTGCGCCGCGGGCAGCAGGTTGATATGCAGATGCGCGGGCCACTGCGTCACCAGGGTGTCAGCGGCCTGGTCGGGATGGCGTATCGCGTCGAGCACCTTGCTGTCGAGCGGCGCGCGGGCGCTGCGGTCGCGATATTTTTCCTGTAGCTGCGGCCACCATTTCGCCTGCAGCTCCGCCTCGAAGGCGCGCGTATCTGGCGCGGCGACCACGTAACCCTGCACCTCGCCCGCCCGCTCCAGCACAAAGGCGAAGTCCGGCGCGAAGCGAGCATAGGGCACGGCAAATCGCTGGCCAGGGTAGTCGGGATCGGAATAGAGCGCACGGGCGTCGCCGCCGGCATCCGCTGTTTCCAGGCAGATGCGGTAGAGCGCCGGATAGTCCGCCGGGGTCGCCGGACGAATGACACCTTGATTCAGCATGGTCAATTCTCGTGAGTGAGCAGGTTAAGGATTGCGCAGTTGTACAGCTGAAAAGTTACGTTAGTAAAAGCGGACTTAGTTTTCAAGATAGAATAATTACTTTATCGCACTAACCCAGCCTGTCCAGCAACCTTTACCCACATTCCCGTGCGCTTCTGTGATCGCCGCCACGCCCTGACGACGGCCTTCCTGAGAATGTTTGCGTCCGCAGAAAAGCAGGAAGTGTGAGCGATATAGGATTTTCATATGTTTTATCATGGCGTTAATTTGCGATTATCACTCCGGTTTTTTGTTCTGCGCAGCGCATGCCTGACGCTATACCGTCACGGTAAAGGGCGCTAAGGGTCGCGCAGTCTGCTGCTTTTCCCGTCATAGCACTGTTTATTTGCGCGCGCTCACAGCGTTGCAATTCCGGCTGTGGGTTGTTTGACTTTATTTTTTTATTAAAGTAAGTATGAGTAAGCGCGTTGCTGTGCGGCGTCAGTCTGCGGGATAGCAGACGGTGAGATGAAGGGATGCCGATCCTGGTCTGAAGAAGGTGAGCATAATGTCTGTTTCCTCCGTTCGTTTATTCCGAATTCGCAATGTGGGTCGGCTGCTGGCGGCGGGCTTGCTGGCAGGCAGCGTTATCCACGCCGCCCACGCTGCCGTGACCCTCAATGAGTGGGATATCTACAACTATCCGCAGCAGACGGCGGCGGTTGACGAGGGGATAAAAGAATTTGCCCAGCAGAACCCCGGTATTGTGATTAACCGTTCGGTTCACTCCTTTGAAGATACGCGCATTCCGCTCAAGCTGGCGCTGACCGCTGGTGACGGCCCGCAGATCGCCCAGGTGAATCAGGGCGGCGGCGATATGGGCTCGCTGGTTAAGGATAAACTGCTGCTGCCGCTCGACAGCTACGCCGCCGACTACGGCTGGACCACCCGTTTCCCTGACTCGATTCTGAAACGCAACCGCTGGTCCGACAGCGGGGAGTTCGGCAGCGGCAAGCTTTACGGTATCGCCAGCCTGGGTGAGATGGTCGGGCTTTACTACAACAAAGCGCTGCTGGATAAAGCGGGTATCGCGCCGCCGAAAACCCTGGCAGAACTTGAGCGCGCGATGGCGAAGCTGAAGCAGCAGGGAACCGCGCCGATGATGCTGGGCCTGCTGGATGGCAACATGGGACAGCAGCTGCTCAGCACCCTGTGGCAGGCGCAGATAGAGAGCCACGACCGCAAGGCGCTGGACGATCTGATTTACGATGTGGGCGGCACCTTCAAAGAGAGCAAGCTGGTCAACGCCGCGACGATGATGAAGAGCTGGACCGACAAAGGCTATTTCTTTCCCGGCTTTCAGGGGATTGGCCATGACGACGCTGCCACCCTGTTCCAGAACGGGCAGGCGGCTTTCCTGGTCAGCGGCACCTGGTACCTGGGGCAGTTTAAAGACAATAAAGATATTCACTTCGCGGCGATGCCGGCAGGCGAGGGCGTGAAGCAGCCGCTGATGGTCGGCGGTACCGATCTCGCCTTCTCCGTAACCAGCACCGCGAAGAGCAAAGCGGAACAGGATGCGGCGGCGAAGTTCATCAACTATATGGTCTCCGATGCCATGGCGAACCGCTGGCTGAACGTCGGTTTCCTGCCCGCAAGCACCAATAAAGCCGCTAAGATGCCCGCCGACAATCCGCTGCTGGCGGAGGCCTATCAGGTCTGGCTGACGCTTAACGACTATGACGGCTTAGGCCACTATGTGGACTGGGCGACGCCTACCATGAACGCCGAGCTGAATCAAAACGTCCAGCTGCTGCTGGCGGGTCGTCAGACGGCCGAGCAGATGGCGGCTAATTTCGATAACAACTATCAACGCTATCTGAAAACCCTGAAGCATTAAGCCGGTGGCCCGGCGTGCCGCCGGGCCTGAGCGTTCTGAGCCACGAGTACGGTTATGTTGAATCTAAGCGGTTGGCGTAATTTTCTCTATGTTCTGCCTGCAGTGCTGATCTACGCGGTTTTCCTGCTGTTGCCGCTGCTCGCTTCGCTGGGCATCAGCTTTACCGAATGGGATGGCACCTCGCTGCCGGTGTTCAGTGGCGTCAGCAACTATCTGCGCATGTTCAGCGATCCGGTGTTCTGGATTGCGCTGGGCAATAACGCCATTCTGATGCTGTTTTATACGCTGCTGCCAATCGGCGTGGGCCTGCTGCTGTGCAGCTTCTTGTATGAGACCCGCAGCAACGGCGAACGCAGCGTGCTGCGTATCCTCTTCTTTCTGCCCTACATCATGCCGATGGCGGTGCTGGGCGTGGTATGGCGCTGGCTCTATAACCCGGCGTTCGGGCCGATCGATCAGGTGCTGCGCGCTGTCGGGCTGCCGCAGCTGGCGATGTCATGGCTTGGCGATTTTACCTGGGCGCTGCCCGCCGTGGGGCTGGTGGCGACCTGGTACTTCTTCGGCTTCTGTCTGGTGCTGTTTATGGCGGGCCTGCAGCGTATGGATCCGTCGCTGCTGGAAGCGGCCGATCTTGACGGCTCCTCGCGGCGGCAGAAGTTTATGCGCATCACGCTGCCGGGGCTGAGGCCTGAACTGCGCATCGCCCTGCTGCTGACGGTAATCGCCAGCCTGAAAGCCTTCGACCTGGTTTACGTCATGACCCAGGGCGGGCCTGGCACCTCCACCATGGTCACCAATATCTTTATGTATAAGCAGGGCTTTGACCTGCACTACTTCGGCTACGCCTCGTCGGTGGCGGTCTTCAGCATGCTGATTGTGCTGGGGATTAACTACGCGATCCATCTGGCCTTAAAGGAGCGTTACTGATGCGAAGTACGCCGGTGATTTCACGCGCGCTAATCTGGATCGTGGCGCTGATGACTATTCTGCCGTTTCTGATGGCGCTGATGACCTCATTCAAAACCCAGATGGAGCTGTTTCAGGGGGTGTTCACGCTGCCCGCCTCGCTGAATTTCAAAAATTATCTCACCGCCTGGCAGCAGGGCCATTTCAACGTCTATTTTCTCAACTCGGTGCTGGTGGTGATCCCGGTGGTGCTGTGTAGCGTGCTGCTGGGCATTCTGGCCGGATTCGGCTTCGCCTGGCTGAAGATCCCTGGCAAAAAGGCGATTGCGGCGATGCTGGCGCTGGGGATGGTGCTGCCGAGCGAGGCCTTTATCATTCCGCTCTATCACGAGCTGCGCTGGATGGGGCTGACCAACACCTATCTGGCGCTGATACTACCGCAGATCGCCCTGTCGCTGCCTTTTACCACCCTGATGATCGCCAGCGCTTTCCAGCAGGTGCCGAAAGAGCTGGTGGAGGCGGCGGTCATGGACGGCGCGTCGCGGATCAAAATTCTCTGGGGCATCCTGGTGCCCGCTATCTGGCCGACGCTGTCGACGCTGGGACTGCTGCTGTTTATCTGGACCTGGAACGAATTTCTGATCCCGCTGATTCTGGTAAACAAAGATGAGCTGCGCACCTTGCCGATCGGCATGATGTTCTTTCAAAACAAAAACACCATCGACATTCCGGTGCTGATGGCGGGCGCGATGATTGTGATCCTGCCGCTGGTGGTGGTGTTCCTGATTTTCCAGCGCAAGTTTATTAGCGGCGTCACTGAGGGGGCCGTCAAATAATCTGTGATATCCCGCACGAAACGGCGTAGTGGCGGCGAGAGAAAGGTTTGCCGCGCCGTAGCGTGCTGCAATTTCTGCCTCTCACTTTTGCTGGAGCCGCATCATGCACCTTTCCCTTGCTGATTTTCATCCTGCCGCCGACGGCGAAACCCTGGACACGGCGGTGTTACAGCGCGCTATCGACCAGATCGCCGCCGCGGGCGGCGGTCGCCTGACGCTGCCCGCCGGGCGCTACCGCAGCGGCTGTCTGAATTTGCCTTCCCATTTTGAGCTGCACCTTGAGGCAGGCGCGGTGCTGCTCGCCAGCCAGCGACGCGCTGACTATCAACCGTTTCAGGCGCTGAGCAGCGCCGAAAAGTCGCATAACGTGCTGCTCTACGCCCTTGGGCAGCGCAATCTCACTATCAGCGGCAAGGGCTGCATCGATGGCGACGGGGAAATCTGGTTCGCCGCCGAGCGCGACGCGCAGGGTTACCGGCTGCCGCACGCCGACAGGCCGCGCATCATCGTATTCGAAGCGTGCGAGCAGGTGACGCTGGAGGGGATCACCATCGTACAGGCGCCGATGTGGACGGTGCATCTGGTGAGCTGCCGCCATGTGCATATCGATCGCCTTACCGTCGATAACGCCATGACGATGCCCAACACCGACGCGCTCGATATCGACAGCTGCGAGGCGGTGTTCGTCAGCAACAGCTACCTCAGCGCGGCGGATGACGCCATCTGCATCAAAACCACCCTGAAACCTGACGCGTTGCGACGCCCCGCGCGTCAGATTACCGTCAGCAACTGCCTGCTGCGCTCTTACAGCTGCGCCTTTAAGATCGGTACTGAAACCTTCGACGACATCGAGGATGTCACCGTGACCAACTGCACCCTGTTTGACTCCAACCGCGGTATCGGCATTCTGTCGCGCGACGGCGGCGCGATGCGGCGGCTGCTCTTCAGCCATCTGACCTTTGTCTGCCGCTACGCGCCACCGTGCCACTGGGGCAAGGCCGATCCGCTGTTTGTGTCGGTGCGTCCGCGCGATCCGGCAGTGCGGCCAGGGCGAGTCGAGCAGCTGCAGTTCACGCAGGCGAGTGGCGTAGCGGAAGGGGCGATCAACCTGCACGCCGCCCGGCCGGGCGACATTCGCGACGTGCTGATCGCCGATGTGCAGCTGCGCCAGGTGGTCAGCCGCGATAGCGCGCAGGGGCAGTTTGATATTCGGCCGCCGTGCAACCCCGACGCGCCGACCGGCATGGGGCTGGATAACGCCTATAAGCTCGATCCTGCCACCGGTGAGGCGTTCGGCGTGGCGCGCTATCCTGGCGGCCTGCCCGCGCTTTTTGCGCGCGGCGTCGAGAATCTGCGCTGGCATCACCTGGCGGTTGAGCGGCCGGAACCGCTACCGCCAGGCTGGAATCCAGAACTTTTCGCGATCGACTAGGCGCTGAGCGCCGCGGCGATCGCCGCGCCGAGCGCGTTGGTGCTAGCTTCGCCGCCCAGATCGCGCGTCAGGCATTCGCCCTGCGCCAGGGAGCGTTCAATGGCGTCGAGCACCGCGTCGCCTGCCGCTTTATAGCCAAGATGCTCCAGCATCATCGCGCCGCACCAGATCTGGCCGATGGGGTTCGCTATACCTTTACCGGCGATGTCGGGCGCGGAGCCGTGCACCGGCTCGAACAGGCTGGGGAAGGTGCGTTCGGGATTGATGTTGGCCGAGGGCGCGATACCGATGGTGCCGGTGCAGGCCGGGCCGAGATCGGAAAGAATATCGCCAAACAGATTGCTGGCCACCACCACGTCAAACCAGTCGGGATGCAGCACGAAGTTGGCGGTGAGAATATCGATATGGTACTTGTCGACGCTGACCTGCGGGTAGTGCTCGCCCATCGCCTCGACGCGCTGGTCCCAGTACGGCATGGTGATGGCGATGCCGTTGGATTTGGTGGCGGAGGTGAGGTGCTTTTTCGGTCGGCTGTTGGCCAGCTCGTAGGCAAACTTCAAGATGCGGTCGACGCCGACGCGCGTCATTACGGTCTCCTGGATCACTACTTCGCGCTCGGTGCCGGGGAACATGGTGCCGCCGACGCTGGAGTATTCTCCCTCGGTATTTTCACGCACAACGTAAAAGTCGATGTCGCCCGGCTTGCGGTTCGCCAGCGGCGCCTTAACGCCGGGCATTAAACGCACCGGCCGCAGGTTGACGTACTGATCGAACTCGCGACGGAACTGCAGCAGGGATCCCCATAGCGAGACGTGATCCGGCACGATCGCCGGCCAGCCCACCGCGCCGAAATAGATCGCATCAAAGGTTTTCAGCTGCGCGAACCAGTCGTCGGGCAGCATCTTGCCGTGCTGTTGCCAGTAGTCGGCGCTGGCGAAGTCGAACCACTCCCAGCGCAGCGTAATGCCGAACTTCTCTGCCGCCGCGTTCATCACGCGAATGCCTTCCGGCATCACCTCTTTACCGATACCGTCGCCGGGGATGACGGCAATACGATGGATTTTTTCAGACACAGGGCACCTCACAGGGTTGATGTTCGAATTGTCTGCGCAGTATAACTTTGCATCAGTGGGAAATAATTAGCCTGAAACGCAAGCCAATGTTGAATCAAAGTAAAGAATCCCGCACATCCACCGACGATCTCGCCTTTTTTGTGCGCATCGCCACCCTTGGCAGCCTGACGGCGGCAGCGCGCGATCTCGGCCTGTCGCTGGCGGCGGTCAGTAAGCGTCTCAGCCAGCTTGAGCGTCGGCTCGGCGTGCAGCTGCTGAAGCGCACCACGCGGCGGCTGGAGCTGACGGCGGAAGGGCGGCGCTATCTGGACGGCGCGCGTCCGCTGCTCGATCAGCTGGCGGCGCTGGAAGAGGCGGTGAGCGGCCAGACCCAGGTGCTGCGCGGCACGCTGAGTATCAACGCGTCGTTCGGCTTTGGCCGCCGCCACGTCGCGCCCTGCGTCTCGGCGTTTGCGGCGCTGCATCCCGAGCTGGCGCTGTCGCTGCAGCTCAGCAGCCAGCCGCTCAATTTTCTTGACGCTAACGTCGATATTGACGTGCGCGTCGGGGAGCCGCCCGATTCGAGGCTGGTGGCGCGTCGGCTGCGCGCCAACCCGCGCATTCTCTGCTGTTCGCCCGCCTATGCCGAGCGCTGCGGCCTGCCGGTTGATATCCATGCGCTGGCGCAGCACAACTGCATTTTGCTGCGCCAGCATGAAGGCGACTTCACCCTGTGGCGCTTTGTGAAGGGCAGCGAGAGCGTCAGCCAGAAGGTGCGCGGCAGCCTGCTTACCAACGACGGCGAGGTGGCGATGCGCATGGCGCTGGATGGCCACGGTATCCTGCTGCGCTCATGGTGGGATGCGCGGCACGCCGTTGAGCGCGGCGATTTGCTGCACGTGCTGCCCGACTGGCAGGCACCCGACGGCGATATTTTCGCGGTATGGCAGGCGCAGCGGCAGCTTCCCGCGCGTATTACCGCCTTCGTGGATTTTTTGCAGGCGCGGTTAAAACAGGCGCAGTGAGGCGGATGGCCGCTTCAGGATGACGTTTACAGTCTGATTGTTAATGAGTATGATTCTCATTCTTTTTGAGCGCTGGCCGCGGTGGCTGAGCCGAACGGAGGCGCTTCATTTCCCAAGGGAGTCATGCATGAAATCTCTGTTCCGTCCACGCAACGCCGCGCTTGCTCTGGCGATCGCCGCCGCTTTCGGCCTGACGGCCTGTCAGGCACCGGCGAAAAAAGCCGAGGCGCCCGCCACCGCCGCCGCCGCGAAGCCTGTCGCCTCTGCGGTGAAACAGCGCGAACTCGGCTTCGGCCTGTATGAGATGGCTTACGTGCCGGGCGCAAACGCGCTTTACGTTGCCAGCGCCGACGCCTTTAAGGATGTCAGCGGAGGCGTAATCTATCGGCTCGATCCCGCCACGCTGGAGACCACCGGCAAAGGCTACACCGATCTGAAAAACTTTGGCATGACCATGAACGAAGATGGCAGCCTGCTCTACGTGACCAACACGCTGGACGGCGGCGTCTCGAAGATCGATCCGGCAAAAGGCAAAGTGCTGGCGCGCACCCTGTTCAGCGAGCGCAATGAGAAGGGCTTCCCGTTCGGCGCGCGCGAGATTCTCCTGCATAACAACCAGCTCTATATCGGCGGCGTGGGCGATCCGGGCGTAATCTGGGTGGTAGACGCGCAGACCATGAAGCTGAAAGCGCGCATCAAGAACGCCGGCAAATGGGTCACCGGCATTATCTATTCGCCGGTCACGGATCGCATTTACGCCGCAAACGGCAGCGGCGAGATCCTGGTGATCAATCCGCGTAGCCATAAGATTGAGAAGCGTCTGACCCCAGGCGACGGCAAAGCCTATCTGCTGTTGAATATGGCGGAAGATCCGGCGACGGGGCGCCTGTTTGTCACCGACAATTCGAAAACGAAAACCACGCTGGTGTTCGACGAGCGCAGCGGCAGGGTGATCAAACGCATTGACGGCGACGCGCTGGGCATTAAATTCAACGCGACGCGCAACGAGATTTATATCAGCCAGCGTGAGTCACAAAAGGTGCTGCAGCTTGACGCTACCACCTATGCGGTGAAAAACAGCTGGTCGTTCGAGGGGCATCCTAACAGCCTGCTGGTCACGCCGGATGGGCAGACGCTCTATGTCACCATCAAGCAGGGCTTCAATAAAGATCACAGCAGCAAAGGGCCAGACAGCGTGGCGCGCATTCAGCTGAACTGACGCTAATAAAGGCGGCCACCGGCCGCCTTATTCATTTTTAAGCGCAATTTATCAGGCTAGTTGTTCGCCAGAAGTTAACAAATATTCTCTTGTTCTGCCTGCCTGAATAGATTCTATTATTAGCAGCGATGTTATATAAGCATAATTTTTTAGCGCGACAAGCTATGTCGATCTTAATGAGTAAAAACAGGGCGGCAGGTTAAGCTGGGGTATTTATTAATTTTAACAGAGTCTGTTTTTATAATTAATCTTACGCTATCTGAAAATTTCAGGCGCGATAGTTGAATGTTTCCTGAAAATGGATGTTTTTACTATTTTTTCCGGCAAATAGATGAGGTAGGGTATCGCGCCAATGGGGTTTATACTTCCGGAATTGCAGTGCTTTAAAATTAAATTTATTAGCAAGGTAAAAATAATGAGAACGCTAGAGCAATATGAACTTCGTGCGGTGAGTGGTGGTGCTGCGGCAACAGCCGACGAGGTCAACGCCTTTTTTGAAGGTATTGTCTGGGGCGCACTGGACGGATTGGCAACTGGCGTTACCGTCGGTGGAAGCGCCAGTCGTGACGCCGTGTTCGGTATCATCGCCCAGGGCGTCGGCGCAATATTAGGCGGTATCATTGGCCCTGTAGCGGGCGCGATTATGGGTGCGATGGTGGGGAGAGATGCGGTCGCCGCCTATGCGGCTGATATCCGGAAGCAATATTCCAGCTAGCGGAAAATATTGCGCCATATCCTCTTCATTAAAAATGGTTTAATGAAGTTTCTCTCAACAATTGTTTATTAATATAAGGAAATTGATGATGCGTGAATTATCTCTGATTGAAATGAATGCGGTTAGTGGCGGGCAATTCGTCTCTTCGCTGGGCGATGCAGTGGAAGGCGCCGTCTGGGGCCTTATTGAGGGCCTGGCGACAGGCGTGACCGTCGGCGGCAGCGCCAGCCGTAGCGCAGTGTTTGGCCCTGTCGCGCAAGGCGTCGGGGCTATTCTGGGCGGCGTGATCGGCCCGGTTGTCTGCGCCGTGATGGGCGCGCTGTGGGGTAAAGAGACCGTTGCCGCCTATGCCGCTGACTTCCGTCAGACTTATGGTACTAACGGCAGCACGGCGATCGTTTAATACCGGGCTTAAAGCGCTGACAGATGTATAGTCCATCAGTCTTATTATCTGTTCGTTTGATGAGCTGGATTTTTATTTAGGCTGTTAAGATAGCTGTCAGCGTGCGCATATAATAAATAAAATCCGTAACTTTCCGCGTTACGGATTTTTTATTTTTTGCAGGTTAGCCTGAAAGCCGTAGCCTGACCGCTACGGCTTATTCAGGCATATTACCGATACGCTGCTACTGCTCTACGCCCTGCACCAGCACCACGCGGTACTCCGCACCTTTCAGGCGATGCTGTTTCGCTTCCTGATATTCGGGGCTGTCATACCAGCCGTGCGCCGCTTCTACCGTCGGAAATTCCAGCACGACAACGCCGTCCGCTTCCGGCCCTTCCAGCGTTTCCAGCGCACCATAAAACGCCAGCGGCGTTATCGGGTGGTCACCGCGCGCTTTGCCTGCCTTTTCGCCGTAAATGGCGAACTCTTCAGGATTGGTAATTTTGTCGCGAATAAAGATGACATATGCGCTCATTGCGGGCTCCTTTACGCCTGACGTTTGTCTTCGGTTTGAGTGTCAAAATCGGATGCGTCGTGGCGCTCGTGCAGCTGGTCGGCCGGATCGCCCATCACGCGGTTCACTTTGCGTCCGCGGATCACCGCCGGGCGTTCGGCAATCTCCTGCGCCCAGCGCACCACGTTTTTGTAGGATTTCGCGTCGAGGAACTCGGTCGCGCCATACTGGTTGCTTAGCACCAGGCCGCCGAACCAGGGCCAGGTGGCGATATCGGCGATGGTGTAGGCGTCGCCGCCAAGGAAGCGGCTTTCCGCCAGACGGCGATCCAGCACGTCGAGCAGGCGCTTGGTCTCCAGCGTGTAGCGGTTAATGGCGTATTCGATTTTCTCCGGCGCGTAGTGGTAGAAGTGGCCGAAACCGCCGCCGACGAAGGGCGCGGCGCCCTGTAGCCAGAAGAGCCAGTTGAGGGCTTCGGTACGGCCCGCCGGATCGTCCGGCAGGAAGTGGCCGAACTTGTCCGCCAGATAGAGCAGGATACTGCCGGATTCAAAAACGCGCTGCGGCGGATTCACCGAATGGTCACTGAGCGCCGGGATCTTGGCGTTAGGGTTGATATCAACAAAGCCGCTGCCGAACTGATCGCCATCGCCGATACGGATCAGCCAGGCGTCATACTCCGCCTCTTTGACGCCGACCGCCAGCAGCTCCTCCAGCAGGATCGTCACTTTCTGCCCGTTGGGCGTGCCGAGCGAATAGAGCTGCAGCGGATGTTTGCCGACCGGCAGCGCTTTTTCATGGGTTGCGCCTGCGATGGGACGGTTGGTTTTTGCGCCGTTGCCTTTGGCTTCCGGATCCCATTTCCAGACTGTTGCGGGCTGATAACTGTTTTCCGACATAGTGTGGGTTCGCCTTGTTGATGAGAATGTGCCAGACGTCTCTGAGTGTAGCAGGGCGAATGATTGCGGTTTAACCCTGCTGGCGTTACCTAATCGACGTTCTCCTGGGTGTAGAGCATAAAATCGACGCGCCCATCCGCATAGGTAGCGAAATCGCCACCTTTTTCCAGCTTTTGCAACAGCAGGTTCAGCGCCAGCTGGGCGTGACGTTGGGTATTCTGGTCGAGCGTTAAGGTCAGCGTGCGCTGCTGTAGCAGGCGGCGTGTGGTGGCATAAAGCTCATGCGTAATGTAAACCACATCGCGCTCGCGGCGGTGGCGCGCCAGCGCTTCGGAAATCTCACTGTTGCCAAGGCCGGTATTGTAGATGCCGACAATCGACGGGGAGGTCACCAGCGCCTTCTCCAGCAGCTTGCTGATACGGGTACGATCCTCCAGACCAGCCAGCGCTTCGCGCAGCGCCAGGTGGGGAAAGCGCTGCTGCAGCACGTCGCGGAAGCCGTCGATGCGCTGGCGATGGGCGCGATAGTCGACGCGACCGCTGATCATCAGTACCTCGCCTGCGCGCGTCAGCATGCTGCCCATCATTAGCCCGGCAGTGCGCCCGGCCTGCAGCTGATTGATGCCCACGTGCAGCAGACGATCGGCGTCGGGCAGATCGGAAACCAGCGTGATCACCGGCACGCCGCGCGCTTTGCAGTCGCTGAGCGCCTGATAAATGGCGGGATGTTCATGCGCAAAGACCATCAGCCCGTCCATTTTGCGGCTGCTGGCGAGGATATGCGCCGCCAGTTTCTCCGGTGCGTTCTCGGCGATAAAGGTGCGCTGCAGGCGCAGCCGGCGATAGCCGAGCGCGTCCGCCAGCTGCTGAAAATCCTGCGCCAGCTGGCGAAAGAAAAAGGCGTCATTGCCGCTGAGGATCACTTCGATTTGCCACGGCTGGCGGTGCTCTTCCGGCAGGATACGGTTAAGCCCCGCCGTACGTGCCGCCTCCAGCACTCGTCGGGTCATCGCCGGCGACACGCCGCCGCGATCGTTAAGCACCCGGTCTACGGTTGCTACGCCAACGCCGGCGGCACGCGCCAGCTTACTGAGCGTCATTCGCTTCATGCTGAGTGGATTCCATCAATTTCCGCATTCAGCCAGCCTGCCAGAACGGGCTATTTTGACAAGGTCAGCTATCCCGAATTGTGAAGAGGAGATCGGAAATGTCCCCTGTAACTCAACGCGTTGCCCTGATTGGCAGCGGTTTTATCGGTCAGGTGCACGCGGCGAATCTGGCGGCGCATCCAGGCGCGCATCTGGCGCTGGTGTGCGACCTCGACGCGGCGCGCGCCGAGGCGCTGGCGCAGCGGTATGATGCGCGCGCAGGCCACTTCAGCGAGGCGCTTAACCGCGACGATATTGATATGGTGCTGATCGCCAGCTCGACGCCGACGCACGCCGATTTTCTGGCGCAGGCGGTAAACGCGGGTAAGGCGGTCTACTGCGAAAAGCCGATCGATCTGTCGCTGGCGAAGGCGCGTGCGGTAGTGGAGAGCCTTGCGCCGCTGAAGGTGCCGGTCACCGTCGGCTTTAACCGGCGCTTTGATCGCAGCCACCAGCAGCTGAAGCAGGCGCTTCAGCAGGGCACCATCGGTGCGCCGGAGCTGATTCAGATGGTGTGCCGCGCCTCTGAAATGCCACCTCTGGATTATCTGCGCGCGTCGGGCGGACAGATGCGCGATCAGGCCATTCACTTTTTCGATCTGCTGCGTTTTCTGACCGGCGACGAGGTTGAAACCGTCGGTGCGCTGGGTGCGGCGCTGGCACAGCCCGCGCTACGCGACTTCGGCGATGTCGACACCTCGGTGCTGATTATGCGGCTGACGCGCGGCGCGCTGGCGCAGCTCGATAATACCCGACGTACCGCTTACGGCTATGACGAGCGCATCAGCGTGGTGGGATCGCAAGGCATGCTGGCGTCGGAGCCGCAGGCAGTGCGCGGCGCGACGCTTTATCAGCAAAGCGGCATCACTCAGCCCGGGCTGTTCCCGGACTGGTTCAGCCGCGTGCGTGATACCTACTACGCTCAGCTTGACGCCTTCCTGCGCCATCTTGGCGGCGAAACGGTGGCGGAGCTGCCTGGCCTGATGGATGGCCTGCAGGCGCAGGCCATTGCCGAGGCGGCGTGCGAGTCGCTGACCAGCGGACGCTTCGTCCAGGTCGAGCGGCTGGCATAATCGCCTATCGGCTCAGCAGCTCGCGCTCGATCAGCTCGCGCGTCTCAACCGCCTGCGTCTTCATCTTCTCCGGATAGCCGAACAGGGCGGAGGCGATAATGGATTCGCCGCCCACTTTATAGGTGCGGTTGGCGAAGTCCATTTCGCGCAGCGTCTGGAACAGCGTATCGAAATCGACCTCGCCTTCGCCGACGCCGACGTGCTGGTGGATAGTCGCGTCTACGCCTGGCGGGTTAACGATATAGCGGCAGTGCTTGGTATGGTTCATGGTATCGGCGATCAGCACATGGGAAAGATCATCACCGGCATACTCCAGCATCGGTCGCACATCGCCCTTGCCGTTGTCGTAGAAAAAGGTGTGCGGCACGCTGTAGACATATTTCACGTTGTCGCTGCGGAACGACTTCACCATGTCGGCGGTTTCGTTGCTGTTTTCGCAAAAATCCCACGGATGCGACTGGATTTCGACGCGGATATTTTCGCGTTCGAAAATCGGCAGCAGCTCCTCCATGGAGCGGTAGAACATCTCTTCGCAAATCTCAGGCTCGTTGGGGTTGCCGGAGAGCTCGGTGTTGATCACCTGCACGCCCATCTCCACAGCAATCTCAATCATGCGCTTCCAGTTCTTTACCGCCGCCTGACGACGCAGCTCGTCCGGACCGGACCAGCGATAAACCACAATAAACGACGAGATCTCCACGCCGGTCGCATTCAGCGCGTTTTTATATTCGCGCATAATTTCGCGGCTGGCTTTCGGGTGCTTATAGAAAGGGTTGATCTGCGGATGAGGCGACTGCTCGATATAGCGGTATCCCCATTCAGCTACCTGATGCACCATGCGGGTAATGCCCATATCTCTGATTACATCCACGTCAAAAGCGATTTTCATTTTTATGACTCCTGGCTTTAGTTAGCGTTCTTCGTTGAATACCACGCCGATCTGCCGACGCGTCTCATCCATTGCGCGCAGCGTCAGCAGCGAGGTCGCCAGCGAGCGCACCGGCGAGTCTGTCAGGCTCTGACCAACGCACCAGGCAAAGTGGTCAATCTCATGGCTGAGCTGCTGATAGCGATTCGCCGGCTCTTCCCAGTGCAGCGTCTGGCGCTTATCGCTGGAGACGAGGCGAAAATTGCCCGGCGCATAGAACTGACCGTCAAGGTAGAGCGTGGCGTCGCGTCCCGCGATGACCGCGGTGCCCGGCGTGTTGCTGAATAGCGTGGTGTGCAGCACCGACTGCATGCCGCGCGCATGGGTAAAGAGCATTGAGGTCTGGCCGTTGACGCCGCCCGGCGCAGGTTCGCCCTGCGCGACGATACGTTCAGGCGCGCCGCCCACCAGGATGCTGAAAGCGATCAGATAGCTGCCGAGATCGAGCATCGGCCCGCCGGCAAGATCGGGGTTGAAAATGCGGTGATCCGGGGTAAAAAATTCGCCGTGATCGGCGATCAGGCTGTGTACGTCGCCCAGCGCGCCATCTGCCAGCAGCTGGCGGATGACGTCATATTTCGGCGCAAAGTCGCACCACATCGCCTCCATACAGAGCCGCTGCGCGCGCTGAGCCGCCTGCTGCAGCGCTTCGCCCTGCTGCGCGTTGAGCGCCAGCGGCTTTTCGATGAGCACATGTTTCCCTGCCTGCAGCGCGCGCAGGCCGTCAGGGAAATGGTGGTTATGCGGCGTAGCAATATAGATCGCGTCGACGTCATCGCGTGCCAGCAGGGCATCAATGCCACCGCACGCATGGGGAATCGACCATTTGTCGGCGAACGCCTGTGCCTTGTCATGGCTGCGCGATGAAACCGCGACCAGTTGCTGATGGGTGTGATGACACAGGGCACTGGCGAAGCGATCGGCGATCCAGCCGGGGCCGACAATACCCCAGCGCAGCACAGGGATGTGGTGCGCATCGGGCAGGCGCGGAGCAGGTAGGGTAGAGGGAAACATAACAACTCCATATTTTTTAGTCTGTTAATGGCCAGCTGCGGCGTGCCGCTGCCTCCGTCAGGCTTTCACTATAGAAAGCCTGAGGCTGCCCTCTCTAACCTTTTACTGATGGAATTCCATCAGCCTTACCGATGGCGGATCGAGGAGGATTTCTAGCAAATGTTTTTTCCGAATGAAAATCATTTAGGAATAAATGTTTCGTTATGCGAAGAGGATCAAATTTATGCGCGCGCTGTTTTATCAAAAGGTCAGGCAGGCGCGCTTGAGCGGTCAGGATAGCGAAAGCGCGAGGTCTCTTGCGGCCGCACGCGCCTGCCGACATCAAGCCGTTTTTCGTTACCCACGGCATCGATGCGGTTGAGCAGGCGGCGCAATCGCTGCGCGAACCGGTGCGGCGCAGAGTGATGCTAATGCGTCACGGGCCGCTGCAGGAAGGTGAACTGGCGCTTACCGACGGGAGCATCACCCTGATGCTGCGTGATAACATTGAGATAATGACCGCCGCGGTGCGGCTTTGCGCTGAGCGTCAGAACGAGCGCGACGGATCATTCTGCCCTTCGAGCTTATCATCGGAGAAAATATATAAATCAGTTAATTACTGATTTAAATGATAAATTTCCTTCATTTTGAGGATAAGAATTACTATGATCGCTATCAAAGAATAAAACTTCCACGGTTGTTTGATATGGAAAATATATTCGATACTCGCGGTAAATGTCCCTGCCTGGAGAGCTATCGTGACCATCCATATCGCCAACGCGCCCTGTAGCTGGGGCGTCGATAATCCCGATAACCCCTTTCTGCCGCCTTGGCAGACGGTGCTGCGCGAAGCGGCGCAGGCGGGTTACCGCAGTATAGAGCTGGGCCCGTGGCGCTATCTGCCTGGCGACCCTGACGTACTCAGCCGCGCCTTGAACCAGCACGGCCTCTCGATCGTCGCCGCCACGCTGTTTGACGACCTGGTCAGCGAAGCGCATTTCCCGTCGATGGTCGACCTGACGCGTAAGCTGTGCCACACCCTGTCCCGCATTCCCACCGCTGAAAAAAACCATGGCAACAACGCGCCCGCGCCTTATCTGGTCATCATTGACTTCGGCAACCCCGAGCGCGCCCGGCTGGCTGGCCAGTCTGAACGCGCGCCGCGCCTCGGGGCGGCTGACTGGCAGCGCCTGATGCGCCATATCACACAAATCAGCGAGATCGCCTGGCGCGACTACGGCGTACGGCCGGTGATCCATCCGCATGCCGGCGGCAGCATCGAGTTCGCCGACGAACTGGCGCAGCTGGTGCGGGATATTCCGCATGAGGTCGCCGGGCTCTGCCTCGATACGGGGCATCTTTACTATGCGGGCATGGATCCCATCGCCGCGCTGCGGCACTACTGGCATCGCATCGACTATCTCCATTTCAAAGACGTTAATGATGCGGTCTGGCGCGATGTGCTGGCGCGCGGCATCGATTTTTTTAGCGCCTGCGCCGAAGGGGTAATGTGCCCCATTGGGCAGGGGGCAATCGACTATCCGGCGGTACGCGCCTTTCTGGCTGAACAGGGCTACCAGGGCTGGATCACGCTGGAACAGGAGCGCGATCCGCGCCAGGCCAGCACCAGCCTGCGCGACGTCAGCGCCAGCCTGAATTATCTCAAATCCGTGGGTTTTTAAGGAGAAGGCGATGATTAACGGTACAAAAGCGGTAGATCGCGCCCTGCGCTGGGGCATGGTCGGCGGCGGCGGCACCAGCCAGATTGGCTATATTCACCGCTCGGCGGCGCTGCGCGACAACAATTTTCAACTGCTGGCGGGCGCCTTTGATATCGATACCGAGCGCGGCCGTGCCTTCGGCATCTCGCTGGGCGTCGCGGCCGACCGCTGCTATCCCGACTACGAGACGCTGTTTGCCGCCGAAGCGGCGCGCGAAGATGGCATCGAAGCGGTTTCCGTCGCCACGCCCAATAACACTCACTTTGCCATCTGCCGCGCGGCGCTCAACGCCGGGCTGCATGTGGTCTGTGAAAAGCCACTCTGCTTTACCAGTCGAGAGGCAGATGAGCTGGAACGGCTATGCGCGGAGAAAAACAAGCTGATCGGCGTGACCTACGGCTATGCCGGACATCAGCTGATTCAACAGGCGCGGGAGATGATCGCACAAGGGATGCTGGGCGAGATCCGCATCGTCAACATGCAGTTCGCTCACGGCTTTCACCATGAGGCGGTTGAGCTGCAAAATGCCAGCACGCGCTGGCGCGTCGATCCCCGCTTCGTCGGCCCCAGCTATGTGCTGGGCGATCTGGCAACCCACCCGCTGTTCCTTGCCGAGACCATGGCGCCGCAGCTAAAGGTCAAACGCCTGCTCTGCGCCCGGCAGAGCTTTGTCGCCACGCGCGCGCCGCTGGAAGATAATGCTTTTGTGATGATGGAGTATGATAACGGCGCGGTCGGCACGCTCTGGGCCTCGGCGGTCAACTGCGGGTCGATGCACGGCCAGAAAATCCGTATCGTCGGCGCGAAGGCGAGTCTGGAGTGGTGGGACGAACAGCCCAACCAGCTGCGCTACGAAGTGCAGGGCGAGCCGGTGCGCATTCTTGAGCGCGGTATGCCTTACCTGGCACCGCGCGCGCTGGAAGAGGATCGCATCGGCGGCGGCCATAGCGAAGGGCTGTTCGACGCCTGGTCGAATCTCTATCGCCGCTTCGCGCAGGCCTTCGCCGCCAGCGATCGTGGCGACGCCGCCTTCCTGAAAAGCTTCTGGTATCCCGACGTTCATGCCGGGCTGGCGGGCGTGCGCTGGGTGGAACAGTGCGTCAAGTCGGCGGAGGCGGGCGCAGTCTGGATCGAGTGTTAGCCATGCGGAACGTTGAGATAAGTGAAGAAGGGCACAAAAGCAAAAACCCAGCCATAAGGCTGGGTTCTCTAATTTGTGGTGCCCGAACCCGGAATCGAACCAGGGACACGGGGATTTTCAATCCCCTGCTCTACCGACTGAGCTATTCGGGCAACGGGGCGCATTAAACCGTAATGGCCGCTTCGCGTCAACGCCTTTCCAGTAAAAAAGCGGGAAAACGTGACTGATTGCCTGCTTTTCAGGCAGAAGCGGCAAAAACCTAGGCCAGCGCGCCGTTAGCGCGGCACAGCGCGATGCGCAGCACATCTTCTGCCAGACGTTTGGCTGTCGCCACGTCCTGCACGTTACGCTTCACCAGCAGCTTGCTGAGGCAGCCCTCCAGAATCAGCTCCAGCTGGTCCGCCACCATCGTTGGATTATCCAGCCCCAGCTCCACCAGAATGCTGTGCGTGAAGTGCCAGGAGGCCTGTTTCTGCTGTTCGGCAATCTGATGCACCGGCTGATCCGGCTGCGGATAAAAGCTGCAGGCGGCGATAAACAGACAGCCGGGGAAGCGGCCTTTCTGCACCTGTTCGCTCAGCACATGATAGCGCGCCAGCAGTTTCTGCTCGCCGTCAAGCTGCTCGCTGAGCAAAACCTGACGCCGCCAGGTGTCGATCTGCTGCCCGTGATAGCGCAGCGCATCGTAAAGCATCGCGTCGCTGTCGGGCCAGAGCGCTTCCAGCTGGGTCAGCGTCATGTCGCTGCTAGCCGCCAGCTGCGGCAGTAATGACGTCGTCGCCGCCAGTCCATTTTTTTCGAGCACGTTCAACGCATGCTCGAGTACCTGTTCACGCTGCAAATGACGTCTCCTCTCTTTACGCATCCGCCTGAGGCGGGGGATTCCAGTGTCGTTCAACGCGCCCGATTCTGCAAATGCGCGCGGAAATCCTCTGCGTTGAGGAAGCCCGTCACGCGCGAGCCGGGAATTTCGCGGCCCTGCGCATCGAAAAACAGAATGGTCGGCAGGCCGAGCACCTGAAGATGCTGCAGCAGCGCGTTATCCGTGGCGTTATTCGCGGTGACGTTCGCCTGCAACAGCTGGTAACGACCGAGCGCCTCACGCACGCCTGGATCGCTAAAGGTATATTTTTCGAACTCTTTGCAGGCGACGCACCAGTCGGCGTAAAGGTCGACCATGGTGACGCGGCCGTTGGCCTGCCGCAGCGCCTCGTCCAGCTGCGGCGCGGAGGCGATATGCTGGAAGGGAAGCTGCGCTGCGGTCTGCGCCGCGGCGGGCGTCCCCCAGACCCACTCCTGCAAGGGGCGCGCGCTGATCAGCGCCGCCGCCAGCATCGCTATCTGCACCAGTCGCCATCTGCCGCCCTGGCCGCGCAGGCTGCTGCAAAAAGCCCAGGCGAAACAGGCGACGCCTAGCGCGCTCCAGAGCCGCACTCCCCACACATCGCCCAGTACGCGCTCCAGCAAAAATACCGGCAGCGCCAGGATCACGAAGCCGAAACCCTGCTTGACTGTCTGCATCCACGGCCCGCTTTTCGGCAGCAGGCGGTTGCCGAACAACGTGACCACGATCAGCGGCAGGCCCATGCCCATGGCGTAGAGCCACAGCGTGCCGGCGCCTGCCCAGAGATTTCCGCTCTGGGCAATATAAAGCAGAATGGCGCTGAGCGGCGCGGTGGTGCAGGGCGAGCAGATTAGCCCCGCCAGCGCGCCCATCAGGAAAACGCCGGGCAGCGATCCGCCCTGCTGGCGGTTGCTCCATAACGTCAGCCGCGTCTGGACGCTGGCGGGAAGCTGCAGCTGGAACAGGCCAAACATCGACAGCGCCAGCAGAATAAAGATCAGCGACAAGCCGATCAGCACATAAGGATGCTGCAGCGCCGCCTGAAAGCGCAGGCCAGCCGCCGCGACCACCACGCCCAGCAGCGTATAGGTGAGCGCCATGCCCAGCACGTAAATTAAGGCAAGGCTAAACAGCCGCAGCAGGGAGCCGCTGCGCTGGCCGCCGAGAATAATGCCGGCGATGAGCGGATACATTGGCAGCACGCAGGGGGTAAAGGCGACGCCGATGCCGATCAGCAGCGCCCAGAGCGGCGAGAAGGGCAGCGGCGCGGCTGGCGCGGGCGAGACGCTGGGCGCTGGCAATGTCGCACCTGCGGCCACCGGCGTCAGCGGAATGGTGCGCGTCTCGGGCGGATAGCAGAAGCCCGCCGCCGCGCAGCCCTGCCAGGTCACGCTGAGGCTGGCGCCGCTGGCGGCCTGGCGCAGCTGCACCGGCACCTGAAGATCCTGCGAATAGATTTCGCTTTTGCCGTAGAACTCATCCTCATGCGGCTGTCCTGGCGGCAGCGTCACCGGCGCGATCTGCGCCTGCTGCGCGCTGACATGAATCTGCTGACGGTAAAGGTAATAGCCCTCTTTGACCTTCCAGCTGAGCGTCAGCTGCCGGCCCTGCTGGCTAAAATCGAAAGCAAACGCCTGGTCCACAGGGACAAAGCGGCTGCTGGCGTTAGGGGAGAAAATCGACGCCTGGGTCGGCAGCGCGATAAACAGCGCCAGCGCAAAGGCGATCAGGCAAGAGATGCGTGCAGCCATGACAAATATTCACTGTCTCCATGTTGAACCGGTAGCGCCAGCAGTTCGGGCACCTCAAAGGGATGTTCGCGCTTCAGCAGATCCATCAGCGCCTGCTGGTGCGTTGTACTGCTTTTTAACAGCAGCTGAACTTCGCTGGCCTGCTCCAGCGTGCCCTGCCAGACGTAAAGCGACGTGGCGCCGGGCAGCAGCGTGACGCAGGCGACGAGCTTCGCCTCCAGCGCCAGGGCGGCGAGCCTTTGCGCGCAGGCTTCATCTGGCGCGGTACAAAGAATGACAACGGCGTTCATCGCGTTGCTCCTCCTGTTGCGGAAAGCGTGGATAATAGCACGCTCGCCGCACCTCAGGTTTTACCGGTTGTAACCGCGCTACAGCACCAGGCCGCCGATCAAAAAGCCGAACAGTACTGACAGCGCAATCGCCAGCACCCCCGGCACGATAAAGGCGTGGTTAAAGACATATTTGCCGATGCGCGTCGAGCCGGTGTCGTCCATTTCCACCGCTGCCAGCAGCGTCGGATAGGTCGGCAGCACGAACAGCGCGGAAACGGCGGCGAAGGAGGCGATGGCGGTATGGGGCGATACGCCCAGCAGCAGCGCGGCGGGCATTAGCGCCTTGGCGGTGGCGGCCTGCGAATAGAGCAGCATCGAGGCGAAAAAGAGCGCCACCGCCAGCAGCCACGGCGCCTGCTGCAGCAAGTCGCCCGCCAGCTGCTGGATCTCGCCGATGTGCGCTTTGACAAAGGTATCGCCGAGCCAGGCGACGCCCATCACGCAGACGCAGGCGCTCATGCCCGACTTGAAGGTGCTGGCGCTGAGGATGGCGCTGGTGTCGATTTTACAGCTCAGCGAGATCAGCGTGGCGATGGTCAGCATAAACACCACGATCGCCTCGTTGCGCGGCAGCGGCGGATCGGCAATCAGGCCGACGCCGTCGCTGATGGCGGTAGCGTAGAGCACCACGGCGATGATGCCGACCAGAAACAGCAGCACTGACCGTCTGGCGCCGGGCTTCTCTTCATAGCGGCTCGCCCCGCGCAGCTTCACCTCGCCTTTGGCGAGGCGCGCCTGATAGACCTCGTCTTCATGCAGCTCTTTGCCGAGGAAGTTGGTGACCAGCGCGGCGAGAAACAGGCCGATCATCGTCGAGGGGATGGCGATCGCCAGCAGGGCGATATAGCCGACGCCGCGCGGCTCCAGCAGCGAGGCGAAGAACACCACCGCGGCGGAGAGCGGCGAGGCGGTAATGGCGATCTGCGAGGCGACCACGGCGATAGAGAGCGGGCGCGACGGGCGCACGCCTTGCTCTTTCGCCACTTCGGCAATGACCGGCAGCGTCGAGAAGGCGGTATGGCCGGTGCCCGCCAGCAGCGTCATCATATAGGTTACCAGCGGCGCCAGCAGCGTAACGTAGCGCGGATGGCGACGCAGCAGTCGTTCCGCCAGGCTGACCAGATAATCCATGCCGCCCGCGACCTGCATCGCGGCGATGGCGGCGATCACCGCCATAATAATTTCAATCACGTCAAAGGGGATGGCGCCGGGCTTCAGCCCGCAGATCAGCGTCAGCGCCAGCACGCCCAGCCCGCCCGCGAATCCGATACCGATACCGCCCAGACGCGCGCCCAACCAGATCGCCAGCAGGACGATCGCTAATTCAACGACGATCATTCGTCACCTCATAAGAGTGAGAAAAAGAGCCGGTTATGTACCAAATAAAAAGGCGCGCCGTGTTGATCGCAGCGCGCCTTTTTTATCATTGTGAAAATTGACCTACTGTTCGTTTTCGTCGGTGTAGCGACGCGCCTTATAGACCGGGTACATCAGGTTCTGCACCGAGAAGATATCGTCCAGCTCGCTTTCGGTCAGCAGGCCGCGCTCCAGCACCACCTCGCGCACGCTTTTACCGGTCTCCGCGCAAATCTTGCCGACGATGTCGCCGTTGTGATGGCCAATGTACGGGTTAAGGTAGGTGACGATGCCGATAGAGTTGAAGACATAGGCTTCGCACACCGCTTTATTGGCGGTGATGCCGTTAACGCATTTTTCCAGCAGGTTGTAGCAGGCGTTGGTCAGGATGCTGATCGACTCGAACAGCGCCTGGCCGATCACCGGCTCCATCACGTTGAGCTGCAGCTGACCCGCCTCCGCCGCCATGGTTAAGGTGGTGTCGTTGCCAATCACCTTGAAGCAGACCTGGTTCACCACTTCCGGCACCACCGGATTGACCTTGGCAGGCATAATTGAAGAGCCTGCCTGCAGTTCCGGCAGATTGATCTCGTTGAGGCCCGCGCGCGGGCCGGAAGAGAGCAGGCGCAGGTCATTGCAGATTTTCGACAGCTTGACCGCCAGACGCTTCAGCGACGAGTGCACCATCACGTAGGCGCCGCAGTCGGAGGTCGCTTCGATCAGATCTTCCGCTGGTACCACCGGCAGGTTGCTCACCTCGGCGAGACGCTGAACCGCCAGCTGCTGATAGCCGTCCGGCGTGTTGAGGCGCGTGCCGATCGCCGTGGCGCCCAGATTCACCTCCAGCAGCAGCTCGGCGGTGCGCAGAATGCTGCGCGTCTCTTCGTTCAGCAGCACGTGAAACGCATGGAACTCCTGGCCGAGCGTCATCGGCACCGCGTCCTGCAGCTGGGTGCGGCCCATCTTGAGAATGGTCTCAAACTCGGCCGCCTTGCGCTCAAAGCCTTCGCCCAGCTCTTTGATCGCGTCCAGCAGCTTCAGGATTGAGCTGTAGACCGCAATGCGAAAGCCGGTGGGATAGGCGTCGTTGGTGGACTGGCATTTATTGACGTGATCGTTCGGGTTGAGGAACTGGTATTCGCCTTTTTGATGGCCCATCAGCTCCAGCCCAATATTGGCCAGCACTTCGTTGGTGTTCATATTGACCGAGGTGCCCGCGCCGCCCTGATAGACGTCGACCGGAAACTGATCCATGCATTTGCCGTTGTTCAGCACCTCGTCGCAGGCCTGAATTATGGTGTTGGCGATATTGCGCGGAATGGTTTGCAGCTCTTTATTGGCGAGCGCGGCGGCTTTTTTCACCATTACCATACCGCGGACGAATTCGGGGATATCGCTGATTTTACTGTTGCTGATACGGAAATTTTCAATCGCACGCAGAGTATGAACGCCGTAGTAGGCATCGGCGGGGACTTCACGCATGCCTAGCAGGTCTTCTTCGATACGAATGTTGTTCGCCATGATAACCTTCTTGTTATTGGCCGCTTGCGCTGGCGCCATCCATCACAGGTGATGTGTTAATTTGTCGTGGAAAGCCGGAGCCGACAGTGTATCCGCCTCGTCCCCGGCGCGCACGATCATATGCTGTCGCCGGGCTAAAGCGCGAGCCTGGTTACGTGTCCCTGCATCAATTATCGCTGCAATAACCGCGATATGTGAGATGACGCACAAATTTAACTCCACTGTAAATATTTGAAAACAGCGGTTGAATTAGCGTTGCGGCAGGCCCATCTCATGGCTATGCCATCTGATAGGGCATTTTCCGCTGCCTGCCTGCCTGACGCAGAGCAGCCCGACTAAAAGGAGAATACGGTGCGCTGGTTACCGTTAATCATTATTTTTGCGCTCGCCTGGATTGAGATCACCCTGTTTATTCAGGTGGCACACGCGCTGGGCGTATTGCTGACCATGCTGCTGGTGATCTTCACCTCGGCGATCGGCGTGTCGCTGGTGAAAAACCAGGGCATGAAAAACTTTATGCTGATGCAGGAGAAGCTGGCGCGTAACGAGAGCCCAGCTGAAGAGATGATTAAAAGCGTATCGCTGATCATCGCGGGTTTTCTGCTGCTGCTGCCTGGCTTCTTTACCGACTTCCTCGGCCTGCTGCTGCTGCTGCCGCCGGTGCAAAAACACCTGACCCTGAAGCTGATGCCGCACCTGCGCGTCTGGCGCGGGCCAGGCGCTGGCCCGGACAGCGGATTTACCGTAGACGGCGAGTATGAACGCAAGGATAGCGATCGCATCGGCCATGACGATCGCCGGAATCGTTAAGCGCGGCGCAGAAAAAAGCGTGACCTGAGGGTCGCGCTTTTTTTATGGGCCAGGGGTGAAGCGGCCCTTCGCGCAAAAAATGGGCAGTTGTCATCGTCAGGTAAAAAAATTGTCCTGGTGCCCTTGAAAGCCATTTTAGCCGCCCCTATCTCTTGCACCACGAGGCCGGAAGCCCTGCAGCCCGGCGTTCAACCCAAAAACTGAATGATTGGACTTCTCAAAGGAGAGCTATCTAATGAAAATTCGTCCGTTGCACGATCGCGTTATCGTCAAGCGTAAAGAAGTTGAAGCTAAATCTGCTGGCGGCATCGTTCTGACCGGCTCTGCAGCAGGCAAATCAACCCGTGGCGAAGTTCTGGCCGTGGGCAATGGTCGCATCCTGGAAAATGGTGAAGTGAAGCCGCTGGACGTTAAAGTTGGCGATCTGGTGATCTTTAGCGAAGGCTACGGCGCGAAAACCGAAAAGATCGACAACGAAGAAGTGCTGATCATCTCTGAAAGCGACATTCTGGCGATTGTTGAAGCGTAATTACGCGGAACTCACTGAACGAAACGAATTTAAGGGACAATTGAAATGGCAGCTAAAGACGTAAAATTCGGTAATGACGCTCGCGTAAAAATGCTGCGCGGCGTGAACGTACTGGCAGATGCAGTAAAAGTTACCCTGGGCCCGAAAGGCCGTAACGTGGTTCTGGATAAATCTTTTGGTGCACCGACCATCACTAAAGATGGCGTGTCCGTAGCGCGTGAGATCGAACTGGAAGACAAGTTCGAAAACATGGGCGCGCAGATGGTGAAAGAAGTTGCCTCTAAAGCGAACGACGCAGCAGGCGACGGTACCACCACTGCAACCGTACTGGCTCAGTCAATCATCACCGAAGGCCTGAAAGCCGTGGCTGCGGGTATGAACCCGATGGATCTGAAGCGCGGTATCGACCAGGCCGTTGTCGCCGCGGTTGAGCAGCTGAAAGCGCTGTCTGTGCCTTGCTCAGACTCTAAAGCTATCGCTCAGGTCGGCACCATTTCCGCTAACTCCGATGAGAGCGTCGGCACCCTGATCGCCCAGGCGATGGAAAAAGTGGGTAAAGAAGGCGTGATCACCGTTGAAGAAGGCACCGGTCTGCAGGACGAGCTGGACGTGGTTGAAGGTATGCAGTTTGACCGCGGCTACCTCTCTCCGTACTTCATCAACAAGCCGGAAACCGGCGCAGTTGAACTGGAATCACCGTTCATCCTGCTGGCTGACAAGAAAATCTCCAACATCCGCGAAATGCTGCCGGTGCTGGAAGCCGTTGCTAAAGCTGGCAAACCGCTGCTGATCGTCGCTGAAGATGTTGAAGGCGAAGCACTGGCAACGCTGGTGGTCAACACCATGCGCGGCATCGTGAAAGTAGCTGCGGTGAAAGCGCCGGGCTTCGGCGACCGTCGTAAAGCGATGCTGCAGGATATCGCTATCCTGACTGGCGGTACCGTTATCTCTGAAGAGATCGGTATGGAGCTGGAAAAAGCGGCGCTGGAAGATCTGGGCCAGGCAAAACGCGTTGTTATCAACAAAGACACCACCACCATCATCGACGGTGTGGGTGAAGAGGCGACGATTCAGGGCCGCGTAACCCAGATTCGTCAGCAGATCGAAGAAGCGACCTCTGACTACGACAAAGAAAAACTGCAGGAGCGCGTAGCGAAACTGGCAGGCGGCGTCGCCGTTCTGAAAGTCGGCGCAGCCACTGAAGTTGAAATGAAAGAGAAGAAAGCCCGCGTTGAAGATGCCCTGCACGCCACCCGTGCTGCGGTAGAAGAAGGCGTGGTAGCAGGCGGCGGCGTAGCGCTGGTTCGCGTTGCAGCACAGCTGGCCGATCTGCGTGGTCAGAACGAAGATCAGAACGTCGGTATTAAAGTTGCGCTGCGCGCAATGGAAGCGCCGCTGCGTCAGATCGTTTCTAACGCCGGCGAAGAGCCGTCTGTTGTCGCTAACAACGTGAAAGCGGGCGACGGCAACTACGGTTACAACGCGCAGACTGAAGAATACGGCAACATGATTGACTTCGGTATCCTGGACCCAACCAAAGTGACCCGTTCTGCGCTGCAGTACGCGGCCTCTGTTGCTGGTCTGATGATCACCACCGAGTGCATGGTGACCGACCTGCCGAAAAGCGACGCGCCTGATTTAGGTGCTGGCGCAGGCGGCATGGGTGGCATGGGCGGTATGGGCGGCATGATGTAATTGCCCTGACGCTTTTGCTCTCTGAAAAACCCCCGATCGGAAACGGTCGGGGGTTTTTCTTTTGCAGATGAAAAGGGTATAAGTAAGGGCGCAAACCTTCGGCTTTGCGGGCTCAGGGCAATGAATGTTCAGAAAAAAGAGATACTTTTCTGCTACGCTGCCGCCCGATACTGATGATAATAAATGGGGATTACAATGCGGATTAACCTCTTGCTCGGACTGGCGGTCGGTACCTTGTTGCTGGCGGGATGTAGCAGCTCTCATCAGCTGAGCGCTGGCGGCGAACGTGTCACCTTCACCGATCAACAACCGGGCAGCGACTGTCAGCTTCTGGGTAATGTCACCGGTTCACAGAGTAACTGGCTAAGCGGTTCCGGCGGCGAGGGCAGCTCGCTGCGCGGCGCAGCCAACGATCTGCGCAACCGCGCGGCGGAAATGGGCGGCAATGTGATTTACGGTGCCACCAGCCCGACGCAAAACATGTGGTCCGCTTTCGCGCCTCTGGACAGCAAAATGAACGGGCAGGTTTATAAGTGCCCGGCAAAAGCTTAATCGAGTTTGCCATGCGGTAGACAACGGCCGGTTTTTGCCGGCCGTTAGTTTTTGGGGCGAGAGGTTGGCCGCTATTCCTGACGCAGCTGCAGGTCGAGTGGCGTTTTGCTCGGCTCGCCGCCAATTTCTCGCGCCAGCTTCGGCACCATATAGCCGGACACCTGCGTCAGCAGCGCGCGTACCAGCGCGCGCGCCTCTTCATCGGAAACGTAAAAGTGCGCTGCGCCCTGCACCTTATCCAGAACGTGCAGGTAGTAGGGCAGAATGCCCGCATCGAACAGCGCGTTGCTGAGTCTGGCGAGCGCCTGAGCGTCGTTGTTGACGCCGCGCAGCAGCACGCTCTGGTTAAGCAGGGTTACGCCGGCCCGCTTCAGCTGCTGCATCGCGGCGACCAGCGAGGCGTCGATCTCCTGCGCATGGTTGATATGGGTCACCATCAATACCTGCAGGCGCGTTTCCGCCAGCATCCGACACAGCCCGTCCGTAATGCGCGCCGGAATCACCACCGGCAGGCGGCTGTGGATACGCAGTCGTTTGAGGTGGGGGATCTGCGCCAGCGCCTCAATCAGCCACGCCAGTTCATGATCTTTCGCCATGAGCGGATCGCCGCCGGAGAAGATGATTTCGTCCAGTTCAGGATGGGCGGCGATATAGTCGATAGCCGTTTGCCAGCTGCGCTTATTGCCAGGGTTATCCTGATAGGGAAAGTGTCGGCGGAAGCAGTAGCGGCAGTTAACCGCACAGCCGCCTTTGACCAGCAGGAGCGCGCGATTTCTGTATTTATGCAATAAGCCCGGCACGACGCTGCTCTGCTCGTCGAGCGGGTCGGCGCTGTAGCCAGGAGCCTGGACAAACTCCTCGCGCTGAGTAAGCACCTGCAGCAGCAGAGGATCCTGCGCATCCCCAGGCGTCATGCGCGCGATAAAGGCGCGTGGCACGCGCAGCGCGAAAAGCTGACGGGCATCGCGACCAGCGGCCAGTTCCGCATGGTGTTCAAGGCCTAAAAGTCGCAGTAATTCATCAGGTTCGGTGACAACATCAGCAAGTTGCTGCAACCAATCTTCTCTGGAAGGGGTTTTTAGGGTTACAATGTGTGCCATTTTTTTGGCTATTACCAGTTCAATATTTACAGAGGGCCTTTATGGCGACTTATCTTAGCAACGATTTTCGTTCCGGTCTTAAAATCATGTTCGAAGGCGAACCTTACGCCATCGAATCCAGCGAGTTTGTTAAGCCAGGTAAAGGCCAGGCATTCGCACGCGTTAAAATGCGTCGTCTGCTGACCGGCACGCGCGTTGAGAAAACCTTCAAGTCTACCGATTCGGCTGAAGGCGCGGACGTTATTGATATGACGCTGCAGTACTCTTACAACGACGGCGACTTCTTCTACTTTATGCATCCGGAAACCTTCGAACAGTACCAGGTTGAGTCGAAAGTGCTGGAAGACGTGCAGAAGTGGCTGCAGGACAACGCAGAGTGTATCGTTACTCTGTGGAACAACAAAGCCATCGCCGTTCAGGCGCCGAACTTTATCGAAGCGGAAGTGATTGAGACCGACCCGGGCCTGAAGGGCGATACCGCTGGTACCGGCGGCAAGCCTGCTAAACTGGCGACCGGCGCCGTGGTTAAAGTGCCGCTGTTCGTTCAGATTGGCGAAGTGGTTAAAGTGGACACCCGCTCTGGCGAATACGTTTCACGCGTAAAATAAGTGCGAAGGCGCATCCTGAGATGCGCCTTTTTCATCTCAGCGCGCCTGCAAGACTTTTCATGGCCGCGACGAAGATGATATCCACCCTGCGGCGCCACTCCGTGCGCGGCAAAGCGTTCCGCCCAATAACCTTTTTTCGGTGTGCTTCAGTACGTTTAGCCATAAGCGGGCTATGCTTAAAGCGCTGTACTTGACTGCAACCACAAAAAGGATATTGCCATGTTAAAGAAAAGTATTGTTGCGATTTTCTCAGTGCTGGTGCTCTCTTCTCTGCTGTCCGCCTGTAATACCACGCGTGGTGTCGGCGAAGACGTAGAAGCGGGCGGCCAGGCTATTCAGCGTACCGCGCAGTAATATCTTCAAGCCGGTACGATCCTGTCGTACCGGTTATTTCTGCTTAACCCAAATCAGATCCTCGACCGGGAAACCGGCCTGCCGCGCCTGTTCCACCAGCTTCTGCTTCACGCCCTCATGCAGCTGCGGCGTGCGCGAGAGAATCCATAAATAGTGACGATTCGGACCGCACACCAGCGCATAGCGGTAATCTTTGTCCAGCGCGATAACGTTATAGCCGCCGTAGAAGGGGCCGAAGAAAGAGACTTTTAGCGCGGCGCGCTGCGGGTCGCCGGTAAAGTACGCCTTGCCTACGCTCTCCTGCCATTTCTGCTTCTGCGGTTTGTAGCCGCGGTTGATCACCTTAAGGCCGCCGTCGTCGCGCGGGCTGTAGGTCGCCGTGACCTGTTCCAGTCCGCGCTCGAAGCGGTGATCGAGTCGCGCGATCTCATACCAGGTGCCAAGATAGCGCTGGCTGTCGAACCCTTCGACGACGGTAACGTTTTTCGGCGGCGTGGTAGAGCAGGCTACTGACAGCATTGAGCCCAGGCCTGCGATGAAGGTTTTCCATGGGGACATAAGCGATTCCTTTGTGGTTGAACAGAGTAAGTATAGTTGCCGCTGCGATTTTTCTCTGGCTCAGGACGGCTGATTGTCTGCCGGAAACAATGCAGGTAGACTTCCACCCCTTATTTGTATAAGGAGTCATCACCATGAGCGAAACGGCAAGCTGGCAGCCGAGCGCACCCATTGCCAATTTGTTGAAACGTGCCGCTATTCTCGCGGAAATTCGACGTTTCTTTGCCGATCGCGGCGTCCTTGAGGTCGATACGCCAGCGATGAGCCAGGCGACCGTCACCGATATCCATCTGGTGCCCTTTCAGACGCGCTTTGTCGGTCCCGGCGCGACGCAGGGACGCGATCTCTGGCTGATGACCAGCCCGGAATATCATATGAAGCGTCTGCTGGCGGCAGGCAGCGGGCCCATCTATCAGATGAGCCGCTGTTTTCGCAACGAAGAGGCGGGGCGCCACCATAATCCTGAATTCACCATGCTGGAGTGGTATCGCCCGCATTACGATATGTATCGCCTGATGAACGAGGTAGACGATTTGCTGCAGCAGGTGCTGGAGTGCGACAGCGCGGAGTCGCTCTCCTACCAGCAGGCATTTATTCGCTATCTCGATCTCGACCCGCTATCGGCCGATAAAGCGCAGCTGCGCGAAGCGGCGGAGAAGCTGGGCGAGGGCGAGCTGGCGAACCGCGAAGAGGATCGCGATACCCTGCTGATGCTGCTGTTTATGCTGGGCGTGGAGCCGAAGATCGGCATCGATAAGCCAGCCTTCGTTTATCATTTTCCTGCCAGCCAGGCGGCGCTGGCCGAAATCAGCACCGAGGATCACCGCGTCGCGGAGCGTTTCGAGGTCTACTATAAAGGCGTTGAGCTGGCGAACGGCTTCCGCGAGCTGACCGACAGCCGCGAGCAGCGTCAGCGCTTCGAGCAGGATAACCGGCGGCGCGCGGCGCGCGGACTGCCGCAGCATCCGGTCGACACTTACCTGCTGGATGCGCTGACGCACGGCATGCCCGCATGTTCCGGCGTGGCGCTGGGGGTGGATCGTTTGATTATGCTGGCGTTGAAGGCGGATTCGCTGAGCGAGGTTATCGCCTTTCCGGTAGATCGCAGCTAAACAAGATAGCGGGACGCTTTCTTCTGGGTAGGGCGATTACGCGAGTAGCGGGAACCGATCGCAAAGTCGCTCAAGGCATCCATGCGCGCTCGGCCCGCGACATCCCTGTCGCGGGACGCTTTGCTCTTCGGTTCCCGCTACCCGCGTTTTAATGCCGGTGCGGCCGGAAAGACGTTCGGTTAATTCCCGCTGTCGGGAAACTCCTGAATGGTCACCGGCAGCGTCAGCTTCCGATCGTTGCGCAGCACTTCGACTTTAATCACTGAGCCTGGGCGAATCTCCGCCACCTGATCCATCGTCTCCTGCGCGGAGAGGGCTGGCTTGCCGTTCACGCTCAGCAGCACGTCGTTGACCTGGATGCCCGCTTTTTCCGCCGGTCCGTCCGGCGTCACCACGCTGACGATAATGCCCTGCACGTGATCGATGCCGCTGCCCTGGTTGTGCAGCGCAGGCAGCTCGCGTCCGGTAATGCCGATATAGCCGCGGATAACGCGGCCGTCGCGGATCAGCTTATCCATAATCTTGCTCGCCAGCGCGGTCGGGATGGCGAAGCCAATGCCTTCCGGCGTTTCGCCGTCATTGCTTTTATCAAAGGTCAGGGTATTGATGCCCATCAGCTCGCCCAGCGAGTTAATCAGCGCGCCGCCCGAGTTACCCTGGTTGATTGAGGCGTCGGTCTGCAGGAAGTTCTGGCGTCCTGATGAACTCAGGCCGACGCGGCCCGTGGCGCTGATAATGCCCTGCGTAACGGTTTGTCCGAGGTTATAAGGGTTGCCGATAGCCATCACCACGTCACCGATATGCGGCACGCGGTGCGGGTTAATTGGGATCACTGGCAGGCTGGACGCGGTAATTTTCAGCACCGCCAGATCGGTCATGACGTCGGAGCCGACCAGATTGGCCTCAAAAAAGCGCCCATCCTGCAGCGCCACGATAATCTGATCGGCGTTATTAATCACATGCTTGTTGGTCAGGATATAACCTTTGGCGTTCATGATCACGCCGGAACCGAGCGTAGTGATGCCGCGATTATTATTGCCGCCGTGGGCGCTACGGTTGTAGACGTTGACCACCGCAGGCACGGCGCGGCGGACGCCGGCGTTAAAGCTGAAAGGCGTCTGGTCTTCGCTGTCGTCACGGTCGAGAAGGGCGCTGGTGCCGCCCATACGCAGTGCGGGCAGGGCCGCAAGCAAAATGCCGGCGACAATCAGGCCCAGCACCACTGAACGCAAAAGTTTAGGAAACATGGTGTTAACTTACGCCAGGGGGAGATCGCAGGGCAGAATAGCACGAGAAAGGCGAACAAACACGCGCTTGTGTTGTTCGCCTGTAGCAGGAATTAACGCAGCAGCAGGTAGATAGACTCGTCGCCGCGCACCACGTTCAGCGCCAGCACCGGCGGTTTGCCTTCCAGCACTTTGCGCATTTCAGCCAGGCTGGTGACGCGCGTGCGGTTAACGCCGACAATCACATCGTCTTTCTGCAGACCGACCTGCTCAGCCGGGGTGCCTTTTTCAATGCTGTCGATCTTCACGCCCTTGTCGCCGGTTTTGGTCGCGCCGTCGCTCAGCATCGCGCCCTGCAGCGCAGGGGACATGAGCTGCGCGCTGGCCGTGGACTGTGCGCTTTGCTCCAGCGTCACCTCTACCGAAAGCGGCTTGCCGTCACGCAACAGGCCAAGCTTCACTTTCTCGCCTGGCGCGGTCGTGCCCACTTTCACACGCAGCTCGGCAAAGCTGGTGATCGGCTTGTCGTTAATCGAGGTGATAATATCGCCTGACTTGATGCCCGCTTTCTGCGCGGCGGACTGCGGCAGCACTTCCGAGACGAACGCGCCGCGCTGTGCATCGACGTTAAACGCCTTGGCGATATCCGCCGTCATCTCGGTGCCTTTGATGCCGAGCTGACCGCGCTTCACTTCGCCATATTTAATCAGCTGCTGCGCCAGGTTCATCGCCATGTCGCTCGGAATCGCAAAGCCGATGCCGATATTGCCGCCGCTCGATGCCAGAATCGCAGTGTTGATGCCGATCAGTTCACCGTTGAGATTAACCAGCGCGCCGCCGGAGTTGCCGCGGTTAATTGCCGCGTCGGTCTGGATAAAGTTCTCCAGCCCTTCGAGGTTTAGTCCGCTGCGACCCAGCGCAGAGATGATGCCGGAGGTCGCGGTCTGACCCAGCCCGAACGGGTTGCCGATCGCCACCGCAAAGTCGCCCACTTTTAGCTGATCGGAGTCGGCGATTTTCACCTGCGTCAGGTTTTTCGCCCCTTCGACCTGAATCAGCGCGATATCGGTCTGTTCGTCATGACCGATCAGCTTTGCGTCATATTCGCTGCCGTCGCCAAGCTGCACGCTGATTTTGTCCGCACCGTTGACCACGTGGTTATTGGTCAGGATATAACCTTTAGCGGCGTCGATAATCACGCCGGAGCCCAGGCCTTCGAACGGCTGTGCCTGATCGCCGCCAGGCCCCTGGCCGAAGAAGCGTTTTAACGGCTCCGGAATATCCTGCGCCTGGCTGGCGGTTTCCGTGCCTTCAACATGGACGCTGACCACCGCCGGCAACACTTTTTCCAGCATCGGCGCCAGGCTCGGCAACGGCTGGCCCTGAATCTGCGCGGGCAAGGTCGCCATCGCCGCAGGCGTGGCGGCCAGGCTCATTCCGATACTCAAGGCTAATGCGCTTAACAGACGTGCTTGTTTTTTCATTGCTAGAACGCTCTCGCTGCGAAAAGTGGGGAGTAAACGTATGTGACAGCTGATTCAGGGTTTGGGTTCGCAAAAATGCGGGGCGCAACCGGATTACGCCCCAATAAGACTAGTCGCGCGCGGCGCGTTCGCCACGCAGCAGGCCAGAGGCGCCCTCGGAGTAGTCGCGCGGGATCTGGACGGGTGCCTGATCGTTATCCGCTTCCGCTTCGGTCAGCTGATAGGCAAAAGGGTTTTTCTCGCCCGGCAGGTTCGGCAGCAGATCGTTCGATCCTTTCGCCATGTGCTGATAGAGCTGGCGGTAATCGCGCGCCATGTTGTCCAGCAGCTCGGCGCTCTGCGCGAAGTGGTTGGTCAGCTCTTCGCGGTAGTCCGCCAGCTCTGCTTTGGACTTCTCCAGCTCGTACTGCATGCTGCGCTGCTCGCGCAGTTTTTTATTACCGAAACGCATGGCAACCGCGCCGACAATAATGCCAATGACTAAACCAATTAACCCGTATTCCCAGGTCATAATGACTCCCATGTAATTTCCGTTGTTTGTAGGGCATCCACCATTTCAATAATAGTCACTATACCCGTTAATCTTATGGATGTGGAACTCTGAGGCGGCATGCCTTAGTGTAGAGCGGCCTTTTTTTCATCAACCGATCTGTGAATAAGACCTTTTCAGGGATTCTGAGAGAACCAATGCAAACCTCATCTCCGCTTGCGCGCTATGAGCAAGCGCTGTCGCAGGGCGACTTTAAACCCGATGATGTACAACGCGATGCCATCACCCGACTGGACGCCGTTCAGCGGGCCTTACTCGCGCGTCAGCCCGAACCGCCCGCCAGCGGCAAAGGACTATTTGGCCGCCTCTCCCGACTGATGGGCAAAGAGAAAACCGACGTGCAGACGCCGGTGCGCGGCCTCTATATGTGGGGCGGCGTAGGACGCGGCAAAACCTGGGTCATGGATTTGTTTTTTCAGTCTATTCCTGGCAACCGCAAGCTGCGCCTGCACTTCCATCGCTTTATGCTGCGCGTGCATGAAGAGCTAACCCAGCTGCAGGGAGAGAGCGATCCGCTGCTCATCATCGCCGACCGCTTTAAAGCCGAAACTGACATTCTCTGCTTCGACGAGTTTTTTGTCTCAGATATTACCGACGCCATGCTGCTCGGCACCCTGATGGAAGCGCTGTTCGCGCGCGGCATTACGCTGGTGGCAACCTCGAACATTCCGCCAGACGATCTTTACCGCAACGGCCTGCAGCGCGCGCGTTTTCTGCCGGCAATTGAGCAAATTAAACAGCACTGCGACGTGATGAACGTCGATGCCGGCATTGACTACCGGCTGCGCACCCTGACCTCGGCGCATCTGTGGAACTCGCCGCTGAACGAGGCGACGCACGCCGAAATGGAGCGCATGTTTAAGGCGCTGGCGGGCAGCGCGCGCGATGATGCGCCGGTGCTGGAGATTAACCACCGCCAGATGGCGACGCTGGGCGTCAGCGAAGGGGTGCTGGCGATCGACTTCCTGACGCTGTGCGGAGAAGGGCGCAGCCAGCATGACTATATTGAGCTGTCGCGCCGTTTCCACAGCGTGCTGCTCTACGACGTACCGGTAATGATTTATAAAACCGAAGATCAGGCGCGCCGCTTTCTGGCGCTGGTGGATGAGTTCTACGAGCGCCACGTCAAGCTGGTGGTCGCGGCGGAAACGTCACTGTTCGAAATCTATCAGGGCACGCGACTGAAATTTGAGTATCAGCGCTGCCTGTCGCGCCTGCAGGAGATGCAGAGCGAGGAGTATCTGCGGCTGCCGCATCTGCCTTAAGGGCGCGCAAGAAAAAGATCAAATAGGGTTCGATTTTTGCAATCGACTTCTCTATAATCTTGCGACCCCACGTTACAGCAACTGGATTTATTTCCCGAATCCGTTGTGCTCCGGTAACTCTATCCGAAGGGGTGGGCTTGCTGGTCAAAATGGTCGTGTGAGCCTCAACCGTTTACTTAAGCGTTTGGGTTTTCACCAACGTGTAACTTAATTTGGGTAAGCTTTTCGATGAAAACTTTTACAGCTAAACCAGAAACCGTACAGCGTGACTGGTATGTTGTTGACGCAACTGGCAAAACCTTGGGTCGCCTGGCGACTGAACTGGCGCGCCGTCTGCGTGGTAAGCATAAAGCGGAATACACTCCGCACGTTGATACTGGTGATTACATCATCGTTCTGAACGCTGACAAAGTCGCCGTTACTGGCAACAAGCGTACTGACAAGATTTACTATCACCACACTGGCCACATCGGTGGTATCAAACAGGCGACCTTTGAAGAGATGATTGCTCGCCGTCCTGAGCGTGTGATTGAAATCGCGGTTAAAGGCATGCTGCCGAAGGGCCCGCTGGGCCGTGCAATGTTCCGTAAGCTGAAAGTTTACGCGGGCAACGAGCACACCCATGCGGCACAGCAACCGCAAGTTCTTGACATTTAATCGGGATTACAGGCAATGGCTGAAACTCAAAACTACGGCACTGGTCGCCGCAAAAGCTCTACCGCTCGCGTATTTATCAAGCCGGGCAGTGGCAACATCGTTATCAACCAACGTTCTCTGGAGCAGTATTTCGGTCGCGAAACTGCCCGCATGGTCGTTCGTCAGCCGCTGGAGCTGCTGGACCTGGTTGGTAAATTCGATCTGTACGTCACCGTTAAAGGTGGTGGTATTTCTGGTCAGGCAGGTGCGATCCGTCACGGCATCACCCGCGCTCTGATGGAGTACGACGAATCTCTGCGTGCTGAACTGCGTAAAGCGGGCTTCGTTACCCGTGACGCACGTCAGGTTGAACGTAAGAAAGTCGGTCTGCGTAAAGCACGCCGTCGTCCGCAGTTCTCCAAGCGTTAATTGTTTGCGGCTTCGGCTGCTGCGATTGGCACAAAAAACCCGCTTCGGCGGGTTTTTTATTTCCTGGCCCGTCACGTCAAAAAACGCGTAAAACCCCCACGCTGCTCGCAAATTCCCCGCAAATCTCGAATCCTCGCCCACAAGCTGCCCAAAATCTGGTAAACTCTGTGTCACTTTGCGCCCATCAGTCGGCGTGTGATGTCGGTCAACCCTCAGGATGTCGGAAAGACAGATCTAACGCGGGCTGTGAGCGAACGATTGAGCAGGTGAGTCGCCGTGTGGTTGGCTATTCGCAGTAACTTTTTGTGAACAAACTTGGAGGTTTTCATGGCTGTCGCTGCCAACAAACGTTCGGTAATGACGCTGTTTTCCGGTCCTACTGACATTTTCAGCCATCAGGTACGCATCGTACTGGCTGAAAAAGGCGTTAGTGTAGAGATCGAGCAGGTCGAAATGGATAACCTGCCGCAGGATCTGATTGACCTCAACCCGTATCGCACTGTGCCGACGCTGGTAGATCGCGAACTGACGCTGTATGAATCCCGTATCATCATGGAGTATCTGGACGAGCGTTTCCCGCATCCGCCGCTGATGCCGGTCTATCCGGTTGCGCGCGGCGAAAGCCGTCTGATGATGCACCGCGTCGAGCAGGACTGGTATAGCCTGATGCACATCATCGAAAAAAGCAGCGGCCAGGAAGCGGAAGCCGCACGCAAACAGCTGCGCGAAGAGCTGCTGGCGATTGCGCCGCTGTTCGCCCGCACGCCGTTCTTTATGAGCGAAGAGTTTAGCCTGGTGGACTGCTACCTGGCGCCGCTGCTGTGGCGTTTGCCGTCAATGGGCATTGATCTGGCTGGCGCTGGATCGAAAGAGCTGAAAGGCTATATGAATCGCGTATTTGAGCGTGACTCTTTCCTCGCTTCTCTGACGGAAGCGGAACGTGAAATGCGCCTGCAAGCCCGGGGCTAACCTATGGAAATGTCGCAACTCTCAGCCCGCCGTCCTTACCTGCTTCGCGCGTTCTATGACTGGCTGCTCGACAACCAGCTTACGCCGCATCTGGTGGTCGACATCAATCTGGAAGGGGTTCAGGTGCCGCTGGAATACGCGCGCGATGGACAGATTGTGCTGAATATTGCGCCGCGTGCGGTCGGCAACCTGGAACTCGGTAACGACGAAGTGCGCTTCAACGCGCGTTTCGGCGGCGTGCCGCGCCAGGTCTCCGTGCCGATGGCCGCTATTCTGGCAATCTACGCGCGTGAAAACGGCGCGGGCACGATGTTTGAGCCAGAACCCGCCTACGAGCTGGGTGCGCAGGAGGTCGAAGAGACGCCGGTCGATCCGGTGATGTCTGTGATCGATGGCGACCGCCCGGACGACGCCAGCGAAGACGATCCCTCACCGGATGACGATCCGCCGCCGCGCGGCAATCGCCCGTCGCTGCGGGTGGTGAAATAACCTGTAAAAAAGCCGGCTGCGATAGCCGGCTTTTTTGTTGCTGTGTGAACCTTACACTTCCAGATAGTCCATGATGCCTTCGGCGGCTTTACGCCCTTCAGCAATCGCTGTCACCACCAGATCTGAACCGCGCACCGCATCGCCGCCGGCGAAGATTTTCGGGTTGCTGGTCTGGAAGGCGCTTTCAGCCTGTTCCGGCGCGATAATGCGTCCCTGACCGTCCAGCTCTACGCTGAAGTCGGCCAGCCACTCCATTTTGTGCGGACGGAAGCCGAATGCCATGACGACCGCGTCTGCGGGCAGCACATGCTCGGAGCCCGGCACGATTTCCGCGCGGCGACGTCCTGCCGCATCCGGCTGGCCCATCTCGGTGCGCGCCACTTTGACGCCGCTGACGCGACCGCTGGCGTTGATTTCGACGCCCAGCGGCTGCACGTTGAACTGGAACTCCACGCCCTCTTCACGCGCGTTTTTCACCTCGCGCTTCGAGCCCGGCATGTTGGCTTCGTCACGGCGGTAGGCGCAGGTAACGTGCGTCGCACCCTGACGGATTGAGGTACGTACGCAGTCCATCGCGGTATCGCCGCCACCCAGCACCACGACGCGCTTGCCTTCCATACTGATGTAAGGCTGTTCCTCCTGCTGCGCAAAGCCCATCGTATGCTTCGTGTTGGCAATCAGGAACGGCAGCGCGTCATAGACGCCCGGCGCATCTTCGTTTTCCAGACCACCGCGCATTGACTGGTAGGTGCCGACGCCCAGGAAGACGGCGTCATAGCTGTTTAGCAGGTCGCTCATCTGCACGTCGCGGCCCACTTCTGTATTCAGTTGAAACTCAATGCCCATCCCGGTAAAGAGTTCGCGGCGCTTGATCATCACCTCTTTTTCCAGCTTAAACGACGGGATGCCGAAGGTCAGCAGGCCGCCGATTTCCGGATGGCGATCGTAAACCACCGCTTTGACGCCGTTGCGCGTCAGCACGTCCGCGCAGGCGAGGCCCGCCGGACCCGCGCCGATAATCGCCACGCGCTTGCCGGTCGGTTTAACGTGCGACATATCGGGACGCCAGCCCATCTCCATCGCTTTATCGTTGATGTAGCGCTCGATATTGCCGATGGTGACCGCACCAAACTCATCATTCAGGGTGCAAGAGCCTTCGCACAGACGATCCTGCGGGCAGACGCGTCCGCACACTTCCGGCAGGCTGTTGGTCTGATGCGACAGCTCCGCCGCTTCGATAATGCGGCCTTCGTTCGCCAGCTTCAGCCAGTTAGGAATGTAGTTATGAACCGGGCACTTCCACTCGCAGTAAGGGTTGCCGCACGAGAGACAGCGATCGGCCTGCGCCTTTACCTGGCTGTCAGAAAAGGGCTCATAAATTTCGACAAACTCAATTTTACGAATTTTCAGCGGCTTCTTTGGCGGGTCAACGCGCTGCAGGTCGATAAATTGATATACGTTTTGACTCATCGTAACCTCTTACGGCTATCCCGTCCGGCGGGCCGCGCCGGACGGAGCAAACTATTACTGTGCCTGCACGCGCAGCTCGGCTGCGGAACGACTGCGGTGACCCAGCAACGCTTTGACGTCGCTGGACTTCGGTTTAACCAGCGCGAAGCGCGACGACCAGAGCGGCCAGTTGGCGAGGATCTCTTCGCCGCGGCTGGAGCCGGTGTGCTGTACATGCTCGGTGATCAGGCCGCGCAGGTGTTCCTCATGGATCGCCAGCTCGTCGACGTTGAGCACTTCCACCAGCTCCGGGTTGACGCGCTTGCGGAACTCGCCGTCTTCATCCAGCACGTAGGCGAAGCCGCCCGTCATGCCGGCGCCGAAGTTAACGCCGGTGCGGCCCAGCACGCAGACGATGCCGCCGGTCATATATTCGCATCCGTTGTCGCCGATCCCTTCTACCACCGTAATCGCGCCCGAGTTGCGCACGGCGAAACGCTCGCCCGCGCGGCCTGCGGCAAACAGCTTGCCGCCCGTCGCGCCGTAGAGGCAGGTGTTGCCCGCAATGGTCGCTTCGTGGCTGCGGAACGCCGAGCCGACCGGCGGACGGATTGCCAGCATGCCGCCAGCCATTCCCTTGCCGACGTAGTCGTTGGCGTCGCCGGTCAGCGTCAGTTCGACGCCGCCAGCGTTCCATACGCCGAAGCTCTGACCGGCGGTGCCGGAGAAGTGCGCGCGGATCGGATCCGCCGCCAGCCCCTGATCGCCGTGGATCGCCGCGATAGCGCCGGAGAGCGTCGCGCCGACGGAGCGGTCGGTGTTGCGAATGTCGAAGAAGAAGGTCTTGCTCTGTCTCGCTTCTACAAACGGCATCGCCTGGTCGTGCAGCGCTTTATTCAGCTCGCCTTTGTCGAAAGGCGGGTTGCTGCCTTCGGTGCAGTGCAGCGCTTTGCCCGGCATCGGCGTCGCGGTTTTCAGCAGCGACGAGAGATCCAGGTTCTGCTGTTTGGCGGTGAAGCCGTCCAGCTCTTTCAGCAGATCGGTGCGGCCGATCAGGTCAGTCAGGCGTTTCACGCCCAGGCTGGCCATCAGCTCGCGGGTTTCACGCGCAATGAACTCAAAGTAGTTGGTTACCTTGAAGGGCAGGCCGTGATAGTGATTCTTACGCAGCTTGTCGTCCTGGGTCGCTACGCCGGTCGCGCAGTTGTTCAGGTGACAGATACGCAGGTATTTACAGCCCAGCGCCACCATCGGACCGGTGCCGAAGCCGAAGCTTTCCGCGCCGAGGATCGCCGCTTTGATAATGTCGAGGCCGGTTTTCAGGCCACCGTCGACCTGCAGACGGATCTTATGCCGCAGACCGTTGGAGACCAGCGCCTGCTGGGTTTCCACCAGACCGAGCTCCCATGGGCAGCCCGCATATTTCACCGAGCTTAGCGGACTGGCGCCGGTGCCGCCGTCATAGCCAGCGATGGTAATCAGGTCGGCATAGGCTTTTGCCACGCCGGTTGCAATGGTGCCGACGCCTGGTTCAGAGACCAGCTTCACCGAAATCATCGCTTTAGGATTCACCTGCTTCAGGTCGAAAATCAGCTGCGCCAGATCTTCGATCGAGTAGATGTCGTGATGCGGCGGCGGGGAGATCAGCGTGACGCCCGGCACGGAGTAGCGCAGCTTCGCGATATACGGCGTGACTTTGTCGCCCGGCAGCTGGCCGCCTTCGCCTGGCTTCGCCCCCTGCGCCACTTTAATCTGAATCACGTCGGCATTGGCCAGATAGGCTGGCGTCACGCCGAAGCGGCCGGAAGCGACCTGCTTGATACGCGAAACTTTGTTGGTGCCGTAGCGCGCCGGATCTTCGCCGCCTTCGCCAGAGTTAGAGTAGCCGCCGAGCGAGTTCATCGCTTCGGCCAGCGCCTCATGCGCCTCTGGGCTGAGTGCACCGATAGACATCGCCGCGGTGTCAAAACGCTTAAACAGCTCGCTGGCCGGCTCGACCTCATCAATGTGAACGGATTCAGTGCCTGGCTGCAGCGCCAGCAGATCGCGCAGCGTTGCCACTGGGCGCTCGTTTACCAGCTTCGCATAGGCCTGATAGTCGCTGTATTCGCCGCTTTCTACCGCGCGTTGCAGCGTACCCACCACGTCCGGGTTATAGGCGTGATACTCGCCGCCGTGCACATACTTCAGCAGGCCGCCCTGGTCCAGCGGCTTGCGCTGCAGCCAGGCGCGTTTCGCCAGGTTGGTCAGATCCTGCTGGAAGTCGGCGAAGCTGGCGCCGTTGATGCGGCTGACCACGCCCTGGAAGCAGAGGCGCGAGACATCGGCATGCAGGCCCACCGCTTCGAACAGTTTCGAGCAGCGATAGGAGGCGATGGTCGAGATGCCCATCTTGGACATGATCTTGTAAAGGCCTTTATTGATGCCGTTACGGTAGTTCAGCATTACCGCGCGATAATCTTTTTCGATCACGTTGCTGTCAACCATCTTCGCCAGTGACTCATAGGCCAGATAGGGATAGATAGCCGTCGCGCCAAAGCCGAGCAGTACGGCAAAATGGTGCGGATCGCGCGCGCTGGCGGTTTCAACAATAATGTTGGCGTCGCAGCGCAGGTTTTTCTCAACCAGACGCGTCTGCACCGCGCCGACGATCATCGGCGCCGGAACCGGCAGGCGGTTTTCGCCGATGGCGCGATCGGAGAGCACCAGCAGCACGGTGCCGTCGCGCACCATGCGTTCAGCCTCATCGCACAGCACGTGCATCGCCTGTTCCAGGGTTTGCGTCGCCGGGTCGAAGGTGCAGTCGAGCGTGTCGGCGCGATAGTACTCGCCTTCCATGGTGGTCAGCTGATTAAAGTCTGACCACAGCAGGATAGGGGACTTAAAGCTGACGCGATGCGCCTGGCCTTCCGCTTCGCAGAAGACGTTCATTTCACGGCCGATGCTGGTCGCCAGCGACATCACATGGTTTTCACGCAGCGGATCGATCGGCGGATTGGTCACCTGAGCGAACTGCTGGCGGAAATAGTCATAAATAATGCGCGGGCGACTGGAGAGCACGGCAAACGGCGTGTCGTCGCCCATCGAGCCGACCGCTTCCTGGCCGTTTTCGCCCAGCACGCGAATAATAGTGTCGAGCTCTTCGCTGCTGTAGCCGAACTGCTTCTGATAGGTCGCCAGCAGCGGATCGTTCAGCTCGCGGCTGCCAACCTGGTCGTCAGGCAGATCTTCGAACGGCACCAGACGCTTAACGTTTTTCTCCATCCACTCTTTATAGGGATGGCGACTCTTCAGATCGTTGTCGGTTTCCGCCGAATGGAGGATGCGACCGATACGGGTGTCGATCACCATCAGCTCGCCCGGACCGACACGGCCTTTCTCCACCACTTCATCCGGCTGGTAATCCCAGATGCCAACTTCGGAGGCGCAGGTAATCAGCTTGTCCTTGGTGATCACGTAGCGCGCCGGGCGCAGGCCGTTACGGTCAAGGTTACAGGCGGCGTAGCGGCCGTCGGACATGACGATGCCCGCCGGGCCGTCCCACGGCTCCATATGCATGGAGTTGAAGTCGAAGAAGGCGCGCAGCTCCGGATCCATATCCGGGTTGTTCTGCCAGGCGGGCGGCACCAGCAGGCGCATCGCACGCACCAGGTCCATGCCGCCGTTCAGGAACAGCTCCAGCATGTTGTCCATCGAACTGGAGTCGGAGCCGGTTTCATTAACGAACGGCCCGGCGTTCTGCAGGTCGGGGATCAGCGGCGTATTGAATTTATAGGCGCGCGCGCGCGCCCACTGCCGGTTACCGGCAATGGTATTGATTTCGCCGTTGTGCGCCATATAGCGGAACGGCTGTGCCAGCGGCCAGCGCGGCACGGTATTGGTGGAGAAGCGCTGGTGGAACAGGCAGATAGCCGATTCCAGGCGCAGATCCGCCAGATCGAGATAGAAGCGCGGCAGGTCGGCCGGCATACACAGGCCTTTATAGATATTGACCTGGTTTGAGAAGCTGCAGATATAGAACGCTTTATCATCGGTTTGTTCGATACGCTTTTCCGCGCGGCGACGCGCCATATAAAGGCGACGCTCCATATCGCGCGGACGCCAGCCGGCCGGGGCGTTAATAAAGAGCTGCTGAATGCGCGGCATAGAGGAGAGGGCAATCTCTCCCAGGACGTCCTGATTGACGGGCACGTCGCGCCAGCCGACCACAGAGAGGGTTTCACGGACCACTTCCTCTTCCACAATGCGGCGGCTCGCCTGAGCCTCTTCCTCATCATGGCTGAGGAACAGCATGCCTACGGCGTAGTTTTTCGCCAGGCGCCAGCCTTTCTCTTCCGCAACGACGCGGAAGAAGCGGTCAGGTTTTTGTAATAACAGACCACAACCGTCGCCGGTCTTGCCGTCGGCAAGGATCGCGCCACGGTGTTGCATACGGGCCAGCGCATGGATAGCGGTACGCACTACCTTATGGCTAGGTTCGCCTTCTATATGGGCGATGAGGCCGAAACCACAGTTATCCTTTTCAAGGGATTTGTCATACAACATTTCAGTGAACCTCCCCAGGCTCTGTGGATTCCCTTTGGTCGGGCTACGGGCGCAGAAAGTGCTAAGCGACAGGCTGGCGCGCATCGTGCGCTGCACTCCTGTGTCGCCCCATCTGTCTGGCCTTTGGCGTCGTTGTCACAAGCATCGTGGTCTTGTTACAGGGGGAATCTCTGTTACTGCATAAATATGACGAGTTGAGTACCCGTCCAGAAAGCTTCCAGCGGATTTCCAACTTATCGGGAAAGCGGAATAAGGTCAAATAGCATTCCTGGTCGTCTTTTTAGCGAGGAGTTATCAATTAACTATATGAATTTTATCGTCTTTAATGCGAAAAATGCGGTGATCAGCCACTGTGTCTGCCCGGCCGAAATGTGAACTGTCTCACTATCATGCAGCGGTCATATCCCTTAGGCGTGCTGGTTTGATGTGCTTTGACAGCAGAATGTGCTGAATAGCAGATTTCCCGCACATCATGTATCTGTTTTTCTTATAACAGCCTTTCTGCCGCAAATGAGCCAGCGCCATAAGTAAAATTAATCAGGCTGCGTGCGACTATTCACGCAATTAAAATGAATTTCTATTCAAATGGAAAAAGGGGGCCGGGACAACGGGAGGCTGTCAATAAAGAAAAAGAGAGGGTTGGATCACAGTCGCCGAGAAGCAGGCGGCCCTCCAGATTATTCGGTTGGTGCAATTAGTCAAGTGATTTAGCGCCAGCGCAGGCATCGTCGGCGATCGTGGCGTCAGATGCACCATAACGGGGCATAACGCGCGTTTTCCGGCGCTTCGCCGCGCCATCAGTCGCGTAATTACGTTATGATGAACCTGTTCTTTTCCAGGGAGTTCGTATGAAACAGATTCGCCTGCTGGCGCAGTATTATGTTGATTTGATGGTTAAGCTGGGACTGGTGCGTTTTTCGCTGCTGCTGGCGTCGGCGCTGGTGGTGCTGGCGATGGTGGTACAGATGGCGGTGACCATGGTGCTGCGCGGCCATGTCGAAAGCATCGACGTGGTACGTTCGGTGTTCTTCGGGCTGCTGATTACACCCTGGGCGGTTTACTTTCTCTCGGTGGTGGTCGATCAGCTGGAGGAGTCCCGTCAGCGTCTGTCGCGGCTGGTGGATAAGCTGGAGGAGATGCGCACCCGTGATTTAGAGCTCAATCAGCAAATGAAAGAAACCATCACCCAGCTCAATCAGGAAATTAGCGATCGTATCAAGGCGGAGCAGGCGCGCGAGCAGGTGATGGATAAGCTGCGCGAGGAGATGGCACGCCGCGAACAGGCGCAGATCGAACTGGAACAGCAATCTTCATTTCTTCGCTCTTTTCTCGACGCTTCGCCCGATCTGGTGTTCTACCGCAATATCGACAAGCAGTTCTCCGGCTGTAACCGCGCTATGGAGCTGCTGACCGGCAAAAGCGAAAAGCAGCTGATTGGCCTGACGCCGCGCGATATCTACGACGACGACGCGGCTACCAAAGTGCTGGAGACGGATGAAAAAGTTTTCCGCCATAACGTATCGCTCACTTATGAGCAGTGGCTGCAGTACCCGGACGGGCGCAAAGCCTGTTTTGAAATTCGTAAAGTGCCCTACTACGACCGCGTCGGCAAACGCAGCGGCCTGATGGGCTTTGGCCGCGATATTACCGAGCGTAAGCGCTACCAGGACGCGCTGGAGAACGCCAGCCGGGAGAAAACCACCTTTATCTCTACGATCAGCCACGAGCTGCGTACGCCGCTTAACGGCATTGTCGGCCTGAGCCGCATTTTGCTTGATACCGATCTCAATCAGGAGCAGCTGAAATACCTGAAAACCATTCACGTCTCTGCCATTACGCTCGGCAACATCTTCAATGACGTCATTGAGGTCGACAAGATCGAGCGCCGCAAGGTGCAGCTGGATAACCAGCCGCTCGACTTCACCGGCTTCCTGGCGGATCTGGAGAACCTTTCCGGGCTGCTGGCGCAGCCGAAAGGGCTTAAGTTCGTGATGGCGCCTGATTTGCCGCTGCCGCACAAGATTTGCGCCGACGGTACGCGCCTGCGTCAGATCCTGTGGAACCTGATCGGCAACGCAGTGAAGTTCACCCAGCAGGGCGAAATTGTGGTGCGCGTCGCCTATGAATCGAACGAGACGCTGCGCTTTGAGGTTGAAGACTCGGGGCAGGGCATTCCGCAGGAAGAGCAGGACAAGATCTTCGCCATGTATTACCAGGTAAAAGATCAGCACGGCGGCAAGCCTGCGACTGGCACCGGCATCGGGCTGGCGGTATCGCGTCGTCTGGCGCAGGCGATGGGCGGCGATATTACCGTACGCAGCGCGCCGGGGCAGGGCTCATGCTTTACCGTACTGATTAAGGCGCCGCGCGTGGCCGAAGAGGTAGAGGATGACAGCAGAGACAGCAGCATGCCGCTGCCAGCGCTGCACGTTTTGCTGGTGGAAGATATCGAACTGAACGTGATCGTGGCGCGTTCAGTGCTGGAGAAGCTTGGCTGCAGCGTCGAGGTCGCCATGACCGGCCAGGCTGCGCTGGAGATGTTTGATCCGCTGGAATTTGATCTCGCCCTGCTGGATATCCAGCTACCGGATATGACGGGTCTCGACGTCTCGCGCGCTATCCATCAGCGCTATCCGGACGCCAGCCTGCCGCCGCTGGTGGCGCTCACCGCCAACGTGCTCAAAGACAAAAAAGAGTATCTGGAGGCCGGTATGGACGATGTGCTGAGCAAACCGCTCTCCGTGCCGGCGCTGACCGCCATGATCAAAAAGTTCTGGGATCATCAGAACGAAGAGGCGGGTGCTGACCACCCGGAAATCGATGGCAAGACGCGCGCGCTGCTGGATGTGCCTATGCTGGAACAATATATTGAACTAGTGGGCCCCAGCCTGATTACACAGAGCCTGACAATGTTCGAACAGATGATGCCTGGCTATCTGGAGGTGCTCGATTCAAATTTGATGGCGCGCGACCAGAAAGGTATTGCGGAAGAGGGGCACAAAATCAAAGGCGCGGCGGGATCGGTTGGGCTACAGCACCTGCAGCAGGTGGCTAAACAGATTCAAAGCCCGGAGCTGCCGGCATGGTGGGACAACGTAGGAGAATGGGTCGAAGAGCTCAAGCGCGAATGGCGCCATGATGTTCAGGTATTGCGCGACTGGGTGGTGGAAAGAGAAAACCAGGGGGGCTAAAAAAAATGACCCCAGTCGAAGACCGGGGTGCGCGAATACTGCGCCAACACCAGGGAAAAAGTCGCTGTTGCTCTACTTGGAGGCGTTTAAATGCAGCAGCGTGGTATCGGTTAACGTCTGCCATCACCTTAGCAAATTCATCAATGACCAGGTAAAGATTCATTAAAATGTGTGATGTTGAGCAGCGTTTAAATACAGAAAACATTAATTTGGCAACACAGTCAAGTAAGGAATTAATTTCTGCGTTGCATTGCGCTCATTTTGACCAATTGTTGCATTTTTTGTGCGGTTTTCAGTAGCCGCAACCACCGGAACATGGCCTTAAGCCAGGGAAAAAGGCTTAAGGCGGTTTTTGGCATCCATAATCATGGTAACCTGATGAAATATAAAGTTTAAGTTGCACTTACCATAATCTTATCCAAAACGTTTTGGAAAGCGCGCCCTTAAAGTTCCAGTTTTGAATTGAGTCCTGCCAAATTACAGCGGTTGACGCGTCAGTTTTAATGGTTGAGCCAGTATGCGGGAAATCAAATTCGCGGCATGAGGTTGTCAATTGTGTAACCATTCGCTTCAATTGGTGAAAAGCGCAACAGTGCGGAATCTGGCACAGTTTAGAAAGTTGAATCATTCAAGGCGGCGCTTATCACAAATAATTAAGTAAAGGGCGTAAAAAGGGATAAGCATGCAGCAGGTATGGAACCGATTCCTTTTTTGCGGAAGTGCTTGATGTCACTGGATCTGTTTTAATATTTTGGCGGTAAAATCTCGTGGTGGCGGTTATCTTACGCGCATCTTTTGGCGCTTCTTCAGCGATTTTGACCAAGACGCGGCTTTCATCACGTCGGAAATTGATTAATGCAGGGAACAGGTAAGAGAAGATTGCATGAGCAAGAATAAAGGAAAGCGCTGGCAACGCCTTAAGCGCGCTGTTACTGGCGCAGCGATCGCTGTAGTCGGTATCTGGGTCGCAGGAATTATTCTGTTTTCCTTTCTGCCGGTGCCGTTTTCAGCGGTAATGGCGGAACGGCAAATTGGTGCCTGGCTGCGCGGCGATTTTCATTACGTCGCGCACGCCGACTGGGCGGGGCATGACGACATATCGCCCTGGATGGCGCTGGCGGTGATCGCCGCAGAAGACCAAAAGTTTCCCGAGCACTGGGGTTTTGACGTCGACGCGATTGAAACGGCGCTGGACAGCGAAAGCGAGCGAATGCGCGGTGCCTCGACGCTGTCGCAGCAAACGGCGAAAAATCTCTTTCTCTGGGATGGACGCAGTTGGGTGCGGAAAGGGCTGGAAGCGGGTTTAACGGTCGGCATCGAAACCGTCTGGACCAAGCGTCGCATCCTGACGGTCTATCTGAATATCGCTGAGTTCGGTCAGGGCACCTTCGGCGTGGAGGCGGCGGCGCAGCGCTATTTTCACAAGCCTGCCAGTCGATTAACCCTGTCGGAAGCGGCGCTGCTGGCGGCGGTGCTGCCGAACCCCATCCGTTTTCGCGCTGACGCCCCCTCAGGCTATGTGCGGCAGCGTCAGCAGTGGATTATGCGCCAGATGCGCCAGCTGGGTGGAGAAGGCTTTTTGCAGCGCCATCATCTCAACTAGCCTTTACTCTTCGTCGAAGCCAGCCTCGAAAAGTTCGATGACGGCAGCCAGCGCCTGACGCTCTTCCGGGCCGCTGGCTTCAATCTCAATATGGCCGCCTTTCGCCGAGTCGAGCATCAGCAGGGCGATGACGCTGCTGGCCTCCGCCTCGGTGCCGGATTCGTTACGCAGCAGCACGTCGGCATCGAAGCTCTGTACCAGCTCAAACAGCTTCATGGCCGGACGCGCGTGCATGCCCAGCTTATTTTTGATTTCCACAGTTTGTTTGACGGTCATGATTTGCGTTTTTCCAGCGTACGATGGCGTGACTGCACGTTTTTGCCGCGTGAGCGGAAGTAATCCGCCAGCTGTTCGGCAATATAGACCGAACGGTGTTTACCGCCGGTGCAGCCGATGGCAACGGTCAGATAGCTGCGGTTGTTGGTTTCCAGCATCGGCAGCCAAAGCTCAAGATAGCTGCGCGTCTGATAGATAAAGTTGTGTACTTCAGTATGGCGATCGAGAAACGCCGCCACCGGGCGATCGAGGCCGGTCATCGGCCGCAGTTTGGGATCCCAGTGCGGGTTGGGCAGAAAGCGCACGTCGAAAACGTAGTCGGCGTCGATGGGGATGCCGTGCTTAAAGCCGAAAGACTCAAATACCATGGTCAGTTCGCGTTCGCGCTTGCCCAGCAGGCGCGTGCGCAGCATCTCGGCCAGCTCGTGGACCGACATTTCAGAGGTATCGATAATTAAATCGGCACGGGAGCGCAGCGGCTCCAGCAGATCGTTCTCTTCATCGATAGCGCTTTCCAGCGACAGATTTTTGCTGGAGAGCGGGTGCAGGCGGCGCGTGTCGCTATAGCGGCGGATTAGCGTATTGCGATCGGCGTCCAGAAACAGCAGCTGCGGCGAAAAGTCATCCGGCAGATTGTTCAGCGCATGTTCGAATACCTCTGGCGACTCCGGCATATTGCGCACATCAATGCTGACGGCGGCCGAAATATTGCGCTCCACCAGCGAATTCGCCAGCTCGGGCAGCAGCACCACGGGCAGGTTATCAACGCAGTAGAACCCCATATCTTCCAGCGCGCGAAGCGCCACCGACTTTCCTGAGCCTGACCGACCGCTAACGATCATCAGCACCATGACCTTCTCTCCCGTTTTAAACCAGCGCGCACGCCGGTAAAAGCGCAGCGCGCGTTACTGCTCCTCTGGAGCTTCTGTAATAATGGCGTAGAGTTCTTCATCGCTCTGTGCCGCACGCAGGCGGCGACACACGGTCTTATCCGCCAGGCGTTTCGCGACCAGAGACAGGGTGTGCAGATGGGTTTTGCACTGATCCGCTGGCACCAGCAGCGCAAACAGCAGGTCGACCGGCTGGTTATCTACCGCATCGAATGCGATAGGCTGGTCGAGACTGATAAAAACACCGACGGCGCGCAGCGTGTCCTCTTCCAGCTTACCGTGCGGAATGGCGATACCGTTGCCGATACCGGTGCTGCCCATGCGTTCACGGGTCAGGATCGCTTCAAACAGCGTTTGATGCGGCAGATTAAGCTGCTTCGCTGCCAGCTCGCTGATAATTTCCAGCGCGCGCTTTTTACTCTGGCAGTGTACGCCGCTGCGCGTACAGTCCGGCGTCAGCACGGTGCTCAGTTCCAGTGTCAGATCGTTGTTCATTGTCGTTTCACTTGCGAGTTCACAGAGCCGCGGGCCTGCCGCGCTAAACAGCCGCGCGGTATCCCGTGGCGCTTGCACAGATGGCAAAACGGGGCGGTAAATCCGCCCCATCCTGACCGCCCTGAGCGCGCGACAGGCGCGCTGCAAGCGTGAAGGTTAGTGTTTTTTCAGTTTGTCTTTATGCCGGGTGAGCTGACGGACGAGTTTATCCACCAGTCCGTCAAGCGCCGCATACATATCTTCCGCTTCCGACGTGGCGTGCTGCTCGCCGCCGTTGACGTGCAAAGTCGCCTCTGCAACCTGAGTGACCTTTTCCACTTTCAGAACAATATAAACCTGATTAATACGATCGAAGTAGTGTTCCAGTTTGGCAAATTTCGTATTGATGAACTCACGCAGTGGTTCAGTGATTTCAACGTTTTGCCCAGTGAGGTTTAGCTGCATAGGTCTTCCTTCTCATTTCGGTCAAACCAGCTGTTTGCGCTGGTTGGAGGGCGGGATAGATAAAGACTCGCGATATTTAGCGACGGTCCGGCGCGCCACCATAATGCCCTGTTCAGATAACATGGTGGTGAGCTTGCTGTCGCTCAAGGGTTTAGCGGGATTCTCCGCCGAGATTAATTTTTTCACCAGCGCGCGGATCGCCGTAGAAGAGGCTTCGCCACCGCCTTCGGTATTCACATGGCTGGAGAAAAAATATTTAAGTTCAAAGATGCCGCGCGGGCTGTGCAGGTATTTCTGCGTGGTCACGCGAGAGATGGTGGACTCATGCATATCCACGGCCTGGGCGATATCCGCCAGCACCATAGGACGCATAAACTCTTCACCCTGTTCGAAAAAGGCCTGCTGCTGCTCAACGATGCAGCGCGTGACTTTCAGCAGCGTATCGTTGCGGCTTTCCAGACTTTTGATCAGCCAGCGCGCTTCCTGCAGATTAGTGCGGATAAACTGACTGTCGCTGTCGTTCCGCGCCGCGCCGCCCATAGCGGCGTAATGCTGATTGATCCTGAGACGCGGCACGCTATCGGCGTTGAGATCCACCGTCCAGCGCTTGCCGACCTTACGCACCAGCACATCGGGAATGACATATTCCGGCTCGCCGGTCTGCACCGACTGGCCAGGACGCGGATCCAGCGACTGAATCAGCAGCATCGCCTCTTTCAGCACATCTTCTTTGAAACGGGTGACGCGCATCAGGCTGCGGAAATCGTGGTTGGCCAGCAGGTCGAGATGATTGCTGACGATCAGGCGCGCCTCGGCCAGCATCGGCGTGGTCGGCGCGAACTGGGAAAGCTGCACCAGCAGGCAGTCGCGCAGATCGCGCGCGCCAACCCCCACCGGATCGAAGCGCTGAATACGCTTCAGCACCGCCTCGACCTCATCCAGCGCCAGCTCTTCATCGCCCATGCTGTCGAGGATATCCTCAAGCGAAACGGTAAGATAACCAGTATCGTCGATGGCGTCGACGATCGAGGTGGCGATAGCGCGATCGGTATCGGTAAAGGGCGTTAAATCTACCTGCCACATCAGGTAATCCTGCAGCGACTGAGTCGTTTCGCCCTGATAGACCGGCAGCTCATCATCCTGATAGTCAGTACCGGTGCCGGAAGGGGTGCCTGCGGTATACATTTCGTCCCAGGTGGCGTCGAGCGGCAAATCGTCCGGCAGCTCTTTCTGTTCAAGCGCCTCGCGCGTGTCCAGCACCTCATCTTCCTGATAGTCGCGGCTGTCGATCTCTTCATGCATTTCAGCCTGTTCCAGCAGCGGATTACTCTCCAGCGCCAGCTGCAGCTCTTGCTGCAGCTCAAGCGTAGAGAGCTGCAGCAGCCGAATGGCCTGCTGCAGCTGCGGAGTCATCGCCAGCTGTTGGCTGAACCTGAGTTGCAAACCTTGCTTCATATTCAGGACGGGATTTCCTAAGCAAACATCGTATTAACGACACCTTATCAGAGTCTGAACTCTTCGCCCAAATAAACCCGTTTAACCTGCTCATCTTCAAGAATTTCATTCGGCGTGCCGTGAGCGATAAGACGCCCCTGGCTGACGATATAGGCGCGTTCGCAAACCGCCAGGGTTTCACGTACGTTATGGTCGGTAATCAGCACGCCAAGCCCGCTGTCGCGCAGATGCTCAATGATTTTTTTAATATCGATAACCGAGATGGGATCGACGCCGGCGAAGGGCTCATCCAGCAGGATAAATTTAGGATTAGCGGCCAGCGCGCGCGCAATCTCGACGCGGCGGCGCTCGCCGCCCGACAGCGCCTGACCCATGCTGTCGCGCAGATGGGCGATATGGAACTCATCCATCAGCTCGTTAGCGCGATCCTGACGCTGCTCTTCAGTGAGATCGTCGCGAATTTGCAGCACCGCCATCAGGTTGTCGTAGACGCTGAGGCGGCGAAAAATCGACGCCTCCTGCGGCAAATAGCCAATGCCGCGACGCGCGCGAGCGTGCAGCGGCAGGATGCTGATATCATCCTCATCGATCACGATGCGACCCGCATCGCGCGGTACGATGCCGACGACCATGTAGAAGGTGGTGGTCTTGCCCGCGCCGTTAGGGCCAAGCAGGCCAACGATCTCGCCCGATTTCACCTGCAGGCTGACATCTTCCACCACGCGACGGTCTTTATACGCCTTCGCCAGATTTTCTGCGATTAAAGTGGCCATAGCGATCAGTTACTCTTTTTCGGGCTGTTAGCGTTCTTGTCCTGCAGCTGCGACGGCACCAGCACGGTGGTGACGCGCTTGCTCTGACCCTGGCTGTAGGCCTGCATTTTCTGCTCTTTGACCAGATAGGTTATACGGTCGCCTTTGATGTTGCTGTCCTGCTGCTCGATATAAGCGTTGCCGGTCAGCTCGACAAAATCTTTCGCCAGCTCATAGTGCAGCTTAGCGGCGTGGCCCTGCACCGGCTTGCCGCTATCCTGCATCTGATAGAAGGTGGCAGGATTGCCGTAGGCATCCACGATGGTTTTATTGCTGTCGCCGCCAGGCCGCGTTACCACCACTTTATCGGCGGTGATTTTGATCGTTCCCTGGGTCACGATGACGTTGCCGGTAAAGGTCGCCACATTGCCTTGCAGGTCCAGTGCCTGGTTTTCGGAGTCGATGTTAACGGGTTTGTCCGAGTCGCCGGTCACCGCCAGCGCGGGCAAGCTGGCCGCCAGCAGAGCGCCGACCAGGAAAAACTTAAGGCTGTTGTTGTGCATTTTGAATTTCATAATAAGTTTTGACCTTTTCAATCAACTCGGCGTTTTTCGTCCGTAGATTCCCGCGCATCTTCATGCCGGTAGAGTTAAAACCGCGCCCGAACAAGGTAACCTGATCGTCGGAGGTCACGTCCTGCGAGATGAGGTTGACCTGCGCGTTGTCCGTTTTGATGCGCTGCAGCTGTGAATCCTGCGTCAGGGTATTCACCTCGACGTGGCCATACAGATAAAGCATACGATCTTTGGTTAATTTGGCTTTATCGGCGCGCACCGACCATGTCGGCATTTTATTTTCGTCGTAGGTGGTCATAACCGGCTTGTCGAACCAGCTCACTTCATCCGCCGCGAAATAGGTCACTTTATCGGACACCAGTTTGTAAGCCAGCGCCCCTTGGGGGTTGTAGACCACGGTGTTCGAATTCGCGCTGGTATAGGTCGGCTCCTGGTCGTTAGCGGCGACCGGCGCGCTGCTTTCATCCTGACTGGTCAGGTTCCAGCCGATTAGCACCAGCGCAATCAAGGCCAGAATCAGCGTTATCCAACGCCTGCTTTTACTCATACTGATTGCCCTTTGGCATCCTCAAATTTGTTCTGCGCCATTAAAATCAGGTCGCAAAGTTCGCGTACTGCGCCGCGTCCGCCTGCAATGTGCGTAACGTAATGGGCGCGCGGCAGCAATACCGGATGCGCATCCGCTACCGCCACGCTCAGTCCTACCCGAGCCATCACCGGCCAGTCGATGAGGTCATCGCCGATATAGGCGACCTGCTCATCGGAAAGCGACAGTTTATCCAGAAGTTCGCGATAGGCCAAAAGCTTATCGGACTGTCCCTGGTAAAGATGACGAATGCCTAAGGTTTTGCAGCGATCCTCCATCAGACGCGCGTTGCGTCCGGTAATAATCGCCACCTCTATATCAGAGGTTAGCAAACAGCGGATGCCGTAGCCGTCGCGCACGTTAAAAGCCTTCAGCTCTTCGCCGTTATTACCCATATAGATCACGCCGTCGGACATCACGCCGTCGACGTCGCAAATCAGAAGGCGGATTTGACCGGCGCGCGCCATCACCTCCGCGCTGACCGGGCCGTAGCAGGTTTCTACCAGGGGAGTATTTACCGACATTCTTATTTCCTGTTCAGACTACGCCAGCGCGCAGCATGTCATGCATATGTACCACACCGAGCAGACGATCGTCATCGGCCACCAGCACAGCGGTAATGTTTTTGTTTTGCATCAGGTTCAGCGCTTCGACCGCCAGCATATTAGGGCGCACCCGAATGCCGCCGCGCGTCATCACTTCCGAAATAGTGGCCTTCTGAAAGTCGATGCCCATATCGAAAATGCGGCGCAGGTCACCGTCGGTAAAAATGCCTTCGATCTTCATGAGATCGTCGACAATAACCGTCAGCCCTAAATTTTTACGCGTAATCTCCAGCAGCGCGTCGCGCAGCGAGGCGTCGCGCGTCACGTGCGGGATTTCGTCGCCGCTATGCATGATGTCGCTGACGTGCAGCAGCAATTTGCGGCCCAGCGCGCCGCCTGGATGCGACAGCGCGAAATCTTCCGCGGTAAAACCGCGCGCTTCCAGCAGCGCCACCGCCAGCGCATCGCCCATGACCAGCGTCGCCGTGGTACTGCTGGTTGGGGCGAGCCCGAGCGGGCAAGCTTCCTGGGGGACTTTTACGCACAGATGCACATCGGCGGCGCGGCCCATGGCGCTCTCGGAGCGGCCGGTAAGGCAGATAAGCGGCACATGCTGACGCTTCAGCACCGGGATCAGCGCCAGAATCTCGTTGGACTCGCCGCTGTTTGAGATAGCGAGCACCACATCGTTGCGGCCGACCATCCCCAGGTCGCCGTGGCTGGCTTCGCCGGGATGCACGAAAAAGGCGGGGGTACCGGTACTGGCGAAGGTGGCGGCCATCTTCTTGCCGATATGGCCCGACTTGCCCATGCCCATGACGACCACTTTGCCCTGGCAGCGATAGATCATCTCGCAGGCGCGGGTAAAGTCGTCATTAATATACTGGTCCAGCTGCTCCAGACCTTCACGCTCGATGCGCAGTACCGCTTTTCCCGCCGTCTGAAAGTCGAAATTCGCGTTAGAAAGCTGAGTTGACATGGCAAACCTGTCCTTTGTTATCCGTCGAGGAAGGCGGGCTGAACCCATAAGAGCGCGCCCCAGACGATGAAACCACAGAGTAAGAAAGCGCCTGCGACGCGGCCAATGCGACGGCGGCGCTGCAGGCAGAGCAGGGCGAACAGCGCGCTGACGGCCAGCATGACCCAGTAATCGCGCGCAAAGGCGTGCTCGTCCACGCTACCGGGATTGATCAGCGCCGGTAAGCCCAGCACGATGGCGATATTATAAATGTTGGCGCCGATAAGATTGCCAATAGCGATATCGTCCTCGCCTTTCAGCGCGCCCGCCAGCACCGTCGCCAGCTCCGGCAGGCTGGTGCCTACTGCGATCAGCGTGGCGCCCATTACCAGCTCGCTGACGCCGAAATAATCGGCAAAGGCGGTGGCGTTGTCGATTACCATGCGCGTCGCCATGGGCAAAATAATCAGCGCGACCGCCAGCCAGAGAAAGGCTACCGTGTTGCCGCTCTCTTCGCGCGGCAGCTCCGCGAGCTGTTCGCGTGTCAGGGTATCGCTATTGTCCCGCTCGGCGCGGCGCGCGAAGCGGATTGCCACCAGCAAATAGGCGATGGCGATGGCGATCAGGCCGAGGCCGTCAAGGCGGCTCAGATAGTTATCGAACAGCATCAGGCCGCTGAGCAGCGAAACCAGCAGCATCAGCGGCAGCTCGCGCCGGATCAGATTGGAGTAGATATTCAGAGGGTGCAGTAGCGCCGCGCCGCCAAGGATCAGTAAAATATTGGTAATATTGGAACCCAGCGCGGTGCCAACGGCGAGATCCATCTGGCCATGCTGCGCCGCCGAAAAAGAGAGGATCATCTCCGGTAGCGAGGTGCCGATACTGACGACCGTCATGCCGATAATCAGCGGCGGGATACCAAAGGATCGACACAGTATCGCGGCGCTAAACACCAGGCGATCGGCGCCATAAGCCAGTAAAATCAAACCAACGATCATCAGGGCAGCGGCTACGAACATGGAAAATCCTTGGATGAAAGGCGTTGCCGTCACGTCTTGTGCGGCAGGTTTCAGCTTCTGTTATCAGAAACAGGCGCTGATTTTGACCGTCTGAGCGGCAAAAGTAAATTTTATGCCCGCTTTCGCCAAATGAAGGCGGTAAGTTTCTGTAATGCTATCGTGCACTGGCGCATTACAGGCTACCATCGTAGGCTTTATAACGCCCGATCCACAGAAGAGGTAATAATGGACCAACAGGAAACGAACCTGGTTGAGGTTCGTGGCGTCAGTTTTACACGCGGCGATCGTCCGATTTTCGACGATATTTCGCTGACGGTGCCAAAGGGAAAAGTAACGGCCATTATGGGGCCGTCGGGCATAGGCAAAACGACGCTGCTGCGCCTGATTGGCGGCCAGCTGCAGCCCGATCGGGGGGAAATCTGGTTTCGTGGTGAAAATATTCCCAGCCTGTCCCGCGCGAAGCTTTACGAAACCCGCAAAAAGATGAGCATGCTGTTCCAGTCCGGCGCGCTGTTCACCGACCTGACGGTATATGAAAATGTGGCCTGGCCATTGCGCGAGCATACGCAACTGCCCGCGGCGCTGCTGCACAGCACGGTGATGATGAAGCTGGAAGCGGTAGGACTGCGCGGCGCGGCGCAGCTGAAGCCGGCAGAACTCTCTGGCGGCATGGCGCGGCGTGCCGCGCTGGCGCGCGCTATCGCGCTTGAGCCGGAGCTCATCATGTTTGACGAACCGTTTGTTGGCCAGGATCCCATTACCATGGGCGTGCTGGTCAAGCTGATCGACGAGCTCAACCATTCGCTGGGCCTGACCTGCATTGTGGTATCGCACGATGTGCCAGAGGTGCTCAGCATCGCCGACAGAGCCTATATTGTGGCAGGCCAGAAAATCATTGCGCAGGGCAGTACACCGGAGCTGCGGCAAAACCCTGACCCGCGCGTGCGTCAGTTTCTGGATGGGATCGCGGACGGACCTGTCCCGTTCCGGTTTGCCGCCGGGGACTATCTTGCCGACTTAACCGGCTCAGGGAGAGTGTAAGCCAATGTTGTTAAAGGCGCTGGCGTCATTAGGACGCCGGGGAATCAATACCTGCTCCACCTTTGGTCGGGCAGGTTTAATGCTGTTTCACGCGCTGGTAGGGAAACCCGCCTTTCGTAAACACACGCCGCTGCTGATCAAACAGCTTTACAGCGTCGGCGTCTTATCGCTGTTGATTATCGTCGTGTCCGGGCTGTTTATTGGCATGGTGCTGGGGCTGCAGGGCTATCTGGTGCTGACCACCTACAGCGCGGAAACCAGTCTCGGCATGCTGGTGGCGCTGTCGCTGCTGCGCGAGCTGGGACCGGTAGTGACCGCGCTGCTGTTCGCCGGCCGCGCCGGATCGGCGTTGACGGCGGAGATTGGCCTGATGAAGGCGACCGAACAGCTCTCCAGTATGGAGATGATGGCGGTCGATCCGCTGCGCCGCGTTGTCTCGCCGCGCTTCTGGGCGGGCTTTATCAGCATGCCGCTTCTGACGCTAATTTTTACCGCCGTCGGCATCGCTGGCGGTGCGCTGGTCGGCGTGAGCTGGAAAGGCATCGATCCCGGCTTTTTCTGGTCGGCGATGCAAAACGCGGTCGATTTTCGTACTGACGTCATCAACTGCATTATTAAAAGCGCCGTTTTTGCCGTGACGGTCACCTGGATCGCGCTGTTTAACGGTTACGACGCGATTCCGACCTCTGAAGGGATTAGCCGCGCGACGACGCGCACCGTGGTGCACGCCTCGCTGGCGGTACTCGGTCTGGATTTTGTGCTGACAGCACTGATGTTTGGGAACTAATGCAATGCAAAGCAAAAAAAGCGAAATTTGGGTTGGCGTGTTTATGCTTCTGGCGCTGGTGGCGATGCTGTTTCTCTGCCTGCGCGTGGCGGATCTTAAGTCGCTCGGCACGCAGCCGACCTGGCAGCTTTACGCTACCTTCGATAATATCGGCGGCCTGAAAGTCAGCTCGCCGGTTAAAATCGGCGGCGTGGTGATCGGCCGCGTCACTGATATCTCCCTGGAACCTAAAACGCTGTTACCGCGCGTCACCATGGCGATCAGCGACGAGTACGCCGACAAGATTTCCGATACCAGCTCGCTGGCGATCCGCACACAGGGCTTACTCGGCGAGCAGTTTTTAGCGTTGAATCTGGGCTTTGACGATCCCGAGCTGGGCTCGGCGATGTTGAAAGACGGCGACACGCTGCGCGATACCAAATCGGCAATGGTACTGGAGGACCTGATAGGTCAGTTCCTGTACAAGAGCGGTGACAAGAAAAACGATGCGGATAACAAGGGTACGCAGGGCGACGAGAGCGCGCCTGCTGCCCCGGCTCAACCCTGAGAGGTAAAAAACGATGTTTAAACGTTTCCTGATGATTGCCATGCTGGTGGTTGCGCCGCTGGCCACGGCAAATGCCGTCGACCAAAGCAATCCTTACAAGCTGATGAATGAGGCGGCGGCCAAGACCTTTACGCGTCTTAAAAACGAGCAGCCAAAAATCAAGCAGAATCCTAATTACCTGCGCGATATCGTTCGTCAGGAGCTGCTGCCCTATGTGCAAATCAAGTACGCCGGCGCGCTGGTGCTGGGCCGCTACTATCGTGAGGCGACGCCAGCGCAGCGCGATGCCTATTTCGCCGCATTTGGCGACTATCTGGCTCAGGCTTACGGCCAGGCGCTGGCGCTTTATCACGGTCAGACTTACCAGATTCAGCCGGAGCAGCCGCTCGACGGCAAGAATATCGTTGCGATTCGCGTCACCATCGTGGACCCCAACGGTCGTCCGCCTGTTCGCCTGGATTTTCAGTGGCGTAAAAACAGCCAGAGTGGCAACTGGCAGGCGTATGACATGGTGGCGGAAGGCGTCAGCATGATCACCACTAAACAGAACGAGTGGGGCGACTTGCTGCGTACCAAAGGCATTGATGGCCTGACAGCACAGCTGAAAAGCTCTGCGGCACAGCCGATTACGCTGGATAAACAGTAACGATGCATGAGTCATTACGCTGGCAGCGTGACGCCAGCACGCTGTCGCTGTACGGCGAACTGAACCGCGATACGCTGCTGGCGCTCTGGCAGCAGCGCGACACGCTAATCGACAAAGCAGAGATTATCGACGTTTCCGGACTGGCGCGCGTCGACTCAGCCGGTCTGGCGTTGCTGGTGCACCTGCGCGAAATCGCCCGCGCTCAGGGCGTCACGCCGCGTTTTAGCGGCATCAGCGAGAAATTGCAGTCGCTGATTACTCTCTACAATCTTCAGCAGATTATTGTTTCTGCGGAAAAAAGCAGCTGACCGCTTTCTCACACTCTTAAGCCCCTGTTTCTGGCAGGGGCTTTTGCATGTTTAAGAGTCCGCCGCTTTCCTCTAAGATGTCACCCTTTATTCTTTACAACTTAAGTAATGAGCAATGGAAAACAGTGAAATTCAGGCCGTGCTGATGAAAGCGCTGCCGCTGGACGAAGTCCATGTGATGAGCAACGATGGCAGCCACTTTCAGGTCATTGCCGTAGGTGAAATGTTTGGCGAGCTGAGCCGCGTGAAAAAACAGCAGGCCGTTTACGCGCCGCTGATGGAATATATCGCCGACAACCGCATTCATGCCGTCTCCATTAAAACTTATACCCCTGCTGAATGGGCGCGCGACCGTAAACTTAACGGTTTTTGAGCCTTCATCATGGGCGCTCGCCGCTGGCGAGCTCTTCCCGTCTTTAGTTAATTGAGAGCCGTGTTAATGGACAAATTTCGTGTGCAAGGCCCCACCCGCCTGAGTGGTGAAGTCACCATTTCCGGGGCGAAAAATGCCGCACTGCCGATTCTGTTTGCTGCGCTGCTGGCTGAAGAGCCGGTCGAGATCCAGAACGTGCCGAAGCTGCGCGATATCGATACCACAATGAAGCTGCTAAGCCAGCTGGGTGCGAAGGTTGAGCGCAACGGCTCCGTCCACGTCGACGCCAGCAAGGTCGATATTTTCTGCGCGCCGTACGAATTAGTGAAAACCATGCGCGCTTCTATCTGGGCGCTCGGTCCGCTGGTCGCGCGCTTCGGCCAGGGCCAGGTCTCTCTGCCGGGCGGCTGCGCCATCGGCGCGCGTCCGGTCGACCTGCATATTACGGGCCTGGAGCAGCTGGGCGCTGAAATCAAGCTGGAAGAGGGCTACGTTAAGGCCTCTGTCGACGGCCGCCTGAAAGGCGCGCATATCGTGATGGATAAAGTGAGCGTAGGCGCGACCGTGACCATCATGAGCGCGGCGACGCTGGCTACCGGCGTCACCATTATCGAGAACGCGGCGCGCGAGCCGGAAATTGTCGATACGGCCAACTTCCTGATTACGCTGGGCGCGAAGATCAGCGGCGCAGGCACCGACAAGATCACCATTGAAGGCGTTGAACGCCTGGGCGGCGGCGTCTATCGCGTCCTGCCGGACCGCATCGAAACCGGCACTTTCCTGGTGGCGGCAGCCATCTCAGGCGGCAAAGTGCTCTGTCACAACACCCAGCCGGATACGCTGGACGCCGTTCTGGCGAAGCTGCGCGATGCGGGCGCCGACATCGAAACCGGCGACGACTGGATTAGCCTGGATATGCACGGCAAACGCCCTAAAGCGGTCAACGTACGTACGGCGCCGCACCCGGGCTTCCCGACTGACATGCAGGCGCAGTTCACCCTGCTTAACCTGGTAGCGGAAGGCACGGGCGTCATCACCGAAACCATTTTCGAAAACCGCTTTATGCATATTCCCGAGCTGATCCGTATGGGCGCGCACGCGGAAATTGAGAGCAATACCGCCATCTGCCACGGCGTGGAAAAACTTTCCGGCGCGCAGGTGATGGCAACCGATCTGCGGGCGTCGGCGAGCCTGGTGCTGGCAGGCTGCATCGCCGAAGGCACGACGCTGGTGGATCGCATATACCATATCGATCGCGGCTATGAGCACATCGAAGATAAACTGAAGGCGATGGGCGCGCAGATTGAACGCGTAAGCGCTGAGTAAACGCCGCGCGAATAAAAAAACCAGCCACGGCAGCGCGGCTGGTTTTTTTTTGCCTGTTCGATCCTCAGGCGCTGGCGGGATCCTGCTTGCGCTTCTCGTCTCCGGCGGGGGATCGAATACGCTTTTTGCGATCCAGCAGCAGATGGGTGTGCGGATCGTAGTAGCGGCTTGGCCAGATCTCGGCGGGATGGACGTCAATTGCCTCCGCAATTAGCCACTCTCCTTTCGGCCAGGGACGCGAAAGGGCATTGGCCAGCGTAGATGAACTCAAGCCCGCCTGGCGTGACAACGCCGCCAGCGTCGTGCCGCGTCTGCGCAGCGCAGCAATCACATCGGCTGGATGCCAGTCTTCACTCCTTTTTTGCATATCGCATTCTCCTTGTTCCTTGCGTGAATATTCCCAGTGCAGTGAGGGACCGTGCTCTTTTCTCTTATCTGGAATGTTGTGGAATTTTTATACCAGAAAGTTTCTTGTTGTTTCCAGTAATTTTTGGGCCAGTCGCGAGAAGTGAGCGCCTTGACGCAAAAGCGCGGCAACAGCAGTGATGCATTTTCGGAAAAAAGTGAAGCGGGAAGGGGGAAACAGCGGAGCTGCGGCGGCAGCTCCGAAGGGAAGTCAGAAATCGCGCTGGACAGACATATGCGCCAGCGCTTCGAGCGCGCTGCGCCAGGGCGATTCCGGCAGTGCGCTGAGCGCCGCAATAGCCTTATCCGCTTCCTGCTCGGCGCGCTTTCGGGTCCATTCCAGCGAACCGCACTGCTGCATGGCGGCGAGCACCGGTTCGAGCAGGTGACGGCCGTTGCCCTGTTCGATCGCCTCGCGGATCATCTTTGTCTGTTCCGGCGTGCCGTTATGCATCGCATGCAGCAGCGGCAGCGTCGGTTTGCCTTCGCTGAGATCGTCGCCGGTATTTTTGCCCAGCGTGGCGCCGTCGGCGCTGTAGTCGAGCAGATCGTCGATTAACTGGAAAGCGGTGCCGAGAAAGCGTCCGTAATCCTGCATCGCTTTCTCCTGTGCCGGCGTGGCGTCGGCGAGAATAGCGGATGCCTGCGAAGCGGCTTCGAACAAACGCGCGGTTTTGCTGTAAATTACGCGCATATAGCTCTCTTCAGTGATGTCCGGATCGTTGACGTTCATCAGCTGCAGCACCTCGCCTTCAGCTATCACGTTCACCGCTTCGGACATCAGCGCCAGAATACGCAACGAGCCCATGCTGGTCATCATCTGGAAGGCGCGCGTATAGATAAAGTCGCCGACCAGCACGCTGGCCGCATTGCCGAACGCCGCATTAGCGGTCGCTTTGCCGCGACGCATATCGGATTCATCCACCACGTCGTCATGCAGCAGCGTCGCAGTGTGGATAAATTCGATCAGCGCCGCGTTAATGACGTGCAGCTCGCCCTGGTAGCCGAGCGCGCGTGCCGAAAGCACGGCGATCATCGGACGGATGCGCTTGCCGCCGCCGCTGATGATGTAATAGCCAAGCTGATTAATCAGCGAGACCTCGGAATTCAGCTGGTCGAGGATGGTCTGGTTGACGGCCGCCATATCCTGCGCGGTTAATTCATTAATTTGTTCTAAGTTCATTCGTCTGTTCAGCTTTGACTCGTTTCAACGGCTCATGGTACGTGCTTTAACCAGCCTGAGTTCAGGTAATCTGTTACTGATTGTACTTGAATTTTCCGGATGAGAAACGTTTGCGATCGGCCTGTGTTTTTTTTCTGCAAGAGAGTGCAAAGTGCTCTTGTCTTCTGCTGGAGATTTGCGTAGAATTCGCGCCCTATTGTGAATATTTATCGCGCCGCCTGATGAACGAAAGGCATGCGCAGAAGCGGAGTTTTATATGTACGCGGTTTTCCAAAGTGGTGGTAAACAACACCGAGTAAGCGAAGGTCAGACCGTTCGCCTGGAAAAGCTGGACATCGCAACCGGTGAAACCATTGAGTTTGACCAGGTGCTGATGATCGCAAATGGCGAAGACGTGAAAATCGGCGCGCCACTGGTTTCAGGCGGCGTTATCAAAGCTGAAATCGTTGCTCACGGTCGTGGCGAGAAAGTTAAAATCGTTAAGTTTCGTCGTCGTAAGCACTACCGTAAGCAGGCTGGCCACCGTCAGTGGTTCACTGATGTGAAAATTACTGGCATCAGCGCTTAAGAGGAGATCTGACAAATGGCACATAAAAAGGCTGGTGGCTCGACTCGTAACGGTCGTGACTCCAATGCAAAACGTCTGGGTGTAAAACGTTTCGGTGGCGAATCTGTTCTGGCAGGTAGCATCATCGTTCGTCAGCGTGGCACCAAGTTCCACGCCGGTAACAACGTAGGTTGTGGTCGTGACCACACCCTGTTCGCTACCGCAGACGGCAAAGTTAAATTCGAAGTGAAAGGTCCGAACAACCGTAAATACATCAGCATCGTTGCTGAGTAAGGTTGTCGTGACGCAGACAGCGACTGTCTGAACGCACGAATAAAAGCCCCGCAGCCATTGCGGGGCTTTTTACATTCTGCGACCTGTCGTTCTGTATTGCTGTACACTTTATGTACGCCTGATGTAAATCAGTCCTGATTTATCCGCCGCCGGTCGGCGCAGACAGACCCTGGCGGACCCGTTCGCAGCCCTGTAGGGGCGCGCGGGCGATTGTGTGACGGAGAAAGAAAATGAAGTTTGTTGATGAAGCGACAATCCTGGTGGTTGCCGGCGATGGCGGCAATGGCTGCGTCAGCTTCCGCCGTGAAAAATATATTCCGAAAGGCGGTCCGGACGGCGGTGACGGCGGTGACGGCGGTGATGTCTATCTGGTTGCCGACGAGAACCTGAATACCCTGATTGACTACCGTTTTGAGAAGTCCTTCCGCGCCGAGCGCGGTCAGAACGGCCAGAGCCGCGACTGTACCGGCAAACGCGGTCAGGACATTATCGTTAAGGTGCCGGTCGGCACCCGCGTGATCGACCAGGGCACCGGCGAAACGCTGGGCGATATGACGCGCCATGAGCAGAAGCTGATGGTCGCTAAAGGCGGCTGGCACGGCCTGGGCAATACGCGCTTTAAATCCTCGGTAAACCGTACCCCGCGTCAGAAAACCATGGGCACGCCGGGCGAGAAGCGCGATTTGCAGCTGGAGCTGATGCTGCTGGCCGACGTTGGCATGCTGGGCCTGCCGAACGCCGGCAAATCGACCTTTATCCGCGCCGTCTCTGCGGCCAAGCCGAAAGTGGCGGATTATCCGTTCACCACGCTGGTGCCAAGCCTGGGCGTGGTACGTATGGACAGCGAGCAGAGCTTCGTCGTTGCTGACATTCCGGGCCTGATTGAAGGCGCTGCCGATGGTGCTGGCCTCGGTATTCGCTTCCTCAAGCACCTCGAGCGCTGCCGCGTGCTGCTGCACCTGATCGACATCGCGCCGATCGACGAGTCCGATCCGGTGGAAAACGCCCGCATCATCCTCGGCGAGCTGGAGAAGTACAGCGACAAGCTGTTCAACAAGCCGCGCTGGCTGGTGTTCAATAAAATCGACGTGATTGGCGAAGAGGAAGCGCAGACGCGCGCTAAAGCGATTGCCGAAGCGCTGGGCTGGGAAGAGAAATACTATCTTATCTCCGCCGCAAGCCGTCAGGGCGTGCAGGATCTCTGCTGGGACGTGATGAGCTTCATCAACGCCAACCCGAAAGAAGCGGAAGAAGAAGAGAAGAAACCCGAGAAAGTCGAGTTCATGTGGGATGACTATCACCGTGAAGCGATGGAAAACGTGGTTGAAGAAGAAGATGAAGAGTGGGATGACGACTGGGACGAAGATGACGACGAAGGCGTCGAAATCATCTACCAGCGTTAATGCCAGAAAAAAGGGACAGCGAAAGCTGTCCCTTTTTCATTACCCCAACACCGCCACCGTCAGGCGCGACGAACAGCAGAGCTGGCCGCGCGCGTTGCGGATCTCAATCTGCCACACCTGATTGCGTGAGCCGATATGCAGCGGACGGCAGATGCCGCGCACTTCGCCGCTGGAGACCGGGCGGTGATGGCTGGCGTTGACCTCGATGCCCACCACGCTTTTCCCCTCTTCGGTGCAGAGATAGCCGGCGATCGAGCCCATCGACTCCGCCAGCACCACCGACGCGCCGCCGTGCAGCAGGCCGAACGGCTGATGGGTGCGCGCATCGACCGGCATAACCGCCTCCAGGTAATCGTCGCCGATAGCGGTAAAGCGGATGCCGATATGCGCCACCAGCGAATTTTCACCGATAGCGTTCAGCGCGTCGAGATCGGTCGCGCGTTTCCAGATCGCCATCGGTCAGGCTCCCAGCGTCGCGCCGCCGTCCACCACGATATCCTGCAGCGCGACGTGGCTGGCGAGATCCGAGGCGAGGAACAGCACGTTATGGGCGATCTCCTGCGGCGTGGCGATCTTCCGCAGCGGGATCCCCAGCTTATATTGATCCGGGAAGCCGTCGATCATCTCCTGCTCGGCGGTCGGCGTATGCCACAGGCTGCGCTGCATCTCGGTGTCGGTCGAGCCGGGCGAGACGATATTGCAGCGCACGCCATAGGGTGCCATCTCCAGCCCGACCGTCAGGGTCAGGCTGCGCAGCGCGGCTTTCGAGGCGCCGTAGGCCGACATACCGATACGCGGCGCGTGCGCCGAGTTAGAGGCGACAGAGACGATGGCGCCTGCACGCTGCTGGCGAAATACCGGCAGCGTCTGCTGGAACATATTGAAGGCGCCGCCCACATTGACCGCCAGACAGGCCTGGAAATCCGCGGCGGAAATCTCGTCGGTGGCGCCGATACGCAGGATGCCCGCGCCGTTCACCAGCACGTCGAGGCGCGGCTGCTGCGCCAGCAGGCGCTGGCACACCGTTTTCACCTGTCCTGCATCGGCCACGTCAAGCGTATGGCAGGCGAAAGGGTAGTCGAGGTCGTGAAAGCGCAGATCGAAGCCCTGAACCTGCGCGCCCGCGGCGTGAAAGGCGAGCGCGGTGCAGTAGCCGATGCCCTGGCCTGCGCCGGTTACCCACACCTGTTTACCGCTGAAGTCGAAGCGCTGGCTCATTATGCAGGCTCCCGTGACAGCAGCGCCCACCAGCCGTTGATAGTGGGATTTTTCGCCAGGCTGACAAAGTCGATATCGTCGTGCGCCTGACGCCAGCGCGCCGCCAGCGCCATCATGCGCACGGAATCGAGACCGTAGTCGATCAGGTTCTCATCATCTTCCGGCACGTCATCGTCTTCCAGCAGCGGCAGAACCAGCGCGCGCAGCTCCTCCTTGCTGAGCGGCAGCGTCATCACATCTGCGGTCATCACCACTTTGCCGCTGCGTCCGGCGGTATAGGTCAGCGCCATCATATGTTCCTCGCGGCTAAAGTCCGCCAGCGCATCCGCCACCATAAAGGGCTGGATGTTGCGCATAAAGGCATCGATCGCGGTGGTGAGACAGCCGATGTGGGCGTACACGCCGGTGATGATCAGCTGATCGCGTCCCATCTCCTGCAGAATTGACTCCAGCGGCGAGCGGACAAAGGCGCTGTAGCGCCACTTGGTCAGCACCTGATCCTCGGCGTCGGGCGCCAGCGCATCGACAATCTTCTGCTGCTCGGGATGTTTGTTCAGGCCCGGCCCCCACATATCGTTCAGCAGCGCGCGATCTTCATCGCTCTGCTGGTCAGGCTGCGCGGTGTAGAACACCGGGATGCCCTGCGACTTGCACCAGGCGCGCAGGCGGGCGATGTTTTCCACCACCTGATTGACCAGCGGGCTGTTTTCGCCCCAGAAGTTAAGAAAGTAGGCCTGCATATCGTGAATCAGCAGAGCGGCGCGCTGCGGCTCCAGCGTCCATTTCACCTTGTTGGCGGGCAGCTCGGCGGCGGCAGGCAGCGAATATGAGGTCAGTTTTGGAATAGCCATAAAATCTCCGGAACAGGTCAGGCTTGCGCTTGTTGATCGGCAAGCTGTTGGCGCAGGCGTTTCTTGTCTACTTTGCCGACGGGCGTCAGCGGCAGCGCATCTACGCAGGTAATACGGTCAGGCAGCTTATATTCGGCGACGCCCAGCTCGCGCAGATGGCGGCGCAGCGCCACCGGCTTGAGCGGCTGGCGCGCGACGATAAAGGCGCAGCTTTTTTCGCCCATCAGCTCGTCATGCATCGATACCAGAGCCGCATGGATCACGTCCGCATGGCGCTGCAGCAGGTTTTCGATCTCCTCGGCAGCGATCTTTTCGCCGCCGCGGTTAATCTGATCTTTCTCGCGTCCCTGTACGGTGATGTAGCCCTGCGGGTTAATCTCGATCAGATCGCCCGAGCAGTAAAAACCGTCGGCGTCGAAGCTGGCGGCGTTGTGCGCCGGGCTGTTGTAGTAGCCGCGGAAGGTATAGGGACCGCGCGTCATCAGGCGGCCGATGGCGCCGGTCGGCAGCGGATCGCCATTCTCGTCGGCTACCCAGACCTCATCGTCCGGCGAAATCGGACGTCCCTGAGTGGTGAGAATGGTGCGCTCATCGTCGTCAAGCCGGGTGTAGTTCACCAGCCCTTCCGCCATACCGAACACCTGCTGCAGCCGGCAGCCGATCTCGCTCTGAATGCGCGTCGCCAGCGTCTCGCCCAGTTTGGCGCCGCCGACCTGCATCCGCTGCAGCGACGCCAGCGCCCGGTTGCTGCCCCACTCCTGAATCGCCTGCAGCCACAGGCTGACGGCGGGCGGCACCAGGCCGGTGTCAGTGACCTGGTGTTTTTCGATTAGCGGGAAGCAGTTCGTCGCGCTGGGATCCTCGGCCAGAATCACCTGGCCGCCCGCGTAGAAGACGCCCAGCGCGCCAGGGGAACTCATCGCAAAATTATGCGGCGCGGGCAGGGCGATCAGATAGCGCGTGTCGGCGGTGACCGCGCAGATCTCGTCGCTGGCGCGGATGCTGTAGTAGTAGTCGTTGTGGGTGCGCGGGATCAGCTTCGGCGTGCCGGTGCTACCGCCGGAGAGCTGGAAAAACGCCACTTCGTCGGCGGCGGTCGGCGTCGGCTGAAAAGCGTTCGCGGCCTCCGCCATCAGCGCTTCCAGCCCGTTTTCCGGCTGGCTGTCGTTGCGCAGGATCACCTGCCGCAGCGACGGACAATCGGCGCACAGCGCGTCGATAAAGCGGTCGTCGGCGAACAGCCCATGGCGGCGATCGGCGATCAGCAGCGCAGGTTCGATCTGCGCGGCGTAGGATTGCAGCTCGGTGCGCTGGTGGCTGAACAGCGCGTAGACCGACGCGACGCCCAGCTTGAACAGGGCGAAAACGGTGACGTAGAAGTCGGCGACGTTGCCGAGCTGCACCAGCGCGGTGTCGCCGTTTTTCAGCCCGCGGCGCTGCAGCGCCGCGGCGAGGTTGTCGCTGCGCTGCGCCAGCTGACGGTAGCTCAGCTGCAGATCGCCTTCGATAACGGCGATAGCGTCGCTGTTTTCATGGCGCGCCAGGATATCGGTCATCGGCACATCCAGCCAGTAGCCTTTCTCGCGGTAGCGCGCCGCCAGATCGTCTGGCCAGCGATGGTAGGGGATCGACATGGTATTTCCTTTATTGCAGTCCAAAAGCGCGCAGCATGGTGTCGAGTTTGACACCCGTCTCGCGCCATTCTGATTCCGGTTGCGAATCGGCCACGATGCCCGCGCCAGCGAACAGGCGCACGCGCGCGCCGTGCACAGTGCCGCAGCGGATAGTCACAACCCATTCGCCGTTGCCCTGCTCGTCGCACCAGCCGACGATGCCGCCGAACAGACGGCGGTCAAACGGCTCCAGCGTCTGGATCAGCTGCTGCGCGCGCGCGTGCGGGAAGCCGCTCAGCGCTGGCGTCGGATGCAGCAGACAGGCGAGCGACAGCGCATTCTCCTGCTCATCGAGCGCCTCACCGTCAATCTGCGTCGCCAGATGCCACAGCGTGGCGGTGGTCAGCAGAGAAGGGGTCGCGGGCACCGAGAGCAGGCGGCTGCGCGGCTGCAGCACCGCGCGCATCGCGTCAGTCACTAGCTTATGCTCGTGGCGATCTTTCGCTGATTGCATCAGGGCGTCGCCCGCGGCCCTGTCGCGCTGCGCGTCGGCGTCGCGTCGCGCAGAGCCAGCCAGCGGACAGGAGCGGAAATCACGCCCCTCTTTACGCAGCATCAGCTCCGGGCTGGCGCCTACCAGCGAGCCGCCCTGCGGCAGCGGCAGGTGAAAGTGATAGTTGTTCGGGTTTTGCGCCACGATGCGCTGCATCAGCGCAGCGATATCCACCGGCTGCTCCGTCACGATATCCATCAGGCGCGACAGCACGACTTTATCCAGCTCGCCGCGCTGCGTAGCGGCCACGGCCTCTGCCACCATGGCGGTAAACACCGCGTGCTCCGGCATGGCGGCGCGGCGGCGTATCTGCGGCAGCGGCGCCTGAACGGCGGGCAGCGCAGCCTGAAGATCGGCGCGGTTAAAAGTCTGATGCGATTCCGGAATAAACAGCGCGGCGGGCTGGCTGACGTCGAAGGGGATGGCGCCGACCAGGACTGGGTGGGCGATGCCCTGTTTTTTTGCCGATGCGAAGTGGCATCGCAGCTGCTGTTGAAAGTCGCCGTTTAGCGCGTCGCCATCGACCGCCGGCGCGGCGATCGTGGTGTAGCAGCCTTGCGTAGCGATACTGCGCCACGGGGAGGTGAAGATAAATCCCCGGCACAGCGCGGAGAAATCCTCAAGCAGGGGATTTCCAAACGTCAACGTTTCCACCATAATTTTCACCTATAAATGATAAGATAACTAATAATGATTATCATTTGTATTGTGGTTCTGTAACCTACGTTGATTAGGCTGGAGTGTCAATAAATTCGCGGCAGTGAGCGTGCGATCTCAGCGTGATGCGTAGAGGTGACAGAAGGTTGGATTACAGTAAAAAGTGGACTGAATCTTATGTTTAAGCGGATTTTTACCACGGTGGCCGCGCTGGCTTTCATGACCGTGCTGGCTCACCCGGAGGCGCGCGCTGAAGGCGGCTGGCCGCGCACGCTGCAAAGCGTCGGCGGCAGCGTCACGCTGGAGAACGCGCCGCAGCGCATCGTCTCTACCAGCGTCACCCTGACCGGCTCGCTGCTGGCGATCGACGCGCCGGTCATCGCCAGCGGGGCGACCGCGCCGGGCAGCCGACTGGCGGACGCGCAGGGCTTTTTCCGTCAGTGGAGCGACGTCGCGAAGCGTAAAAATCTCAAGCGGCTCTATATTGGCGAGCCGAGCGCCGAAGCGGTGGCCGCCGAAGCGCCGGATCTGATTATCGTCAGCGCGACCGGCAACGACTCCGCGCTCAAGCTGGTGGATCAATTCTCGGCTATCGCGCCGACGCTGGTGGTGAACTATGACGATAAAAGCTGGCAGCAGCTGGTGACGCTGCTCGGCGAAGCGACCGGCCACGAGGCGGAGGCAGCGGCGCGCGTGAAGGCGTTCGATGCGCAGGAGGCGGCGCTGAAGCAGAAAATCACGCTGCCGCCGCAGCCCGTTTCCGCCATGGTGTTTAACGGCGGCGGCCGCGCGGTAAACCTGTGGACCCGCGAATCAGCGCAGGGCAAGCTGCTGGAGCAGCTCGGCTTTACGCTCGCCGTGCCGCCTGCGGATCTGCAGCAGACGCACAGCATGGGGCAGCGCAAAGATATTATTCAGCTCTCCGGCGAGAACGTCGCCAGCGGCCTGAACGGCAATACCTTCCTGCTGTTCGCCGCAGAGGAGCAAGGGGCGAAACAGCTGATGCAGAACCCCTTCCTGGCGCAAACCGCGGCGGTGAAGCAGCAGCAGGTTTACGCGCTAGGGGCCGACACCTTCCGTCTTGACTACTACAGCGCCAGCCATCTGCTGACGCGTCTGGCGCAGCTGTTTGTTAAATCATGACGCCTCTTCCGCCAGCGTGGGCGCTGGCGGTTGATAGCGTCGCAGCTTCGCCATCAGCATCCACATCACGCCTCCCAGCAGCGCCGCGCCGAAACCGAACAGCGCGGCGGCCTGCTGCGGCAGCAGCCATGACCCCAGCGCGCCGATCATCGCCGCGCCGATCGCATCGCCGGTGACGTTCTGCGCCGTCCAGAGGCTGTTGATGCGCCCCAGCAGCGCATCGGGCGTCAGCGACTGGATCAGCTGGTACTGCACCAGGCTGTTAACGGCGCTGCAGTAGCCGAACGCCGCCAGGCAGGCCAGGCCGAGGGCAAACTGCGGCATCAGGCTGAAGGCGCCAAGCGCGAGGAAAGCGGCGACGGCGCTGGCTAACATCACCTTGCCTGGCTGCGGCGTCTGCGCCAGCCGCCCACTGGTCAGCGCCCCCAGCGCCGCGCCGAGCGGCACGGCGGCGTACATCAGGCCCAGCTCATCGAGGCTGACCTGCCAGTGCGGCGCCAGCGCCGGATAGAGCACGCGCACCGCGCTCGCCAGGGTTACCAGCGCGCCGATCAGCGCCGCCATGCCGACCAGCGGCGCGGCAAACAAAAACTGCACGCCGCTGGCGAGTGCCCGCAGCGGATGTTCGCGCGGCTGCGGCGGCGGCGGCATCACGGGCAGCCGCAGCAGGGTCAGCACGGTGAGCAGCGTGCCCAGGGCGGCGAGGCCGTAGTTCCACGCCGCGCCGCCGTGCGCCAGCACCAGGCCGCCGACGGCGGGCGAAAGAATCGCGCCGAAGCGCACCGTGAGCATGGTAATGGCGCCCGCCTGCATCAGGTTTTCGCGCCCTACCAGCGCTGGCGTCGCCGCCAGCAGCGCCGTGACGCCGATTGCGCCGAAGAAGCCATCCCACAGGCCGAGCAAAAAGACCGCGCTGACCGATGGGGTCGGCAGCGAGGCGTTAACGGCCAGCGCCACGAAGCCGAGGCCGCAGGTGGATCGCGCAATCAGGATCAGCCGTTTGCGCTCGTAGCGATCTGCCAGCACGCCGCCGGTGAGCAGTCCGACGAACATGCCTGCACCTGCCAGGGTGACCGCAAGCCCCACCAGCGCAGGCGAATGCGTCAGCTGCTGGATCTGCACCGGCACGGCGACGGCCAGCATGCCGAGCGCGACGATAGAGATAAAACGGGCGATAAAGACGGCGCGAAAAGCGGGGTGCGTCTTCAACAGGCTGAGATCGATGAGATGGGAGGGTTTGTTCATTGCGTCGCCTTTTGCTGCGGTTTTCCTCGCTACGGTTGAGGCGAATCATGGTAACATACAAAAATACGAGTAATAACGATAACAAGTATCATTATCAAATTGACGCGTTCGCTGCGTCAGTGAACAGTGAAGGTTCGGAACGTTATGCGCCAACTCTCCGCAATAGCCGCCTCAGGAGTGCTGCTGTTGCTCCTGCTCGCGCTCAGCCTGATGCTCGGCGCCAAATCGATCGCCATTCATGATGTTTCCCTTGCCCTGACGACCCACTGCGGCAGCGCCGACTGCGTTATCGTGCGCGAAGCGCGTCTGCCGCGCACCCTTGCCGGTCTGCTGGCGGGCGGTGCGCTCGGGCTGGCGGGCGCGCTGATGCAGAGCCTGACGCGCAATCCGCTCGCCGATCCCGGCATTCTCGGCGTCAACGCGGGCGCAGGCTTCGCCGTGGTGCTGGGTATCGCCCTGTTCGGCGCGGATTCGCCGGCCGACTGGCTCGGCTTCGCCTTCGTCGGCGCACTGCTGGCGTCGCTGCTGGTGGCGCTGACCGGCGCGCTCGGCGGCGGCCGCGTTAATCCGGTGCGCCTGACCCTGGCTGGCGTGGCGCTCGGCGCGGTGCTGGAGGGGCTGACATCCGGACTGTCTCTCCTTAACCCCGATATTTACGATCATCTGCGCTTCTGGCACAGCGGCTCGCTGGATATTCGCAGCGCTGCCGTGCTGCGCGCCACCTGGCCAGCGGTGGCGGTCGGCGCGCTGATCGCGCTGCTGCTGGCGCGCGCGCTCAATACCCTGAGCATGGGCGGCGACCTGGCGACGGCGCTCGGCACGCGCGTGGCGCGTACCCAACTGCTCGGACTGCTGGCTATCGCCCTGCTGAGCGGCGCCGCCACGGCCGCCGTCGGCCCTGTCGCCTTTGTCGGGCTGATGACGCCGCATCTGGCCCGCTGGCTGTGGGGCAACGACCACCGCTGGATGCTGCCCGGCACGCTGCTGATCACCCCCTGTCTGCTGCTGAGCGCCGATATTCTGGGGCGCCTGATGGTGCCGGGCGAACTGCGCGTCTCGGTAGTCACCGCGCTGATCGGCGCGCCGATGCTGATCGTGCTGGTGCGCCGCAAGCTGGGGAGAGGGCAGGTATGAGTCGGGCAATGATGCACGCCATCTGGCTGCTAGCGGCCTGCGCGCTGCTGGCCTTTTTTGGCGTCACGCGCGGCGCGCTGCCGGTGACGGGCGCGCAGCTCTGGCAGCTGGTCACCGGCGAGGGGGCGCGCAACCTTCAGCTGATCGTGCTGGAGTGGCGACTGCCGCGCGTGGCGATGGCGCTGCTGCTCGGCGCGGCGCTCGGGGTGAGCGGCGCAATTTTTCAGTCGCTGCTGCGCAACCCGCTCGGCAGCCCCGATATTCTCGGCTTCAATACCGGCGCCTATAGCGGCGTACTGGTGGCGCTGGTGCTGTTTCAGCAGAACAGCGAGGCGATGACGCTGGCGGCGCTGCTGGGCGGCGTGCTGACCGCTGGCGTGGTGTACCTGTTCGCCTGGCGCAACGGCGTAGAGACCTTCCGGCTGATTATCGTCGGCATCAGCGTGCGTGCGCTGCTGATGGCGCTCAACGGCTGGCTGATTATCAGCGCCTCGCTGGAGGCGGCGCTCAGCGCCGGGCTGTGGAGCGCCGGATCGCTTAACGGCATCACCTGGGCGAAAACCGCGCCGGTGGTCGTCGTGCTGGCGGCGGCGCTGCTGCTGACCGCGCTGCTGGCGCGGCGGATGCGCCTGCTGGAGATGGGCGACGACACCGCCTGCGCGCTGGGCGTGCCGGTGGAGCGCAGCCGGCTGTGGCTGATGCTGCTCGGCGTGGTGCTGACCGCCGCCTCCACCGCGCTGGCCGGTCCCATTTCATTTGTCGCCCTGCTGGCGCCGCAGATTGCTCGTCGTCTGTGTGGCGGCATTAAAGGCCCGCTGCCGCTGGCGGCGCTGTGCGGCGCACTGCTGCTGCTGGCGGCGGACTATGCGGCGCAGCATCTTTTCCTGCCCTATCAGCTGCCGGTCGGCGTGATTACCGTCAGCCTTGGCGGGCTTTATTTGATTGCACTACTGGTCAGGGAGGCGCGACGCCAATGACAGAGAGGATTGCGCGCCTGCAGGGCGAGGCGCTGACGCTGGGCTACGAGAAGAAGATTGTGGCTGAAGGGCTGTCGGTCGCGATTCCGGATGGCGAACTGACGGTGATCATCGGCCCCAACGCCTGCGGCAAATCGACGCTGCTGCGCGCGCTGAGTCGCCTGGCGCCGCCGCTGCAGGGGCAGGTGCTGCTCGACGGCGAGGCGATTTCGCGCCTCTCCACTAAAGAGGTGGCGCGGCGTCTCGGCCTGCTGCCGCAGAGTTCGCAGACCCCCTCCGGCATCAGCGTCAGCGAGCTGGTGGCGCGCGGGCGCTATCCGCATCAGCCACTGTTCGGCCGCTGGCGCGACGAGGATGAGGCGGCGGTGCAGCAGGCGATGCAGGCAACCGGCGTGGCGGATATTGCCGCGCAGCCGGTCGATCAGCTTTCCGGCGGTCAGCGCCAGCGCGTCTGGATCGCCATGGTGCTGGCGCAGCAGACGCCGCTGCTGCTGCTGGACGAGCCCACGACCTGGCTCGATATTACCCATCAAATCGAACTGCTGGAGCTGATGCAGGATCTCAATCAGCAGCATGGCCGCACGCTGGTGGTGGTGCTGCACGATCTGAATCAGGCGTGCCGCTACGCCACGCATCTCATCGCGATGCGCAGCGGCCAGATTGTCGCCGAGGGCAGGCCGTCGAAGATTGTTACGCCGGAATTGATTGAGGCGGTCTACGGCCTGCGCTGCGTTATCGTTGAGGATCCGGTGGCGCATACGCCGATGATTGTGCCGCTGGGACGCGGGCGCAGCTGAGGCGCTGGCTAAAACCCGCACTGAATAGGGATGGTTTAGGAGAGAGGTGCCAAAGCGGATGATATGGCCCGATCGCAAAGTCGCTTTACGCATCCCTGCTCGCTCGGCCCGCGACATCCCTGTCGCGGGACGCTTTGCTCTCCGGGCCATACCATCCGCTTTTCGAGCTAATCAGCTGCCTTTAGAAAACACCATCAGCAATTGCTGCAACTGCGGTCCGATCTGCTCGAACATGCGCGGCGAGATAATCTCGACGTGGGCGCACGCCAGCGGCCGCACCTCCAGCTCGCCGACATAGGGCGCCCAGGCGCGACGCGCATCCTGGCCCGGCTGCTGCGTCTCGGTGGCGAGGAACAGCGTGGCGCGACCGCCGAAGCGCGCGCTACGCGCCGTCGCCAGCAGCCGCACCGAGCTGGCGTAGTTGGCCTCGATGGCGTCGAACATCGCCTCTAACCCTTCGCCCGCCTGCTGACGCTGCGCGGCGACAAACTGCTCGCGCTCGCGGTTAACTTCCTCCAACACCGCCGGATCAAGCTGGTTCTCGCCGCGCTGCTCATCCCAGTTCTGCGTCTCCGGCGGCCAGGTATCAAGCAGGCCGAGGAACGCCACCTCTTCGCCGAGCGCCTCCAGCCGCGCGGCGATGCCCTGCGCCAGCGTGCCGCCCAGCGAATAGCCGAGGAAATAGTAAGGGCCCTGCGGCTGATGCTGTCGCAGCGTGGCGAGATGCGCGTCGCACACCTCATCCAGATGCGTCGCCTGATTCAGCGGGCCGCTGGCGTCGGGCGACTGAATGCCGACGATAGACCAGCGCGCGTCCAGATAACGTTGCAGAATGCTGAACTGCCAGGCGAAGCCCGACGCCGGATGGAAGCAGAACAGCGTGGGTCCGCTGCCGAGGCGCAGCGGCAGCACCGGCTCAAAACCGGCGGTCTGCGCGGTCTGCGCATCGCTCAGCAGGGCCGCCAGCTTCTCCACCGTCGAGGCGACCATAATCTGGCCGACGGAAACCGGCTGCTTCAGCTGGCGCCGCAGCTGCGCCGCCAGCCGCATTGCCAGCAGCGAGTGGCCGCCGAGGGCGAAGAAATCCTCCTGCGCGCCGACCGCATCGCGTTCCAGCAGCGCGGCGAACGCCTGAGCCAGCTGCGTCTCCAGCCCCGGCAGCGGCGCGCGACCGCCTTCGCCCGTACGGCTTTGCGGCAGCGGCAGGGCCTTGCGATCCAGCTTGCCGTTGCTGCTGAGCGGCAGCGCCTCCAGCGCGACGATCGCCACCGGCACCATATGCGCCGGTAGCTGCTGCGCCAGCGCAGCGCGCATCGCTTCGGCGTCAATCGGCCGCTCTGCCACCACATAGCACACCAGCTGGCGCGCGTCGCCCTGCTGCGCGTCGGCGCTGCCCAGCACCACCGCGTGCGTCACCGCCTGCTGCACGCCGGGCAGCGCCGCCAGCGCATGATCGATTTCGTTCAGCTCGATGCGCTGGCCGCGGATCTTCAGCTGATCGTCGCTGCGGCCCAGATATTCCACCGCGCCGTTCGCCAGCCAGCGCGCCACGTCGCCGGTACGGTACATGCGCGTGCCGTCGCCGAACGGATCGGCGACGAAACGGCTGGCGGTGAGATCGGGACGATCGAGATAGCCGTGCGCCAGCTGCACGCCGGTAAGATAGAGATCGCCCGCGACGCCTGGCGGAACCGGCTGCAGGCGCGCGTCGAGGATGCGCAGGCCGGTGTTCCAGACCGGGAAGCCGATCGGCACGCTGGCGCCCTCTACCGCCGCCAGCGCCGGGCCGAAGGCGGGATAGTAGCTGACGTCTACCGCCGCTTCGGTCGGGCCATAAAGATTATGCAGCGGCGTCTGAGTCAGCGCTTCCCACTGGCGCGACAGATCGGCCGGCAGCGCTTCGCCGCTGCAGAAGACGCGGCGCAGGCTGGCGCAGCGCGCCACCGCATCCTCGTCCTGCAATGAGGCGACGAAGGCCGCCAGCATCGAGGGCACAAAGTGGGTGGTGGTGACGCGATAGCGCGCAAAAAGCTGCTGAAGCGCGTCGGGATCGCGGTGCGCCTCCGGCGGCGCCATCACCAGCTGCGCGCCGGTCATCAGCGGCCAGAAAAATTCCCAGACCGAGACGTCGAAGCTGCTGGGGGTCTTTTGCAGCACTACATCTGTGGCATCGAGCGGGTAGCTCGCCTGCATCCACAGCAGACGGTTGACGATGGCCTCATGGCCGACCAGCACGCCTTTGGGACGGCCGGTCGAGCCGGAGGTATAAATAAGATAGGCGCCGTCCTGCGGGCGCGGCGGCTGCCCAGGCGCGGGCGCGGCGACGTCGGGCAGCAGCGCGTCGTAGAAGAGCGGAGCAACCGGCGAAAGAGCGGCGAAGCGCGTCGCCAGCGCGCGGCTGACGATCAGCGTCTTCGGCGCGGCGTCCTCCAGCATCATTTGCAGACGGTCGTCGGGATAGCCGGTATCCAGCGGCAGGTAAGTGGCGCCGACGCTGAGGATCGCCTGCAGCGCCAGCGAGAGAAAGACCGCGCGCGGCAGCGCCACGGCGACGATATCGCCGCGCCGCACGCCGCTGGCGATCAGCTGCTGTCCCAGCGCCTCGACCTGCTGGCGCATCTCGCGGTAGCTGAGCCGGTGGCTACCGTCCGCCAGCGCGGGCGCGTCCGGGGTGCGCCGCGCCTGCGCCTGCAGCAGGCTGTCGAGCGTGGCCGCTGGCAGCGCCATCGCGGTCTGATTGATGCTCTCCAGCTGCAGATGTTCCGCCTCGGTCAGCAGATCCAGTTCGCCGCAGGGGCGCTCCGGCTGCGCCGCCAGCTGCCGCAGCAGCAGATCGAAACGGCTGGCGTGCTGCGTCAGCGTCGTTTCCTGATAGCGTTCCGCATTAGCCAGCAGCTCCAGCGTCAGCGCGCCCTGTTCGCTGAGGTAGATCGCGATCTCGAGGTCGCGCACCGGCCCGGAGGCGAGCTGATGCGTTATCCCCTCCACCCCGTTGAAATCGAGCTGATAGTCGAACATCTTCAGGTTAATTACCGGACCGTAGAGCGGATCGCCGTCGCCGAGCCGTCCGGCGTCGCGCTGCACCTGCTCGGCGTCGAAGCGCTGATGGCGACGCATCTTTTTCACCTCCGCGGCCAGCTGCTGCGCCAGCGCGGCGAGCGGCTGGGCGGGATCGTAATGCACCGCCATCGGCAGTACGTTAATCACCGGTCCGGTGGCGCAGAGCGCCGCCGAGCCGATGCGGCGCATAAAGATAAAGCCGGCGGCGAAATCGTTCTGGCCGCTCAGGCGCGCCAGCCACAGCGCCACCAGCGCAAAGGCGGCGTCAGCCGCGCTGACATCCAGCTGCTGTACCAGCGTCTGAAAGCGCGCACTCTCCAGTGAGAAAGTGTGACGCAGCAGCGCGGTGCTGGCGCGCTGTCCGGCCAGCGGCAGGGGAGAGATCGAGGCGGGCGGCGGCAGCTGCGCGCTCTTTTCGCGCCAGAAGTCGCGATCCCGCTGCCAGTTCGGCGAAGCCTGATAGCGCTGATACTCCTCTACCACCTCGCTGAAGGGCGTAAAAGGCGTCGGTTCCGGCGTTTCGTTGCGCATCCACGCGGTATAGAGGTTAGCGATGCGGCGCGTCAGGGCGGTAAAGCTGAAGCCGTCCACCACCAGATGATGATAGCGCTGATACCAGAACCAGCGCTGCTCTCCCAGCCGCATCAACTGGTGATGCCACAGCGGCGCGCCGCTCAGCACGCGCAGATCGCCAGCCATATCGACGCGCATCAGATGGCGCGCAGCGGCCTCTGGATCGGCGTGCTGACGCAGGTCGACGATCTCAGGCAGGAGAAAGGTTTGCGGCGACGGCCACTGCACCGCCTCACCCTCAAGCTCGCCGAACGCCATGTTTAGCGTATCCGCCTCCTGCATTCCAGCGACGATCGCCTTGCTCAGCAGCGCGCTGTCCAGCTCGCCGCGCAGCTCGACAAAGTGCGCGACCGCATAAGCGTTAGTCTGCTGCGACAGCAGGTCGGCCATCCAGATGCCGGGCTGCGCCGCTACCAGCGGCAGGATTTTCTGGTCAGTATGGCGTGAGTTTATCAGCGTCTCAGACATGGTCGCTCCGGTTTGCGCTCGGGTGGGCCGGGCGGATATCGCGCCAGTTTGCGTTGAGCCAGCTCAGGCACTCCGCCTGCGGCTGCGGGCCGAAGAGGCTGCGCCAGCCCGCGGGCAGGGCGCGAAAAGCGGGCCAGAGGCTGTACTGCTGGCGATCGTTGATCAGCACGAGACAATCCTGCTGCGGATCGTCAAAGGGATTAGGTTGCATATCGGTCTCCTGCCCGCAACAGTCGGGCTAGCCAGGCGATTTAAAGAAGATGTTGCCACATTGCTTTCAGTCCATTGAGCAGCCCGCCGCGCCAGCACAGCGCGTCGTGGCCCCCGTCGACCGGATGAAAAACGACCTGATGCCCAGCGGCGGACAGGTCCTGTTGAAGCTGCTGGTTTGCTTTGAATATCAGCTGTTCGCGGCGTCCCGCTTCCAGATAGATGCGCGACGGCGCGAGACGGTAGTCGCCCTGCTGCAGCTGCTGGATCAGCCTGCCGTTGGGCTGGCCGCGCTCCGGCCACCAGAACGAACCGGAGAGGCTGATGGCGCCGCCGAAGCAGTGCGGCCAGTTAAGCGCGGCGTAGACGGACGACAGCCCGCCGAAGCTCTGTCCGCTCACCAGCGTCTCGGCGGCGCTGACGCGATGCGGCGCCCAGCCCTGCAGCTGCGGCAGCAGCTCCTCCTGCAGGGCCAGCCAGAAGTCGGGATTGCAGGGCAGTTCGCGGCTGCGGTGCTCGCGGTCGATGATGTCGATCATGACGTAGACCGCCGGCGGCAGTTCGCCGGCGTCGGTGAGCTGCTGCAGCGGCCAGGCAACCGGCATGCTGTTTGCCCAGAACTGGCCGTCCAGCAGCAGCGCCAGCGGACGTTCGGTCGGCTGGGCCTCGCCGGTGGCGTAGATCCACACCGAACGGCGATTGCCGAGGCGCGCGCTCTGCCAGATATGGTGCTGAAGCGGCAGCGCGGGCGCGCGACCGCTGTCGACCGCCTGCCAGACGCGCTGATCGGGCGCGTCCGGCAGATGCAGCGGCGAGACGTGCATGCCGCGCCCGCCCGCCCAGCCGCGCTGCGGGTTCAGCGTATCCGCCTGGGCGGTAGGGAATTTTTCGCGCCACCAGGCGCGCAGCGTCGCCATATCTGGCTCGCCTGCAAAGTCGGCGGGATCGCTGTCGGGCATCAGGCAGTAGCTGCCGCGCCAGCTGGCAGGCAACTGGGTGCGCCAGAACCAGACGTCGGTGCCGGGGAGGCGGCTGAGCGAGCGGGGCGCGGCACGCTGGTGATGATCGGTGACGCCGGTGATATTGATCCAGACGCGACGGATAGAGGAGGTGGCTTCACTTCCCTGCGGATCGCGCCAGAAAAAGGTGACGCCGCATTCGCCGCGCTCGGCGGGTTCGATTAAGGGAAGCCCCTGCTGCTGTAATGTTCGCCACCAGGATTCACTGCCGGTTTCGTTGGTTAACCACGTCATAGAGCGCTTATTTACTGGGCCAGGCGCACCTGAAGGTGCGCAGATGTTATGAAGAATACTATTGATAATTATTTGCATTTGCAATAGGGTGTTTCCCGCTCCGACATCAAGGAGCGCGCGCGTTCCGCCAGCCTCATCAGCCTGTGTTGTCAGACGGATGTTCCGCCAGGGAGAGCCTGGGCGCGGCTGGAATGCTTGCTCGCAAGGAAAGACCCTTTTACCGGCGCGCCCGCAGGAGACGGTGAGGTTTCCGCAGGCAATCCAGGAATATAAAAAATGCCTACATTATCCCGTTTGTCATTAGCCATTCTCATTGAACTCGGCCTGGCCGCGACCAGCGCACAGGCTGCCGATGCCCGCACCGCTTCAACTGCCGAGGTCGGCGATACCCTGGTGGTCAGCGCGGCGCAGCAGAACCTGCAGGCGCCGGGCGTCTCCACCATCACCGCCGACGAGATTAAAAAGCGTCCGCCTGCGCGCGACGTATCGGAGATCATCCGCACCATGCCGGGCGTCAATCTGACCGGCAACTCCACCAGCGGCCAGCGCGGCAACAATCGCCAGATCGATATTCGCGGCATGGGGCCGGAAAATACGCTGATTCTGGTGGACGGCATGCCGGTCTCCAGCCGCAACTCGGTGCGTCTCGGCTGGCGCGGCGAACGCGACACGCGCGGCGATACTAACTGGGTGCCGCCGGAGCTGATCGAGCATATTGAGGTGATCCGCGGCCCGGCAGCGGTGCGCTATGGCAACGGCGCGGCGGGCGGCGTGGTGAATATCATTACCAAAAAGTATGACGACAAGCAGTGGCACGGCTCCTGGAACGCCTACTACAACGTGCCGGAGCATAAGGACGAGGGCGCGACGCGCCGCACCAATTTCAGCCTGGAAGGGCCGCTGGGCGACGACGTCAGCTTCCGACTCTACGGCAATCTGGCGAAAACCCAGGCGGACGCCTACGACATCAACGAAGGACACGCGGCGGATCGCACCGGCACCTACGCTGGCAGCTATCCGGGCGGGCGCGAAGGGGTGGTCAATAAAGATATTAACGCGCTGCTGCGCTGGGCGTTCGCGCCGATGCAGGCGCTGGAGTTTCAGGCGGGCTACAGCCGCCAGGGTAACCTCTATTCAGGCGACACCCAGAACACCAACACCAGCGCGCTGGTGAAAAGCCTGTACGGCAAAGAGACCAACCGCCTCTATCGGCAGAACTTTGCCGTGAAGTGGACCGGCGCCTGGGATAACGGCATCAGCACCAACAGCTATGCACGCTATGAAAATACCCGCAACTCGCGCATCAACGAAGGGCTGGCGGGCGGCACCGAAGGCATCTTCTCCAACAGCGGCTTCAACACCATCGAGCTGGACGATGTGCTGCTGCACAGCGAGATCAGCGTGCCGTTCGACCTGCTGGTGAATCAGACCGCCACCCTCGGCACCGAGTGGAACCAGCAGCGGATGAAAGATCCCTCATCGACCACCCAGGCGGCTTCGAACGGGGCGGTGCCAGGCATCTCCAGCTCTGGCCGCAGCCCGTACTCGCAGGCGGAAATCTTCTCGCTGTTTGCCGAAGACAATATGGAGCTGACCGACAGCACCATGCTGACGCCGAGCCTGCGCTTCGATCACCACTCGATCGTCGGCGATAACTGGAGCCCGTCGCTTAACCTTTCCCAGGGCTTAGGGGACGATTTCACGCTGAAGATGGGCATCGGCCGCGCCTATAAAGCGCCGAGCCTTTATCAGACCAATCCCAACTATCTGCTCTACAGCAACGGGCAGGGCTGCGCCGCCAGCACCGGCGCCTGCTATTTGCAGGGCAACAGAGACCTGAAAGCGGAAAACAGCATTAATAAAGAGATTGGCCTGGAGTGGAAGCATGAAGGCTATCAGGCGGGTCTGACCTGGTTCCGCAACGACTATCGCAACAAGATCGAAGCAGGCTATGGGCCGTCCGGCAAAGCCTCGAACGGCACCACCGACATCTATAAGTGGGAGAATGTGCCGAAAGCGGTGGTGGAAGGGCTGGAGGGCACGGTGAATATCCCCGTGACCGACAGCATCGCATGGAATAACAACTTCACTTATATGTTGCAGAGCAAGAATAAAGAGACCGGCGATCGCCTGTCGATTATTCCCGACTATACGCTCAACTCCACGCTGAGCTGGCAGGCGACGCAGGATTTGTCGCTGCAAACCACCCTCACCTGGTACGGCAAGCAGGTGCCGAAGAAGTATGACTACAAAGGCAATGCGGTCACCGGCAGCGCCACCGACGAGGTAAGTCCTTACTCGGTAGTCGGCCTGAGCGGCACCTATGACGTCAATAAATACGCCAGCGTAACGCTCGGTATTGATAACCTGTTCGATAAGCGCCACTACCGCCAGGGCAATGCCCAGACCACCGGCAACGCCAACACCAACTCGTATCTGTACGGCGCGGGCGCGAATACCTATAACGAATCAGGCCGTACCTGGTACGTCAGCCTGAATACGCGGTTCTAATCAGTTAAGCCGTAACGGCAGCACGCAGCGGGCGATCAGCCCGCTGCGGTCGCTGCGATTGATCAGCTTCAGCTCGCCATAGTGCATCTGCAGAATGCGCAGCACGATATTCAATCCTAAGCCACTGCCGCCGTAGCGCTGATCGCGACGGCGAAACGCTTTGGTCACCTCTTCCGCCGCGTCGGGATCGATGCCCGGCCCCTCATCGATCACGCTGAGCACGATCTGGCTGTCGCGCTCTTCGAGCCTGATTTCAATCTGGCTCTCCGTTGGGCTATAGCGCGAGGCATTCTCCAGCAGATTGCGCAGCAGCAGACGCAGCAGCACCGGTTCGCCCTGGCTTTCCGCCACCGCGTTGCCTGGCCAGATAAGCTGCTGCTGACGCTGTTCAACCAGCTCGCGCATCTCCGGCTGCAGTGGCTGCAAAATGTCCGCCTGCCAGTGAATAGCCTGCGCATGCCCGCTGGCCAGCGCCTGGCTGGCGCGCGCCAGCATCAGCAGCTGCTCGACGGTATGCATCAGCTGATCGATGCGCGCCACCAGCATTTCGCTGTGCGGCACGCCCTGCTGCTGCAGCAGCTCAAGATGCAGGCGCAGCCCGGCGAGCGGGGTGCGCAGCTCATGCGCGGCGTCCGCCGTAAACAGCCGCTCCTGCTGCAGCGTGTGATCGAGGCGCGCCAGCAGCTGGTTAATCGCGCCGGTTACCGCCACCACCTCTTCCATATCGGACTGAATGGCGAGCGGGGTCAGATTGTCGGCGGAGCGCTGCGCCAGGCTGGTCTGCAGCGCGCGCAGCGGACGCACGATCCAGCTAATCGCCCAGAACGAGAGCACCAGCGTCAGGCCGACCATGACGACAGAAGGCAGCAGCAGCGAGGCGATCGCTTCGCGGATCTCATTTTCGACGCGATCGTTGCGCGCCTTGGCGGAGAGGGTTTCGTTGACGAGAAAGCTGATCTGCTCGCGGCTTTCGTGCCACAGCCAGAAGGCGCTCATGATCTGACAGGTAAGCAGAATCAGCGCCAGCATAATCAGCAGGCGCTGACGCATGCTGTTCATTCGCGGTTCTCCAGTCGATAGCCGACGCCGCGCACGGTTTTAATGCGGTCTTTGCCCAGCTTGCGGCGCAGATTATGGATATGCACCTCCAGCGTGTTAGAGCCGGTATCATCCTGCCAGCTGTAGAGATCCTGCTGCAGCGTTTCGCGATGCACATTCTGTCCGATGCGCATCAGCAGGCGCGTCAGCAGCGCGAACTCTTTGGGCGTGACGTCGAGCGGCTGGTTTTCCAGCAGCACCTGCTGCGAAGAGAGGTTCAGCGTAAGATCGCCCTGGCGCAGCAGGTTGTCGCTGTGGCCCTGATAGCGGCGGATCAGGGCACGCACGCGCGCCTGCAGCTCCGCCAGCGCCAGCGGCTTGATCAAGTAGTCGTCGGCACCGGCGTCGAGCCCCTCGACGCGATCGCTGAGCGCGTCGCGCGCGGTCAGGATCAGCACCGGCAGATCGACGCCCGCTCGCCGCCACTGTCGCAGCAGATCGCCGCCGTCGCGATCCGGCAGGCCGAGATCCAGCACAATCAGGCTGTACTGCGCGCTGTGCAGCAGCCCGTCCGCCTCGGCGGCGCTCCCGGCGCAGTCAACGGCGTAACCCTGGCTGCCCAGCGCCTGGCTCAGGCCGCCCTGCAGCAGTACATCGTCCTCAACGATCAATATTTTCATGCGTTAGTTGTTCTGATAAATATCCCGATAGAGACGGCTCTCGAAACGCACCAGCGGAATGCGTCGCGTGCGCTGATCCTGTGGCGGCACCGCATAGCCCGACAGGTACTGTACAAAGGCGACGCGCGCGCCGCTGGCGGTGGTAATAAAGCCAGCCAGATTATAGACGCCCTGCAGCGAGCCGGTTTTCGCCGACACTTTGCCATCTACGCCCGCTTCGTGCAGACCGCCGCGATATTGCAGCGTGCCGTCGTGGCCCGCCAGCGGCAGCATAGAGATGTAATCGAGCGTCGCATCGTTTTTCGCAATGTACTGCAGCACCTGCATCATGGTGTCCGGCGCGATGAGATCGTGGCGCGACAGCCCCGATCCATCCACCTGAATACTGTTGCCTAAATCAATGTTGGCTTTCTCGCGCAGGATACGGCGGATAGCGTCCGATCCGGCGCGGAAGGTGCCCGGCACGTTGAAATAGTGATGGCCGATAGTGCGGAACACCGTGTCGGCAATCATGTTGTCCGACTTTTTCAGCATAGTACGCAACAGCGAATGCAGCGGCGCGGACTGGGTAGACGCCAGCACCGTGCCCGGTGACGTGACCTGCGTCTGGCGTACCAGGTGCCCGCTGTAGTCGATATCGGCCTGACGCAGCTCTTGCTTCAGGATCTCGCCAGCCCAGGCGGCGTCATCCTGTACGGCGAACGCCAGCGGCAGCGGCTCAGCGCGCTGGCGCATGCAGCCGGTCAGCGTATAGCGGTTGAGCTCGCCCGGCACCACGTCCAGCTCGCAATACTGCGCTTCTCCGCTGTTGCGGCCGAGGGTGCGTACCTGGCTGAACATATGGGCAGGATAGTAAGAGGCGATACGCACGAAGGCGGTTTCGCCTGGCGTACTGGCGCTGTAGAGCGAAACGGAGAAGCAGTTTTTATCGACGATCGCCGCGCCCGGCGGCGCGCTAAAGCACTGCGTCAGATCGTTCCACGGCCAGCCTGGCGCCATGTCATGGCTGGCGAATACCGAGGTGTCGATCACCAGGTTGCCTTTGATATGGGTGATGCCCTGCTTTTTGAGCATAGCGACCATATTGCGCAGATCCTGACGGCTCAGCGTCGGATCGCCGGCAAAGCGCGCGACCAGATCGCCGTTTAGCGTGCCGTCGCTGATGGCGCCTTTGGTTTCCAGCGTGGTCTGGAAGCGGTAGTCGCCGCCCAGCTCCAGCAGCGCCGCCAGCGCGGTAATCACCTTCATGGTGCTGGCGGGCAGCGCCATCTGTTTGCCGTGATAATCGATTATGGGGGTGCTGGCGCCTATTTTCTGCACCATCAGCGCCAGATTGGCGCCATCCGGCAAATACTGCATGTATTCATCTACGGGCGCTGCTTGTGCCTGCAGCATAAACGCACAGGTTAGTCCGGTAACAAGTCGTGAAAATCGCATAATCTCGCGGTAACTGGCAGGTGAAGCCGTCAATACTACGTCCCGTTACGGTGGAAAGTAAACGATGACCCGCAGGGAACTCTGGGTTAAAATACGTATCAAAATGCAAAATCCTGTTCTGGCCTGGAACCTTTTCCGGGTCAGGATTCTTTTATTTGCAAAACGAGGGTCAGGCCCTGCAGAACCGGTTTTTCTGTGGACACTGGTCAGGATGACGCCGTTAAAACAGGAAAGAGAGCGAGGAGCTTAAATGAATCAGATTCCGATGACGTTAAGGGGCGCCGAAAAGCTGCGCGAAGAGCTGAATGAGCTGAAAACCGTTAAACGCCCGCGCATCATCGCCTCAATCGCTGAAGCACGTGAGCACGGCGATCTGAAAGAGAACGCGGAGTATCACGCCGCGCGCGAAGAGCAGGGGTTTTGCGAAGGCCGTATTCAGGAGATCGAAGCCAAGCTTTCCAACGCACAGGTTATTGACGTCACCACCATGCCGAACAATGGCCGCGTGATCTTTGGCGCGACCGTCACCGTGCTCAACACCGATACCGACGAAGAGTCGACCTATCGCATCGTGGGCGACGACGAAGCGGACTTTAAGCAAAATCTGATTTCGGTCAACTCGCCGATGGCGCGCGGTCTGGTAGGCAAAGAGGTGGACGATGTGACCATCATCAAAACCCCGGGCGGCGATGTTGAGTATGAAATTCTTAAAGTGGAATACCTTTAAGAGAGAGCTACGCTTTGAAAAGCGTCGAAGCATTATGTAAAGAATGGAAAAGGCCGCGATGCGGCCTTTTAACCCATGCGGGAGCATGGCACTTTCTCTGGCCGGTTGCCCGGCGACGCCGTTAGCGCGGCAGAGAAATCTTGCTCTCTTTAGAAGGGCGATACAGCACCAGCGTTTTGCCGATCACCTGCACGTTGCCGGCGTTGGTCTCACGCACGATAGCCTCAACGATCAGCTGTTTGGTTTCACGGTCTTCCGAGGCGATTTTCACCTTGATCAGTTCGTGATGTTCCAGCGCGGATTCGATTTCGGCCAGCACGCCTTCGGTCAGGCCGTTGCCACCGATCATGACCACCGGTTTCAGTGGATGGGCGAGGCCTTTCAGGTGCTGTTTTTGTTTGGTACTTAGATTCATCGTATTTTTTGCTTACTCAGGGATTGAAAACGGTTCATTCTACCGCCATCTCGGGGTTATCACCAAATCAACGCAACCCATTGCGTGCAGGTTTCTCGCTGCGATGACGATTTAGTTGAGAAAATTATGACGGGTAAAAAGCGTTCGGCCAGCTCCAGCCGCTGGTTACAGGAACACTTTAGCGATAAATATGTGCTTCAGGCACAGAAAAAGGGGTTGCGTTCGCGCGCCTGGTTTAAACTTGATGAAATACAACAGGGTGACAAGCTTTTCAAACCCGGTATGACCGTGGTAGATCTGGGGGCGGCACCCGGCGGCTGGTCGCAGTATGTTGTCCAGCAGATTGGCTCTTCGGGACGTGTTATCGCCTGCGATATTCTGCCGATGGATCCTATCGTCGGCGTCGATTTCCTTCAGGGCGATTTTCGTGAAGAATCGGTGATCAAAGCGCTGCTCGATCGCGTCGGCGATCAAAAAGTGCAGGTGGTCATGTCGGATATGGCGCCCAACATGAGCGGGACGCCGGCAGTCGATATTCCCCGGTCGATGTATTTGGTTGAACTGGCGCTCGAAATGTGTCGGGATATCCTGGCACCGGGCGGCAGTTTTGTAGTGAAAGTGTTTCAGGGAGATGGCTTCGATGAATACCTGCGGGAAATTCGCTCCCTGTTTACGAAAGTGAAAATTCGTAAGCCGGACGCTTCGCGATCTCGTTCGCGCGAAGTGTACATTGTGGCGACAGGGCGCAAACTATAGCCCAATTGATGAAGTTGCAGCCCACCAGCCGCGATTCCATGTATGAAGGATATATAGTACCCTACGCTGTCTGTTAACACCGTTGTAATATGAGGTTAATCCCTTGAGTGACATGGCGAAAAACCTGATTCTCTGGTTAGTCATCGCGGTCGTGCTGATGTCAGTATTCCAGAGCTTTGGGCCCAGCGAGTCGAATGGCCGTAGGGTTGATTATTCAACCTTCCTGTCGGAAGTGAACCAGGATCAGGTCCGCGAGGCACGTATTAACGGGCGTGAGATTAACGTAATCAAGAAAGACAGTAATAAATACACGACCTACATTCCTGTCAACGATCCCAAGTTACTCGATAACCTGTTGACCAAAAACGTCAAAGTAGTCGGCGAACCGCCGGAAGAACCGAGCCTGCTGGCTTCGATCTTCATCTCCTGGTTCCCAATGCTGCTGCTGATTGGCGTGTGGATCTTCTTTATGCGTCAAATGCAGGGCGGCGGTGGCAAAGGCGCAATGTCCTTTGGCAAGAGTAAAGCCCGTATGCTGACGGAAGATCAGATCAAAACCACTTTCGCTGACGTGGCAGGCTGTGACGAAGCGAAAGAGGAAGTAGGCGAACTGGTCGAGTATCTGCGCGAACCGAGCCGCTTCCAGAAGCTGGGCGGTAAAATTCCCAAAGGCGTGCTGATGGTGGGCCCGCCGGGTACCGGTAAAACCCTGCTGGCAAAAGCGATCGCGGGTGAAGCGAAAGTGCCGTTCTTCACCATTTCGGGTTCTGACTTCGTGGAAATGTTCGTGGGCGTGGGCGCATCTCGCGTGCGCGACATGTTCGAACAGGCCAAGAAAGCCGCTCCTTGCATCATCTTTATCGATGAGATCGACGCCGTCGGTCGTCAGCGCGGCGCAGGTTTAGGCGGCGGTCACGATGAACGTGAACAGACCCTGAACCAGATGCTGGTTGAGATGGATGGTTTTGAAGGCAACGAAGGCATTATCGTTATTGCCGCGACGAACCGTCCTGACGTTCTTGACCCGGCGCTGCTGCGTCCAGGCCGCTTTGACCGTCAGGTTGTCGTGGGGCTGCCAGACGTGCGCGGCCGCGAACAGATTCTGAAAGTGCATATGCGCCGCGTGCCGCTGGCGACCGATATCGACGCAGGTATTATCGCGCGCGGTACGCCGGGCTTCTCCGGTGCGGATCTCGCTAACCTGGTGAACGAAGCGGCGCTCTTTGCCGCACGCGGCAATAAGCGCGTGGTATCGATGGTGGAGTTCGAGAAAGCGAAAGACAAAATCATGATGGGTGCGGAACGCCGCTCCATGGTGATGACGGAAGCGCAGAAAGAATCCACCGCGTATCACGAAGCGGGCCACGCGATTATCGGCCGCCTGGTCCCGGAGCACGATCCGGTGCATAAGGTCACGATTATTCCGCGCGGACGTGCGCTCGGCGTGACCTTCTTCCTGCCTGAAGGCGACGCCATTAGCGCCAGCCGTCAGAAGCTGGAAAGCCAGATCTCTACCCTGTACGGCGGCCGCCTGGCTGAGGAGATTATCTACGGTGCGGAACACGTTTCCACCGGCGCCTCTAACGACATCAAAGTGGCCACTAACCTGGCGCGCAACATGGTGACGCAGTGGGGCTTCTCTGAAAAGCTGGGTCCGTTGCTCTATGCGGAAGAAGAGGGCGAGGTGTTCCTTGGCCGTTCCGTGGCGAAAGCGAAGCATATGTCTGACGAAACCGCGCGCATTATCGACCAGGAAGTTAAACACCTGATCGACAGCAACTATCAGCGCGCGCGCCGTATTCTGAGCGAGAACATGGACATTCTTCACGCGATGAAAGACGCGCTGATGAAGTATGAAACCATTGATGCGCCGCAGATCGACGACCTGATGGCGCGCCGCGAAGTGCGTCCGCCAGCAGGCTGGGAAGATCCGGGCAGCAACTCCGACAGCAACGGCACGCCGAAGGCGCCGCGTCCGGTCGATGAACCGCGCACGCCGAATCCTGGCAACACCATGTCAGAGCAGTTCGACAAATAACAGGGTTTCACCCTTGCAAAAACCCCGGCTGGTCCGGGGTTTTTTACATCCGTAATCAGGTCATCAGAGGAGATTTTCCCCATGAAGTTGTACGCTCGTGATACCCATCTCGATTTGTCGTTTCCCCATGTGATGGGAATTTTGAATGTCACGCCGGACTCCTTCTCCGATGGTGGAAAACATCACACGCTGGTCGAGGCGCTGACGCATACCAATGTAATGGTTAACGCGGGCGCGACTATTATCGATGTCGGCGGCGAATCGACCCGTCCGGGAGCGGATGAGGTAAGCGTTGAGGAGGAGCTGGCGCGCGTTATTCCAGTAGTAGAGGCGATCGCACAGCGTTTCGAGGTGTGGATTTCGGTTGATACCTCAAAAGCCGAGGTCATCCGCGAAGCGGCGCGAGCGGGCGCTCACATCATCAACGATATTCGCTCGCTCTCGGAACCCGGCGCGCTGGAAGCGGCAGCGGCGGCTAATTTGCCGGTTTGCCTGATGCATATGCAGGGCGAGCCGCGCACAATGCAGCAGGCGCCGGAGTATCGCGATGTGGTAAGTGAAGTGGATGCTTACTTCGTGGACCAAATCGCGCGCTGCGTGGCTGCGGGCATCAAAAAAGAATATCTGCTGCTCGACCCGGGCTTCGGTTTCGGTAAGAATCTCAACCACAACTATGAGCTGCTGGCCCACCTTGGCCATTTTCACCATTTCGGGCTGCCGCTGCTGGTGGGCATGTCGCGTAAATCTATGATTGGTCAGCTGTTGAACGTCGGGCCTTCGCAGCGACTGACGGGCAGCCTGACCTGCGCAACGATCGCCGCGATGCAGGGCGCGCAGATCGTTCGCGTACATGACGTTAAAGAGACGGTCGAAGCGATGCGCGTTGTCGAGGCGACACGGAGAGCAAAAGGATAATTAAGGCATGAGTAATCGTAAATATTTTGGTACGGACGGCATTCGCGGCAAGGTTGGCGAAGCGCCGATTACCCCTGACTTTGTACTGAAGCTGGGCTGGGCAGCGGGCAAGGTGCTGGCGCGCCACGGCTCACGAAAAGTGCTGATTGGTAAAGATACGCGTATCTCTGGCTACATGCTGGAGTCGGCGCTGGAAGCGGGCCTGGCTGCAGCGGGCTTGTCCGCCGCCTTTACCGGCCCGATGCCGACGCCCGCCATCGCCTATCTGACGCGCACCTTCCGCGCCGAAGCGGGCATCGTCATCTCCGCGTCGCACAACCCGTTTGACGACAACGGCATTAAATTCTTCTCCGCCGAAGGCACCAAGCTGCCGGACGAGGTAGAAGAGGCGATTGAGCTGGAAATGGAGAAGCCGCTAACCTGCGTTGAGTCCGCCGAGCTGGGGCGCGCCAGCCGCATCGTAGATGCTGCCGGCCGCTATATTGAATTCTGCAAGGGCACCTTTCCGAGCGAGCTCAGCCTTAACGGCCTGAAAATCGTGGTCGACTGCGCCAACGGCGCCACCTACCACATTGCGCCGAACGTGCTGCGCGAGCTGGGCGCTACCGTTGTCGCCATCGCGACTCAGCCTGACGGCATGAATATCAACAAAGCGTGCGGCGCAACCGATCTGAGTATGCTGCAGCAGCGCGTGCTGGCGGAGAAGGCAGATATCGGCCTGGCTTACGACGGCGACGGCGACCGCATCATGATGGTTGACCATCTGGGCGAGAAGGTCGATGGCGACCAGATCCTCTACATCATTGCGCGCGAAGGGCTGCGTCAGGGGCAGCTGCGCGGTGGCGTGGTCGGCACCCTGATGAGCAACATGGGCCTTGAGCTGGCGCTGAAGCAGCTTGGCATTCCTTTCGCCCGCGCCAAAGTGGGCGACCGCTACGTGCTGGAAAAGATGCAGGAAAAACACTGGCGTCTCGGTGCGGAGAACTCTGGCCACGTTATTCTGCTGGATAAAACCACCACCGGCGACGGCATTGTAGCAAGTTTGCAAGTGCTCACTGCAATGGTGCGCAACCATATGAGTCTGCATGACCTGTGCAGCGGCATGAAGATGCTGCCGCAGGTGCTGGTCAACGTGCGCTTCAGCGGCACCGGCGATCCGCTGGAAGACGAGGCGGTAAAAAGCGTGACGGCGGAGGTGGAAAAGACGCTGGCGGGACGCGGACGCGTGCTGCTGCGTAAATCGGGCACCGAGCCGTTGATTCGCGTGATGGTCGAAGGGGAAAACGAAGCGCAGGTCACCGAGCTGGCGCATCGTATCGCCGAGCAGGTTAAAGCAGTTTAAGGCGCAAACGGCGGACGGTTTTACGCCGATCCGCCGTTAAAATCATCAGGATGGCGCTTTTTTCCGCAGTCGATCGCAGCGAAGAAAATTACCCTTGCAGAGGGGGGCGCCTTTGGTTAGTATTCACACCCGCTTCTGATGGGTGATGACGACACGGCCCATCTATACTGGCTGAAGCTTAACTGTGCGGTAATCGCGCAAGGAAACAGGTTGATTATGTACGAAGCTCTTTTAGTTATCTTCCTTATTGTGGCCATCGCCCTCGTGGGTTTGATTATGCTGCAGCAAGGTAAAGGCGCTGATATGGGAGCCTCATTCGGTGCAGGCGCATCCGCAACGCTGTTCGGTTCTACGGGTTCAGGTAACTTCATGACTCGCATGACCGGCATTCTCGCGGCGCTGTTCTTCATCATCAGCCTTGTTCTGGGTAACCTGAACACCAATAAGACTTCAAAAGGAAGCGAGTGGGAAAATCTGTCAGCGCCGGCGCAGTCAACGACCCAGCCTGCACAACCGGCAACGCCGGGTAACGATATCCCGAAATAAGTTCGTCATGCTTGCGACGCGACAGATTCAAGTCGCGGTCTGAACAGTGCCGAGGTGGTGGAATTGGTAGACACGCTACCTTGAGGTGGTAGTGCCCGATTGGGCTTACGGGTTCAAGTCCCGTCCTCGGTACCAAATCTGGTTTTACTTGCAAATATCGCAAGATCAGCGTAACATTCGTCACGTTTTCGGACGCGGGGTGGAGCAGCCTGGTAGCTCGTCGGGCTCATAACCCGAAGGTCGTCGGTTCAAATCCGGCCCCCGCAACCACTTTCCCTTAGAGTTCTTTTTCAAATATACTGTGTGCATCGACGGACGCATCGCAGCGAGTTTTGAAAAAAATTCTTCTGGACGGTGCCGAGCCGCTTAGCGGCGTACAGGGTCCAGTCACAAAAAGCCCCGAATTTTCGGGGTTTTTTGTTATCAGGAAATCGCAACACTGGGCTATTAAGCCCTTTTTTTATGTCTTGGGGGTGGGCTTGTCCACATTAGAGCAAAAATTGACAGAGTTGGTATCGGCTCCGGTAGAAGCGCTCGGCTACGAACTGGTCGGTATCGAATTCGTTCGTGGTCGCACATCAACCCTGCGCATCTATATTGATAGTGAAGATGGCATCAATGTCGATGATTGCGCGGATGTCAGCCACCAGGTAAGCGCGGTGCTGGATGTGGAAGATCCCATCACCGTGGCTTACAACCTTGAAGTCTCCTCACCGGGACTGGATCGCCCGATGTTTACTGCAGAACACTACGTGCGGTATACAGGCGAAGAAGTCAGTCTGGTCCTGCGTATGGCGGTACAAAACCGTCGTAAATGGCAGGGCATCATCAAGTCGGTCGACGGCGAGATGGTGACGGTGACCGTTGAGGGTAAAGACGAGGTGTTCGCGCTGAGTAATATTCAGAAAGCGAACCTGGTCCCCCACTTTTAAAAGTCCGGATTGAGGCTAACCAGGATGAACAAAGAGATCTTAGCTGTTGTAGAAGCCGTTTCTAACGAAAAAGCCCTGCCGCGTGAGAAAATCTTCGAAGCGCTGGAGAGCGCGCTGGCAACTGCAACCAAGAAGAAATACGAGCAAGAGATTGACGTTCGCGTCAGCATCGATCGCAAAAGCGGCGACTTCGACACCTTCCGCCGTTGGGAAGTGGTAGAAGAAGTAACGCAGCCGACGCGCGAGATCACGCTGGAGGCAGCCCGCTTCGAGGATGAAGCGTTCAATCTGGGCGATTACGTTGAAGATCAGATCGAATCGGTCACCTTTGACCGCATCACCACCCAGACGGCGAAGCAGGTTATCGTGCAGAAAGTGCGCGAAGCTGAGCGCGCGATGGTGGTCGATCAGTTCCGCCAGCATGAAGGCGAGATCATCACCGGCGTAGTGAAGAAAGTGAATCGCGACAACATCACCCTGGATCTCGGCAGCAACGCCGAAGCGGTGATTTTGCGTGAAGATATGCTGCCGCGTGAGAACTTCCGTCCGGGCGACCGTATTCGCGGCGTGCTTTATGCCGTCCGTCCGGAAGCGCGCGGCGCGCAGCTGTTCGTGACCCGTTCTAAGCCAGAGATGCTGATTGAACTGTTCCGCATCGAGGTGCCGGAAATCGGCGAAGAAGTGCTTGAAATTAAAGCGGCAGCTCGCGATCCGGGTTCACGCGCTAAGATTGCGGTGAAAACCAACGATAAACGCATCGACCCGGTCGGCGCCTGCGTCGGCATGCGCGGCGCGCGCGTCCAGGCTGTATCCAGCGAACTGGGCGGCGAGCGTATCGATATCGTGCTGTGGGACGACAACCCGGCGCAGTTTGTTATTAACGCCATGGCTCCGGCCGACGTGGCGTCAATCGTGGTTGATGAAGATAACCACACCATGGATATCGCTGTTGAAGCCGGCAATCTGGCTCAGGCGATCGGCCGTAACGGCCAAAACGTGCGTCTGGCTTCCCAGCTGAGTGGCTGGGAGCTGAACGTGATGACCGTCGATGATCTGCAGGCGAAACACCAGGCCGAAGCGCATGCTGCTATTGATATGTTTACTAAACATCTCGACATCGACGAAGAGTTCGCCACCGTACTGGTGGAAGAGGGCTTCTCTTCGCTGGAAGAGCTGGCATACGTGCCGATCAACGAGCTGCTGGACGTTGATGGTCTGGACGAAGAGACCGTAGAAGCCCTGCGCGAACGAGCCAAAAATGCGTTAACCACCCTGGCGCTGGCGAAAGAAGAGAGCCGTGGTAATCAGGAGCCCGCTGAGGATCTTCTGAATCTCGACGGCCTGGATCGTACGCTGGCGTACCGCCTGGCGGCGAAAGGCGTTTGCACGCTGGAAGATCTCGCCGAGCAAGGTGTCGACGACCTGACGGATATTGAAGGGCTGAATGATGAGCAAGCCGGCGCGCTGATTATGGCCGCGCGAAATATCTGCTGGTTCGGCGATGACGCGTAATAACAGGAAGGAACAGCATGACAGATGTAACCGTAAAATCGCTGGCCGCAGAGATTCAGACCCCGGTCGATCGCCTGGTTCAGCAATTTGCTGACGCAGGGATCCGCAAGTCGGAGAACGACGCGGTCACGCAGCAAGAGAAAGAAACTTTATTGTCTCACCTCAATCGCGAGCATGGTCAGACCGGCTCTGGCAAGTTAACATTGCAGCGTAAGACGCGCAGTACCTTGAATATCCCAGGCACCGGGGGTAAAAGTAAATCGGTGCAAATCGAAGTCCGCAAAAAGCGCACCTACGTGAAAGGTGATGCGGAAGCTGAACAGGCAGAAGCAGAAGCCCAGGCTCAGCGTGAAGCGGAAGAAAAGGCGCAACGCGAGGCTGAAGAAAAAGCCCGTCGCGAAGCTGAAGAAAAAGCGCAACGTGAAGCCGAAGAGAAAGCCAAGCGCGAAGCCGCTGAAAAGGCGAAGCGTGAAGCAGCGGAAAAAGAAAAAGTGACGAATCATCAAACCGACGATATGACCAAGGCTGCGCAGTCCGACAAAGCCCGTCGCGAAGCCGAAGCGGCTGAACTGAAGCGTAAAGCGGAAGAAGAAGCGCGCCGTAAGCTCGAAGAAGACGCGCGCCGCGTCGCTGAAGAAGCGCGCCGCCTGGCTGAAGAAAAATCAGCTGAGTGGGAAAAACCTGAAGAAGAGGATAAAGGCGACTATCACGTCACCACCTCGACTCATGCCCGTCAGGCGGAAGACGAGAACGACCGTCAGGTAGAAGCGGGTCGCGCACGCGCGCGCACCACAGCTAAAGCGACGCGTCCGGCGAAGAAAGGCAACAAGCATTCTGAAGCCAAAACCGATCGCGAAGAAGCGCGCGCGCAGATTCGTGGCGGCAAAGGCGGTAAACACCGCAAGCCAAGCGCACTGCAGCAGGGCTTCAACAAACCGGCTCAGGTTGTTAACCGCGACGTCATTATTGGCGAAACTATCACCGTAGCCGAGCTGGCTAATAAAATGGCGGTGAAAGGTTCGCAGGTCATTAAAGCGATGATGAAGATGGGTGCCATGGCGACCATCAACCAGGTCATCGACCAGGAAACGGCTCAGCTGGTGGCGGAAGAGATGGGTCACAAAGTGATCCTGCGCCGCGAGAACGAGCTGGAAGAAGCGGTAATGAGCGATCGCGATACCGATGCCGCGCAGGAATCTCGCGCGCCGGTTGTGACCATCATGGGCCACGTCGACCACGGTAAAACCTCGCTGCTGGACTACATCCGTTCGACCAAAGTCGCCTCGGGCGAAGCGGGCGGCATTACTCAGCACATCGGTGCTTACCATGTCGAAACCGACAACGGCATGATCACCTTCCTCGACACCCCGGGCCACGCCGCGTTTACCGCGATGCGTGCGCGTGGTGCGCAGGCGACGGATATCGTTATCCTCGTGGTGGCGGCTGACGACGGCGTGATGCCGCAGACCATCGAAGCAATCCAGCACGCGAAAGCGGCGGGTGTGCCGGTTGTGGTTGCCGTCAACAAAATCGATAAGCCGGAAGCCGATCCGGATCGCGTCAAGAACGAACTGACGCAGTACGGCATCATTCCGGAAGAGTGGGGCGGCGAAAACATGTTCGTCAACGTCTCTGCGAAAGCCGGTACCGGTATCGACGACCTGCTGAATGCGATTCTGCTGCAGGCGGAAGTGCTGGAGCTGACCGCGATTCGCGAAGGCATGGCAAGCGGCGTGGTAATCGAATCCTTCCTGGATAAAGGCCGTGGTCCGGTTGCTACCGTACTGGTGCGCGAAGGTACCCTGAACAAAGGCGACATCGTGCTGTGCGGCTTCGAATATGGCCGTGTGCGTGCGATGCGCGACGAGCTGGGCCGCGAAGTCATGGAAGCGGGTCCGTCTATTCCGGTGGAAATTCTCGGTCTCTCCGGCGTGCCGGCAGCGGGCGACGAAGCGACCGTGGTGCGTGACGAGAAGAAAGCGCGTGAAGTTGCGCTCTACCGTCAGGGCAAGTTCCGCGAAGTCAAACTGGCGCGTCAGCAGAAGGCGAAGCTCGAGAACATGTTCGCCAACATGACCGAAGGCGAAGTTTCCGAGCTGAACATCGTGCTGAAGTCCGACGTCCAGGGCTCTGTGGAAGCGATCTCCGACTCGCTGCTGAAACTCTCCACCGACGAAGTGAAGGTGAAGATCATCGGTTCGGGCGTGGGTGGTATTACCGAAACCGACGCCACGCTGGCTGCGGCGTCCAACGCCATCATTCTCGGCTTCAACGTGCGTGCCGATGCCTCTGCGCGTCGCGTCATCGATGCTGAAAACGTCGACCTGCGTTACTACTCCGTCATCTATAATCTGATCGACGAAGTAAAAGCGGCGATGAGCGGCATGCTGGCGCCGGAGTTCAAACAGCAGATTATCGGTCTGGCTGAAGTGCGCGATGTGTTCAAGTCACCGAAATTCGGCGCGATTGCCGGCTGTATGGTTACCGAAGGCAACATCAAGCGTCACAACCCGATCCGCGTGCTGCGCGATAACGTGGTTATCTATGAAGGCGAGCTGGAATCTCTGCGTCGCTTCAAGGATGACGTCAACGAAGTGCGTAACGGCATGGAGTGTGGTATCGGCGTGAAGAACTACAACGACGTTCGCGTTGGCGATATGATCGAAGTGTTCGAAGTGATCGAAGTTAAGCGCACCATCGAATAAGCATTACGCGATGTGTTGCAATTTGGGAGGCCGCTGGCCTCCCGAATTATTTTGGAGAGATGATTATGGCGAAAGAATTTGGCCGTCCGCAGCGCGTGTCGCAGGAGCTGCAAAAAGAGATTGCCATCATTCTGCAGCGCGAGATTAAAGATCCGCGTCTTGGCATGATGGTGACGGTATCCGGCGTGGAAGTGTCGCGCGACCTCGCGTATGCCAAAGTGTTTGTCACCTTCCTTAACGACAAAGACGAAGAGGCCGTTAAAAATGGCCTGAAGGCGCTGAAAGAAGCCTCTGGCTATATCCGTATTCTGCTCGGCAAAGCGATGCGTCTGCGTATCGTGCCGGAACTGACCTTCTTCTACGACAATTCGCTGATTGAAGGTATGCGCATGTCGAACCTGGTGTCGAACGTCATCAAAAACGACGTCGAGCGCCGCGGTGAAAACCCGGCGGAAGATGACAAGGAGGACTGATGAGTCGTCCTCGTCGTCGCGGTCGCGACGTCCACGGTGTGTTCCTGCTCGACAAGCAGCAGGGCGCGTCGTCCAACGATGTGCTGCAAAAAGTTAAACGTCTGTTTAACGCTAACAAGGCGGGCCACACCGGCGCGCTCGATCCGCTGGCGACCGGCATGCTGCCGATTTGTCTCGGCGAAGCGACCAAGTTCTCCCAGTATCTGCTCGACTCGGATAAGCGTTATCGCGTCATTGCGCGCCTCGGCGAGCGCACCGATACGTCCGACGCCGACGGCAATATCGTCGAAACGCGCACGGTCTCCTTTAGCCAGGATCAACTCGACGCGGCGCTGGAGAGCTTTCGCGGCGAGACGATGCAGGTGCCGACCATGTTTTCGGCGCTGAAGTATCAAGGCCGAAAGCTGTATGAGTACGCGCGTGAAGGGGTGACCGTGCCGCGCGAAGCGCGTCCGATTACCGTCTTTGAGCTGCAGTTTATTCGCTGGGAAGGCGATGAGCTGGAGCTGGAAATTCACGTCTCCAAAGGCACCTATATCCGCACCATTATCGACGATCTGGGCGAGAAGCTCGGCTGCGGCGCGCATGTCATTATGCTGCGTCGTTTGCAGGTGGCGCGCTATCCGATCGAAAAGATGATGACGCTGGAGCAGCTGCAGGCCGTCGCGGCGACGGTAAACGCGGCGGAAATACCTGATTACGCGCCGCTTGACGCGCTTTTACTGCCGATGGATAGCCCGGCGGACGCATTTCCCATCGTTAATCTGCCTTCCGCCGTCGCCGCTTATTTTAAACAGGGCATGCCGGTTCAGGCAGCGGATGCGCCGCAGCAGGGGCTGGTGCGCGTTACCGAAGGCGATGCGCATAAATTTATCGGCATGGCGGAAATCGCGGCTGACGGACGCGTCGCGCCGCGTCGCCTGGTGGTGGAGTATCCGGCGTAACGTTACGCAACGTCGTATTTGCGTTGCTCTCGGGCGAAGAGTAGAATAGCGCGGCTTTAAAGCGGGTAGCTGAATTAGAGATCGGCGCCCATACATTCATTTATTACTGGAGTTTATTATGTCTCTAAGCGTAGAAGCTAAAGCAGAGATCGTTGCTAAATACGGTCGTGGCGCTAACGACAGCGGCTCAACTGAAGTTCAGGTTGCACTGCTGACTGCCCAGATTAGCCACCTGCAGGGTCACTTCTCTGAGCACAAGAAAGACCACCACAGCCGTCGCGGTCTGCTGCGCATGGTATCTCAGCGTCGTAAGCTGCTGGACTACCTGAAGCGTAAAGACGTTGCACGCTACACCAGCCTGATCGAAAGCCTGGGTCTGCGTCGCTAAGTCTGAAGAATCTGATCAAGGATGTAGCGCAGAGAGTTTGCGAAAAAACGCGTCTTGCGATCAGATTCGTGCGAGTTTCACGAAAAGGGGGCCTTTATGGCCCCTTTTTTCGAGCAATGCGCAGCAATCCGGACCAAACTCATGTATTGTTGCAGTGAGTGATCTTCGTTTGCAGAGGTTCGCGCGGCTAATGAGAGGCTTTACCGCAGATTCGGTTAAGGGTTGTCATTAGTCGCGAGGATGCAACTGAAGATCGGTAATCCATGGCACGCCAGAAAGGCGCTGCCCCGAAGTTAAGGAATTCATTTTGCTGAACCCGATCGTACGTCAATTCCAATATGGTCAGCATACCGTCACGCTGGAAACCGGCATGATGGCGCGCCAGGCCACCGCAGCCGTTATGGCCAGCATGGACGACACCGCTGTATTTGTTACCGTTGTTGGCCAGAAAAAAGCCAAACCCGGTCAGGACTTCTTCCCGCTGACCGTGAACTACCAGGAGCGTACCTACGCGGCTGGCCGTATCCCGGGCAGCTTCTTCCGTCGCGAAGGCCGTCCAAGCGAAGGCGAAACCCTGATTGCGCGTCTGATTGACCGCCCGATTCGTCCGCTGTTTCCGGAAGGCTTCGTTAACGAAGTTCAGGTTATCGCCACCGTGGTTTCCGTAAACCCGCAGGTCAACCCGGATATCGTCGCGATGATCGGCGCCTCTGCCGCACTGGCGCTGTCAGGCCTGCCGTTCAACGGCCCGATCGGTGCCGCGCGCGTCGGCTACATCAACGACCAGTATGTGCTGAACCCGACCGCTGACGAAATCAAACAGTCTCGTCTGGATCTGGTGGTTGCCGGTACGCAGAACGCGGTACTGATGGTTGAGTCCGAAGCGGATATCCTGACCGAAGATCAGATGCTGGGTGCAGTGGTGTTTGGCCACGAGCAGCAGCAGACCGTTATCGAAAACATCAATTCTCTGGTCGCCGAAGCGGGTAAACCGCGCTGGGACTGGCAGCCTGAGCCGGCTAACGACGCGCTGATCGCACGCGTTGCCGCCCTGGCTGAAGCGCGCATCAGCGACGCTTACCGCATTACTGACAAGCAAGAGCGTTACACCCAGGTTGGCGTCATCAAAGACGAAACCATCGCTGCGCTGCTGGCTGAAGACGAAACGCTGGATGATGCTGAAATCGGCGACATCGTTCACAGCCTGGAAAAGAACGTGGTGCGTACCCGTATCCTGAACGGCGAACCGCGTATTGACGGCCGTGAAAAAGATATGATCCGTGGCCTGGACGTGCGCACCGGCGTACTGCCGCGCACGCACGGCTCGGCGCTGTTCACCCGTGGCGAAACGCAGGCGCTGGTCGCCGCGACGCTGGGTACCGCGCGCGACGCGCAGAACCTGGACGAGCTGATGGGCGAACGCACCGACAGCTTCCTGTTCCACTACAACTTCCCTCCGTACTCGGTAGGCGAAACCGGTATGGTCGGCTCGCCGAAGCGTCGTGAGATTGGTCACGGTCGTCTGGCGAAGCGCGGCGTGCTGGCTGTAATGCCGAAGCAGGAAGAGTTCCCGTACACCGTACGCGTTGTTTCTGAAATCACCGAATCTAACGGCTCCTCTTCTATGGCTTCCGTGTGCGGTGCATCTCTGGCGCTGATGGATGCTGGCGTGCCGATCAAAGCGGCCGTTGCAGGCATCGCGATGGGCCTGGTGAAAGAAGATGAGAAGTTCGTGGTGCTGTCTGACATCCTCGGCGACGAAGATCACCTCGGCGATATGGACTTCAAAGTAGCCGGTAGCCGTGAAGGTATCACCGCGCTGCAGATGGACATCAAAATCGAAGGCATCACCCGCGAAATCATGCAGGTTGCGCTGAATCAGGCCAAAGGTGCGCGTCTGCACATCCTGGGCGTGATGGAGCAGGCAATCAGCACGCCGCGCAAAGAGATCTCTGAGTTCGCGCCGCGCATTTACACCATCAAGATCAATTCAGACAAGATCAAAGATGTGATTGGTAAAGGCGGTTCCGTGATCCGTGCGCTGACCGAAGAAACCGGCACCACCATCGAAATCGAAGACGACGGCACCGTGAAAATCGCGGCGACCGACGGTCTGAAGGCGAAAGAGGCGATTCGTCGCATCGAAGAAATTACCGCCGAGATCGAAGTGGGCCGTGTTTACAGCGGTAAAGTGACCCGTATCGTCGACTTTGGCGCCTTCGTCGCCATCGGCGGCGGCAAGGAAGGTCTGGTACACATTTCTCAGATTGCGGACAAGCGCGTAGAGAAAGTGACCGACTATCTGCAGATGGGCCAGGAAGTGCCGGTTAAGGTACTGGAAGTGGACCGTCAGGGCCGCGTCCGTCTGAGCATCAAAGAAGCGACAGAGTCTAAGCCTCAGGGCGAAGAAGATGCCGTGACCAGCGCGCCAGACGCAGAGTAATTCCCTGTTTGCCTCTCCTTATCCCATTGCGGATGGGAGAGGCGTTTGTGTCATCGCGAGGGCGGGAATCCTTTTGCACAGCAGGCGGATAACAGGAGCGTTGTCCTAATGTTTGTATTCGGGAGTGGCAAATGAAGCCTTTTTTGCGCTGGTGTTTTGTTGCGACAGCTATCACGCTGGCAGGATGCAGCAACTCCAATTGGCGTAAGAACGAAGTTCTTGCAGTACCTCTACAGCCCACACTGCAGCAGGAAGTGATTCTGGCGCGAATGGAACAAATTCTTGCCAGTCGCGCCCTTACCGATGATGAACGCGCACAGCTATTATATGAGCGCGGAGTGTTGTATGATAGTCTCGGTCTGAGAGCACTCGCGCGGAACGATTTCTCGCAAGCGCTGTCTATAAGACCAGATATGCCGGAAGTGTTTAACTATCTCGGCATATATTTAACGCAGGCAGGCAATTTTGATGCTGCCTATGAAGCGTTTGATTCTGTACTTGAGCTTGATCCAACTTACAATTATGCGCATTTAAACCGTGGTATCGCCCTCTATTACGGCGGTCGATACAAGTTAGCGCAAGATGATCTGCTGGCGTTTTATCAAGACGATCCCAACGATCCTTTCCGCAGCCTGTGGCTCTATCTCGACGAACGTGAGATGGATGCTGATAAGGCGAAAGTTGCGCTGCAGCAGCGTTACGACAAAGCGGCCCGCGATCAATGGGGATGGAACATTGTCGAATTCTACCTTGGCGACATCAGTGAAAGCACGCTGATGGAACGTCTCAAGGCAGACGCAACGGATAACACCTCGCTCGCTGAACATCTCAGTGAAACCAACTTCTATTTAGGTAAGCACTACCTAAGTCTGGGGGAGAAGGACAACGCGAAAGCGCTGTTCAAACTGGCGGTGGCCAACAACGTCAATAACTTTGTTGAACACCGATACGCATTGTTGGAACTGGCGCAACTCGGCCAGACACAAGACGATTTATCAGAATCTGACCAGCAATAGCTGACGAACTTTTATTGCCTGAACTACCTGTAAAGTCATCATCTTCAGGATGAGGGCTTTTCTGTTCGTCAAAACTTCTAATTTGAGCCGGTTCACACTTTTTGATGAAAATGACTGAAAATTTTCACGACGAGTTATGTAGACTGGCCGCCGCAATCTAAGAGGCACGTGTACTACATGACTGATATCCAAACCACTTTTGCTGACCTGGGCCTGAACGCCGACATCCTCGAATCACTGAACGGCATGGGCTATGTTAAGCCTTCTCCGATCCAGGCTGAGTGTATTCCTCACCTGCTGGCGGGCCGTGACGTACTGGGCATGGCGCAGACCGGCAGTGGTAAAACCGCAGCGTTCTCGCTGCCGCTGTTAAACAACATTGATCCTTCTCTTCGCGCACCGCAGATCCTGGTGCTGGCGCCGACCCGCGAGCTGGCGGTTCAGGTTGCCGAAGCGATGACCGAATTCTCTAAACATATGCGTGGTGTCAACGTTGTGGCCCTTTACGGCGGCCAGCGTTATGACGTGCAGCTGCGCGCGCTGCGTCAGGGCCCGCAAATCGTAGTCGGCACCCCGGGTCGTCTGCTCGACCACCTGAAACGCGGCACGCTGGATCTCTCTAACCTGCGTGGCCTGGTACTGGACGAAGCTGATGAAATGCTACGTATGGGCTTCATCGAAGACGTTGAAACCATCATGGCGCAGATCCCGGAAGGTCATCAGACCGCGCTGTTCTCAGCGACCATGCCGGAAGCGATCCGCCGCATCACCAAACGTTTCATGAAAGATCCGCAGGAAGTGCGCATCCAGTCTAGCGTCACCACGCGCCCGGACATCAGCCAGTCTTACTGGACGGCGTACGGTCGTAAAACCGACGCGCTGGTGCGTTTCCTGGAAGCGGAAGATTTTGATGCCGCTATTATCTTTGTGCGTACCAAAAACGCGACGCTGGAAGTGGCTGAAGCGCTGGAGCGCAACGGCTACAACAGCGCCGCGCTGAACGGCGATATGAACCAGGCACTGCGTGAGCAGACCCTGGAGCGCCTGAAAGATGGTCGCCTCGATATCCTGATCGCTACCGACGTTGCGGCGCGTGGTCTCGATGTGGAACGCATCAGCCTGGTCGTTAACTACGATATTCCGCTGGACGCTGAGTCTTACGTTCACCGTATCGGTCGTACCGGCCGTGCCGGTCGTGCGGGTCGCGCACTGCTGTTCGTCGAGAACCGCGAGCGTCGTCTGCTGCGCAACATTGAGCGCACCATGAAGCTGACCATTCCAGAAGTGGAACTGCCGAATGCCGAACTGCTGAGCACCCGTCGTCTGGAGAAATTCGCCGCACGCGTACAGCAGCAGCTGGAAAGCAGCGATCTGGACCAGTATCGTGCGCTGCTGGAGAAACTCTCTCCGCAGGACGAGCTGGATATGGAAACGCTGGCCGCCGCGCTGCTGAAAATGGCGCAGGGCGAACGCCCGCTGATCGTCCAGCCGGACGCGCCGCGTCCGCAGCGTCGTGAGTTCCGCGATCGTGACGACCGTCGTGATGACCGTCGCAGCCCGCGTGACAACCGTGAAGGCGGCGATCGTCCGCGTCGCGAACGTCGCGACGTTGGCGAAATGGAACTCTACCGCATTGAAGTGGGCCGTGATGACGGCGTTGAAGTGCGTCACATCGTCGGCGCTATCGCCAACGAAGGCGACATCAGCAGCCGCTACATCGGCAACATCAAGCTGTTCGGCACCCACTCAACTATCGAGCTGCCGAAAGGCATGCCGGGCGATATCCTGCAGCACTTCACCCGCACGCGTATTCTCAATAAACCGATGAATATGCAGCTGCTAGGCGATGCGCAGCCGCAGAGCGAAGCGCGCGGCGAACGCCGCGGCGGCGGCCGTGATTTCAGCGGCGAGCGTCGTGGCGGCGGCAACCGTGAAGGTGGTCGCGAAGGCGGACGTCGTTTCTCTTCCGAGCGTCGTGAAGGCGGACGCAGCTTCAACCGTGAAGGCGGTCGCGGTCCGCGTCGCGAAGAAGGCGCTGCTGCAGCGCCGCGTCGTCGCGAGTTCTAATCAGCCTCGCTGATTGATAAAAAGGGAAGCCTCCGGGCTTCCCTTTTTTTTGCCTTACGCGCCGCCCGCAATCAGCACACGCTCGCCGCTGATATAGGCCGCCTCTTCCGAGGCGAGAAACAGCGCCACCTGCGCCACATCTTCCGGCAGGCCGAAACGCCCAAGCGGCGTCGCCGCCAGTAACTGCGCCTTGAGCTGCGGATTGAGCTTCTTCGCGGAGAGCAGCCCTTCCGTCATAATGATGCCCGGCGCCAGCGCGTTAACGCGAATATTGCGCGGGCCCAGCTCGCGCGCCAGCCCCTGCGTCAGCGTATCGATCGCGCCTTTGGTGGTCGCCCAGAGCACAGAGCCCGGCGTGCTCTGCTGGCTGTTGAGCGCGCTGAGATTGATGATGCAGCCGCCGTGCGGCGGGAAACGCCGCGCCGCCTGCTGGCAAACCAGCAGCGTACCCAGCAGATTCACGTTAAGCTGCTGCTGCATCTCCAGCAGGCTCAGGGCGCTAAACTCGCCGTGATGGAACTGACCGGCGTTATTGACCACAATATCGGGCGCACCAAAGCAGGCCAGCGTGGTGTCGAACAGCCGCTCGACGTCCGCTTCGCGGGAAATATCTGCCTGCACCGCCAGCCCTTCGCTGCCCAGGGTGCGAATGTCGCTCACCACATCTGCCGCGCCCACCTCATCCTGGCGGTAGTTGACCACTACGCGCGCGCCAGCTGCAGCGAACGCCGTAGCAATCGCTGCGCCAATGCCCTTTGAGGCGCCCGTCACCAGCGCAATTTTTCCGTCAAGTGCTTTCATTTTGTCTCTCCACCTGCGTATGCGTGTGCAAAATATGCGCTTTCAGGCCGAATGGGCGGTAGCGCAATCCTGCAAGTCTCTTGCACGATCCTGCAAATCTGGCGGCGAAGCGGCTGCGTTCGTTACCGCTTCGGGTAACATATCAGCCACAGCTTACTCGCGGAGATAAAGGAGAGGATATGGCGGAACCGGCGCAGCTGGCGCTTCTGGCGCAGCTTATCGCGCGTCATGCGGCCGACGATGGCCGTCACGACAGCGCGATTGATTTTCTCTTTTTCGGCCGTAGCTCCCGGCCGTCCGAACCGACCTATCATGCGCAATGGGCCAGCTTCGCGCTGGTGGCGCAGGGCGGAAAAGCGCTGCGGATGGGTGAGGAGATCATTCATTACGGCCCCGGCGATCTGCTGCTGGTGACGATGGATATGCCGGTACGCTCCTGCGTCACGGTCGCCACGCCTGAGAAGCCGAACCTTGGCATCGGCATCGCAATAAACGAAGAGAGACTGATGCGCTATCTCGAAACGTTTCCGCTCACTTCGCCGCTGGTGGAAGCGCGCACCGAGCGCGGCATCGCGGCACACAAAGTGTCGCCGCTGCTGGTGGATGCGGTTATCCGTCTGATTCGCCTGCTGGATCAGCCGCAGGATATCGCCGCGCTGGCGCCGCTTATCGAGCAGGAGATCTTCTATCGTCTGCTGACCGGTCCGGAAGGGGGCCGCATCCTCAATATGGCGCTGGCGGAGCGGCCGGGCAACAAGGTGGCGCGCGCGGCGCGCTGGCTGCGGGAGAATTTTCAACAGCCGCTGAAAATCGGCTGGCTTGCCAGCAGCGTCGGCATGAGCGCCTCTTCGCTGCACCATCATTTCAAAGCGGTCACCGCAATGACGCCGATGCAGTATCAGAAGCAGCTGCGTCTCAACGAGGCGCGACGGCTGATGATGATAGAGAAGCTGGATGCCGGAACGGCGGGCTATCGCGTGGGATACCAGAGCGCGTCGCAGTTCAGCCGGGAGTACAGCCGTTTTTACGGCCGATCTCCCGCGCGCGACGTGCGCCAGCTGGCGGTGGGGCCGGAAGCGTAGCGCCCACCGCAGAAGCGTTTACAGCGAGCGGGCCGCTTCCATCGCAATGGCGAAGGAGCGCAGACGTGCCTCAGTATCGAAAATTTGGCCGTTGACCATAATCTCGTCCGCCTGAGTCTCGCGCATCAGCCCGGCCAGGCCGTGACGCACTTTATCGGCATCGCCCACCAGCGACATGCTCAGCGCCTGCTGCACGCCATACTGTTCCGACGGCGACCACAGATTATCCATGTTTTCCACCGGCGCAGGCAGCGGGCCCGGCTTGCCGCGGCGCAGGTTGATAAACTGCTGCTGCTGCGAGGTAAACAGGAAACGCGCGTCGCGCTCGCTGTCGGCGGCGACAACGTTGATGCAGACCATGGCGTACGGCTTGTCCAGACGCGCCGAAGGCTGGAATTTTTCACGATAGAGATGCAGCGCCTGGAACAGCTGATCGGGCGCGAAGTGCGACGCAAAGGCGAATGGCAGGCCGAGCTGCGCCGAGAGCTGTGCGCTGTAGAGGCTGGAGCCAAGCAGCCAGACCGGGATCTTCATGCCCAGGCCAGGCACAGGCTGAACCGGCGGCTGCGCATCTTCGTCAGCGTCGAACCAGTTAAGCAGCTCCTGAACATCATCCGGGAAGGTGTCCGCATGGATGCTGGAGAGGTGGCGACGCAGCGCCATCATGGTGCGCTGGTCGGAGCCCGGCGCGCGGCCGAGGCCTAAATCGATGCGGCCGGGATAGAGCGACGCCAGGGTGCCGAACTGTTCGGCGATTACCAGCGGCGCATGGTTTGGCAGCATAATGCCGCCCGATCCCAGATGCAGCGTCGTGGTGTTGGCCGCCAGATAGCCGATCAGCACCGAGGTCGCCGCGCTGGCGATGCCGGTCATATTATGGTGCTCGGCCAGCCAGTAACGTTCATAGCCCAACGCTTCCGCCTGACGCGCCAGCGCCAGCGAGGTATGAAAGGCATCGCGCGGGGTAGAACCCTGTGGAATCGGCGCCAGATCCAGCACGGAAAGACGAAGGGGTTTTTTATCAGACATGGGCACTCCAGTTGGGTATGGCGCAGGTGATGATTAACCTGCACCGACCAGTATTGCGTAATAATGCCCATATTAAAACTGCTAACAAAGGCAGGCGGCTAGCCTGTATGTGCCTTTCAGGATGTCAGCAGCCTCATGCCGGCCACTTTACGCCAGTAGCCGTTGCAGTCATTGCTGTTGGCCATCATTAACGGCGACAGCCCCTCTTCATTAGCGCGGAAGCGGGCAATCTCATCCAGCGTCGCGGTGCTTTGCGGCGACAGACGCAGAATATCGACCCAGCCGCGCATGCCAGCCAGGTCGTTGCCGAGGTTGTAGCAGTAGCCGCTCATGGTCTGAATACCGTTCAGCACAAATACCTGCTGACCTTCCTGCGAGTGGACGCGGCGTCCGTTAGGGTAGTTGATGCAGCAGGTCTGGCAGTCGTCTTTGGCGCGATGTTCGGCGCGGGCGGTAAAGCAGCGCGCCGAGAGCGCCAGCGGCAGATAGCCGTAGCCCAGCACCTCGACTTCGAACCGGCTGCGGATGTTGCGCTCCTCGCTCTGCTGCAGCAGCTGCAGCAGCCAGTCGCGCGACATCTCCACCGGCATGCACCAGCGCGTCATTCCTTCTTTTACCAGCAGGTGCAGGGTTTCGACGTTATAGACGTTAAGCGTTGGCCCGGCGACAAAGGGAAGACCGCGCTCGGCCGCCATATTCACCGTGCCGACGTCGTTGGCCTCAATGAGAAACTCGCCGTTATCGACGTAGCGCTTCAGCTCTTTCAGCTCCGAAGGCGACTGCAGCAGCGCCAGCGTGCTCAGTACGACCTGCTTGCCGCTGGCCGCCAGCTCGCGCGCCATTTCCATCCAGCGCTGATACGAGGTGGCGCGCCGTTTGCTGCACACCGCTTCACCGAGGTAGATGATATCCGCGCTGCTGCTCGCCGCCTGCTGGTAAAAGCTCGCCAGCTGCTCTGTCGGCCAGTACCACAGCACCGGACCGATTGCGTATTGCATTCTCTTCTCCTTATTGCCATTCACGGTGGTAAGCGCCAAGCGTGGTCTGCGAGCCTTCGGAGAGCTCATCAAGCGCCGCCGTCCAGGCCTCGGTGACGGCAAAGTTTCCCGGCTCGCGCCTGCAGCGATCGATCGCCTGTCGCCAGACGCGCGCCACCTGCGCGACATAGGCCGGGCTGCGCTGACGTCCTTCGATCTTTACCGAGGCGACGCCCGCGCGCAGCAGCTCCGGCAGCAGCGTCAGGGTATTGAGGCTGGTGGGCTCCTCCAGCACGTGGTAGCGCTGCCCGTCGACCTGATAGCGGCCTTTGCACAGGGTGGGATAGCCAGCGCTCTCATCCGGCGCGTAGCGGTCAATCAGCACGTCGTTAAGCCGCGACTCCATGCCGCTGGGCGTTTGCTGCCAGCGCACGAACTTCGCCGGCGAACAGGCGCCCGCGCTGTTGGGCGATTCGCCGGTCAGCCACGAAGAGAGATAGCAGCGGCCTTCCGCCATAATGCAGAGGCTGCCGAAGGCGAATACCTCGAGCGGCACCGGCGTCTCGCGCGCCAGCTGTTTCACCTGATGCAGAGACAGCACGCGCGGCAGCACCACGCGGCTTAGCGCGAAGTGACGATGATAGAAGCGCACCGCTTCCAGGTTGGTGGCGGAGGCCTGCACCGACAGATGGCGTTCAACCTCGGGGTAGCGCTGTGCGGCGTACTCCAGCGTCGCGATATCGGCAAGGATCAGCGCGTCCGCACCGTTCTGCGCCGCCACGTCGATAGCGCGTTGCCAGCGGCCCATACCGTCAGGATGAGCGAAGGTATTAATGGCGACATGTAATTTACGGCGATGCTGATGCAGATAGCGCGCCGCTTCCATCAGCTTCTTGTCGGTAAAGTTCAGCCCGGCGAAGTGGCGCGCGTTGGTGTCATCTTTTAATCCGACATACACCGCATCGGCGCCATTCTCCACCGCTGAACGCACGGCGGGCAGATTACCGGCCGGACACAGCAGTTCCATAGTGCTCCCTCGTCGACAGGATAAGGCGACGAGTCTAGGCAAGCGGCTGGAGGGAAATGTTGATTTGGGGCAGTGATTCGCCAGTTGACGCGACGGATAGCGGAAAATTTGCGCAGCGTGGCGGTGAATTTATTGATCTCGGCTGCAGCGTGCGGCGGCGGATGTGGCAATATACCTAAAATTTTCTGAAGGGAGAGACGACGGTGTTCCAACAGTTACGCGCTGAGTTAGTAAAAAAAGGCCCAAAATTCCTTGCCTTACCTGTTTCTCTAACCCCGTTCCCGTTAAAAAAAGCCTTTCTGCAACAACTCCTGAACTGGCAATTTCGTCATGCTTTGGCGGAAGGTGAGTTAGACTTTCTGCAGGCGCGTCATCTGGGTATTGAGATCGCGGATGTGGGTTTACGCTGGATTACCACCATTGAAGAGGGCCAGCTCAGGGTCGTACAGCATGCCGAGGCGGACGTCTGGTTTCGCGGCAATGCTAACGATCTGCTGCTGGTCGCCGCCCGTAAAGCGGATCCGGATATGCTGTTTTTCCAGCGTCGTCTGCTGATTGAAGGCGACACGGAGCTGGGACTAGAGGTAAAAAACCTGATGGATGCTCTGGAACTTGAGGCCATGCCCACGGCGTTGCGCACGGGACTGCAGCAGCTGGCTGCGTTTGTCGAAGCGGGAATGAAACAGGACGCGAAGGCCGCACAGGCGCGCGCGGAGAGTGTATGTTAATTCGCACAGAAATAGGGGTGGATGCGGCAAGCATCGACAGTTTGTTAAGACGCAGCTTTAAGACCGAAGCGGAAGCCGAGCTGGTTCAGCAGCTTCGGGAAGACGGGCTGCTGACGCTGGGCGTGGTGGCGACGGACGACGAAGGCCAGGTGCTGGGCTACGCCGCGTTCAGCCCGGTAACCTTGCAGGGCGAAGACCGCAACTGGGTTGGCCTGGCGCCGCTGGCAGTAGACGAAAGCGTACGCGGCCAGAAAATCGGCGAGCAGCTGATCTACGCCGGGCTGGATACGCTGAATGAGTTTGGCTATGGCGCGGTGGTGGTGGTGGGGGATCCCGCTTATTACAATCGCTTCGGCTTTGAGCCTGCCGCGCGCCACGGATTACGCTGCCGCTGGCCGGGCGCCGAAGCGGCGTTTCAGGTTTATCGCCTGGCGGATGACGCTTTTGTCGGTGCGGAAGGCGAGATCGATTTTGCCGAGCCCTTTAGCCGGCTTGCGTAAGCCAGCTGACGAGGCAGTCCGGCTGCTGCGCCACCAGCCGCAGCTTCTGCTGGCGGCTGAGCTGTTTAACCTGGTACTCCAGCCGCGACGCCGCGGCGCGGTCGCCAGCGTCGCAGCGATACACCAGCGCCAGCGGGCCTCTGCCGCGCAGCGCGCGCGCGCCGCGTCCGGCTGCATGCTGTTCGACGCGCCGCGTTACGTCGGTGGTGATGCCGGTGTAGAGCGCCCCAGCGGCGGTCTGGACGATATAGAGCTGCCAGCCCTCATTCATAATCTGCATCCCTGAATCTTTACTGCCGGGCAGTGTAGCGCGCCAGCGGCGCGGCGGCTATCCGGCGATCTTTGCACGGAGCAACAGAACGTGTCTGACCATTCTCATCTGGTGCGTTACCTGAAAAAACAGCATGTCCTCTCTCTTTGCTGCCAGTCTGACGGCGATCTCTGGTGTGCCAACTGCTTCTACGTCTTTAACGAGGCGCGTATGGCGTTCTGGCTGATGACCGCACCCGACACGCGCCATGGGGCGCTGCTGCAGGCGAATCCGCAGGTCGCGGGCACGGTGAACGGCCAGCCGAAAACCGTGCTGCTGATTAAAGGCGTGCAGTATCGCGGCCATATCACGCTGCTCGACGGCGACGCGGAAGCGCAGGCGCGCAAGGCGTATCAAAAACGTTTTCCGGTGGCGCGCAAAGTCTCTGCGCCGCTGTGGGAGATTCAGCTGGAGGAGGTCAAGATGACCGATAACGCGCTGGGATTTGGTAAAAAAATCAGCTGGCGGCGGGAAGAAAATGAAATCCCTTTCCCCTGAGGGAAAGGGAAACCGGCATTACGACGCCTGTAGTATACGCAGCGACTCGCGGTTAAAGGCGGGCAGATCGTCTGGCGTACGGCTGGTGACGAGACGATCGTCATCCACAATCACCTCTTCGTCATAGAAGTCCGCGCCGGCATTGCGCAAATCGATAGCGATCGCCTTCACGCAGGTCATCTTGCGGCCGCGCACGCCGTTCGCGCTGATTAGCAGCTGCGGACCGTGGCAGATAGCGAAAATCGGTTTGCCGCTGGCGACGAACTCTTTGGTAAAGGCGACGAAGCGGTCGTCGCTGCGCAGCGAATCAGGCGAGTGGCCGCCTGGCAGCAGCAGCGCGTCAAACTCGGCCGGGCTGACCTCGTCGATGGCGCGGTCGATTTTCACCTGCGCTTCGCCCTGTTTGCCGGTGACGGTTTTGCCCGCCTCTTTCTCAATGGTCACCACCTCGAAGCCCGCCTGTTTGTAGGCGTCGGCCGGCGAGGTGAACTCTGAGTCTTCAAATTCGTCGGTAATCAACACCGCAATCTTCTTGCTCATTTTTCCCCTCCTCATGATGGTTTGCGCACGATGCGCTCTCCTGATGAACAGGTTAAGCCTGGTTGTTTATGCTGAAAATGCAAGCCGTGCGGTAAAAGCTGACTATATTTCAGAGTAATAGCAACAGGTTAGCGGGAGGCGAGATGCATCGTGTATTGGTAACCGGCGCGACGGGCCTGGTGGGCGCGCATCTGCTGCGCCTGCTGGTGGCGGATGCGCGCGTTGACGAAATCATCGCGCCGACGCGCCGTCCGCTGCCGTCGATGAATAAGGTGGTCAATCTGGTGGAGGCGGACCTGACCGACGTGCTGCGCCCACTCAACGTCGCTATCGACAGCGTATTTTGCTGCCTCGGCACCACGCGCAAAGAGGCGGGCAGCAAAGCGGCGTTTCTGCACGTCGACTATACGCTGGTGGTGGATACCGGCCTGAACGGGCTGCGGCTGGGGGCGAAGCAGATGGTGGCGGTCAGCGCGCACGGCGCGAACCGTCATTCACCCTTTTTCTATAACCGGGTCAAAGGCGAGATGGAGACGGCGCTGCGTCATCAGGGCTGGCCACGTCTGACGCTGGTGCGGCCTTCGCTGCTGCTGGGCGAGCGCACGCGCAAACGTACCGGCGAAAGCCTGATGGCGCCGCTGTTCAGCATGCTGCCCGGTAACTGGCGTTCGGTTTCTGCGCTGGCGGTGGCGAAATGCATGCACGCCTGCGCCTTTCAGCCAGGCGGCGACCGCGTCGAGATTATTGAGTCGGGGCAAATCCCGCGTTAGCCGCGCTCTTTGCTCAGGTCCCAGATAATCTGGTTGCGGCTGCCGCGCCACAGCAGCGTCGCATCTTTTTCCGCCTCATTGAAGCGCCCGTCAATCAGCACGTCGATATAGCTCAGCACCTCGCGCTGGGCGCAGCTGAGCCCGGCGCGCTGATAGCCGGTCCAGAGCCAGATATCTTTTCCAGGACACTCGGCGCGCACCCGTTTCACCAGCCGACGGATATGCGGCACATTGTGCGGATGCAGCGGATCGCCGCCGCTCAGCGACAGTCCCTGGCGCCGAATGCGCCTGTCCTGCAGATCGGCGATCAGGCGCTCTTCGTGATCCAGGGTGAAAGGCGTGCCGGAGTCGAGCCGCCAGGTGCTCTGGTTATAGCAACCGCGGCACTGATGCTCGCAGCCAGCCACGAACAGCGTGCAGCGCGTGCCGGGGCCGTTAACGATATCGACATCGTAGTAGCGATGAAAATGCATCATCCCAGCGGTCCGCTCTCCAGATGTTTAACGCGTCGCTGCACCTCCTCCTGCTTGCCGGCGTTGAACGGGCGCGCATCGGGGCTGCCGAGATAGCCGCAGACGCGGCGCGTTACCGACACGCGCGCCGGATCGTGGTTGCCACAGTTCGGGCAGGTAAAGCCGCGGCTGGTGCAGCTGAACTCGCCGGTAAAGCCGCACTCATAGCATTCGTCGATCGGCGTATTGGTGCCGTAATAGGGCACGCGATGGTAGCTGTAGTCCCAGACATCCTCGAGCGCCTTGAGGTTACGCTGCACGTTGGGGTATTCGCCGTAACAGATGAAGCCGCCGTTCGCCAGCGGCGGGTAGGGCGCTTCAAAGTCGATCTTGTCGTAAGGGTTGACCTTCTTCTCCACGTCGAGGTGGAAGCTGTTGGTGTAGTAGCCTTTATCGGTGACGCCAGGCACCACGCCAAACTGCGCGGCGTCGAGGCGGCAGAAGCGGTCGCAGAGGTTTTCGCTCGGGGTGCTGTAGAGGCTGAAGCCGTAGCCGGTTTCCGCTTTCCAGGCGTCGGTTGCGGCGCGCAGGCGCGAGACAATCTCGATTCCTTTGGCGCGCAGCGCGGGATCGTCATAGGGATGGCGCGCGCCGCCGCTCAGCGCGTTCAGGGTTTCATGCAGGCCGATATAGCCCAGCGACAGCGAGGCGCGCCCGTTGCGGAAAATCGGCCCCACCTCGTCATCGGCGTTGAGCCGTACGCCGCAGGCGCCCTCCATGTAGAGGATCGGCGCCACGCGCGCTTTGGTTTTTTCCAGGCGGGCGATACGGGTCATCAGCGCGCGCTTCGCCAGCGCCAGCCGCTCGTCGAGCAGCCTCCAGAAGCGCGCCTCGTCGCCTTGTGCCTCCAGCGCGATGCGCGGCAGATTGAGGCTGATGACGCCCAGATTGTTGCGGCCGTCGTGAATTTCGACGCCGTCTTCCTCATAGACGCCGAGAAAGCTGCGGCAGCCCATCGGCGTTTTAAAGGAGCCGGTAACTTTTACTACCTGGTCGTAGTTAAGAATGTCGGGATACATGCGCTTGCTGGCGCACTCCAGCGCCAGCTGTTTGATATCGTAGTTGATATCGCCCGGACGGCGATTGAGCCCTTCGCGAATCGCGAACACCAGTTTGGGAAAGACGGCGGTTTTGTGGTTTTTGCCCAGCCCGGCAATACGGTTGCGCAGGATCGACTGCTGGATAAGCCGCGCCGCCCAGCTGGTGCCTAGCCCGAAGCCGAAGGTGACGAACGGCGTCTGGCCGTTGGCGGTGTGCAGCGTGTTGACCTCGTACTCCAGCGACTGAAAGGCGTCGTAGCACTCTTTCTCGGTGCGTGCCCGCGCGTAGGCTTCGACGTCGGCAATCTGCCATTCGGCGGCGATAGCGCGATGCTTTTCCATGCTCAGCTCGACAAAGGGCGCCAGCACCTCGTCGATGCGGTTGATGGTGGTGCCACCGTAAATATGGCTGGCGACCTGCGCGATAATTTGCGCGGTGACCGCCGTGGCGGTGGCGATCGACTTCGGCGGCTCGATCTCGGCGTTGCCCATCTTAAAGCCGTTGGTGAGCATGCCTTTGAGATCGATCAGCATACAGTTGAACATGGGAAAGAAAGGGGAGTAGTCGAGATCGTGATAGTGGATCTCGCCGCGCTCGTGCGCCTGGACCACGTCGCGCGGCAGCAGCTGCTGCTGCGCATAGTGTTTCGCCACGATGCCCGCCAGCAGGTCGCGCTGCGTCGGGATCACCTTGCTGTCTTTATTGGCGTTTTCGTTCAGCAGCGCGGCGTTGGTCTGATCGACCAGACCGCGAATGGCGTGGTGCAGCTTGCCGCGCTGCTCGCGCGCCACGTCGCGATCGTGCCGATATTCGATATAGGCGCGCGCCAGCTGGGGCCAGGGGCCGCTCATCAGCGTCTCTTCGACCGCGAACTGAATATCGCGGATATCCACTTCAGCATGATCGGCCAGCTTTTCGCTAACGCGTTGCGCTACCGTCGCGCACCAGGATGCATCCTCAACCTGCGCCGCGCGCGCCGCAGCAGCGACCGCCGCCTCGATTCGCGCCGCGTCAAACGCTGAGCGACAGCCGTCGCGCTTCACCACCACCTTTGCCATACTTTCCCCCTTCATTCGCTACATGTTGTGTCCTGAAGGATTTTAACCACTATATATGGATGTCAGGAGAATATAATCGCTACGGTTTTGACCTGAAACAAAGAAGTTCGGGTCGTGGCGCAAAGCCAGGCAGAGGAGCAAACGGAGGGAGAGGGGAGGCGCGCCGCGGGCGCAGCGCGCAGCAGATCCTTAGCGGCGCAGGGCGATCGCTTCGATCTCGATCTTCACGTCTTTCGGCAGACGCGCCACTTCCACGCAGGAGCGCGCCGGGAAGCTGGCCTTATGCTCGGTGAAGAAGGCTTCATAGGTGGCGTTGACGGTCGCGAAGTCGTTAAGGTCTTTAACGAAAACCGTGGTTTTCACGATGTCGCCGACCTGCAGGCCAGCCGCTTCGACGATCGCTTTCACATTTTCCAGCGACTGACGCGCCTGGGCGTCGATCGCGTCTGGCACCGTGCCGGTCGCCGGATCCACCGGGATCTGGCCAGAAGTGATGATCATGCTGCCCAGATCCACGCCCTGCACATAGGGACCGATCGCCGCTGGCGCTTTTTCCGTACTGATTTCGCGAGACATACTTGCTCCTTAAGGGTGACGCAGCGGCAGCAGGCCGCCGCTGGTGAGAAACATCGCCCCATTATAGGGACGAGCAGATCGATTACCAGTGACCGAGCACCACGTGGTGCGCAAAGGCTTTCTCGCAATATTTGCAGGTCAGCAGCACCTCTGCGTCACGCTTTTTCACCGCAAAGCTGGAGAAGACCGGCTCGCTGCGGCTGATGCAGTTGCCGTTGGGGCAGGTCAGCACGCGCTCAATGCGCTCCGGCAGCGTCGGCGCGATTTTCGCCACCACTTCATAGTCGTCGATGCGGTTTACCGTGGCGTGCGGCGCATAAACCGCCAGCTGGTTGATCTGATCCTCGGTGAGGAAGGTGTTCTCGATCTTGATCAGATCTTTGCGGCCCAGCTCGCCCGAGGGGAGATTAAGGCCAATGGTGATGCGCTGGTCGGTTTCGGTGAGGCGAAACAGCGACAGCAGCTTAAAACCGACCTGCGCCGGAATATGGTCAATGACCGTGCCGCGCTTGATCGCTTCTACCTGCAGTTTATTGTCATGTGTCATGGCGATGTCTCCTTACAGATCCTGTTCGCTGTTGAGTACCAGCGCCAGCAGAGCCTGACGCGCGAAGATGCCGTTGCCCGCCTGCTGGAAATACCAGGCGTAGGGCGTTTTATCCACGTCGGTGGCGATCTCGTCAACGCGCGGCAGCGGATGCAGCACTTTCATGTTGTCGCGCGCGCCAGCCAGATCCGCCGCGCGCAGAATAAACTGCGCCTTGACGTTAGCGTATTCCGACGGGTCGAGACGCTCTTTCTGCACGCGGGTCATATAGAGAATATCGGCGTGCGGGATCACCGCTTCGATGCTGTCGTGGCGCGACCAGACGATGCCGCGCTCGTCCAGCGTATCGGTGATATAGGCGGGCATCGCCAGCGCGTCGGGCGCGATAAAGTAGAAGCGGTTACCGTCGAACTTCGCCAGCGCCTGCGTCAGGGAGTGCACCGTGCGGCCATATTTCAGGTCGCCGACCATGGCGATGCTCAGGTTGTCCAGGCGGCTCTGGGTTTCGCGAATGGTAAAAAGATCCAGCAGCGTCTGGGTAGGATGCTGATTAGCGCCATCTCCGGCATTAAGGATCGGTACGCCGCCGGAAAATTCCGTGGCAAGCCGCGCCGCGCCCTCTTGCGGATGACGCATCACGATGGCGTCAACGTAGGTGCCGATAACGGAAATCGTATCCGCCAGGGTTTCGCCCTTTTTGCCGAGCGAGGTGTTGCTGCCGTCGGCGAAACCCACCACTGATGCGCCCAGCCGGTGGATTGCCGTTTCAAACGACAGGCGCGTGCGCGTCGAGGCTTCAAAGAAGCAGCTGGCGATCACCTTGTGCTTCAGCCGCTCCGGCTGCGGATTGGCTTTCAGCTGCGCGGCGGTGTGCAGCACCAGCTCCAGTTCGTCGCGGCTGAGATCGTTAATAGAAATAATATGTTTGCGATATAACGGGTTAGCCATAGTTCGCCTCTCTGCGCTGCCGAATTGCGGACAAAAAAAAGCCCCTGATTAAGGGGCTATTTTTACGATCGGGTTGATGACGGAAAAAACAGGGGCGCCGCCTGCGTTCAGGCGTGATGTCGCGTGAATGTGTGCGCTGCGCTGTTGCATGCTTCCTCCGGCAAATTGGGGCGCATTATACCCGTCCGGCGTTTTGCATCAAGGGAAAACGTTTGCGGAGCGGCTGGCTGAGCGGCTATGCCTGGCTCAGCGTCGCCACCATGACCGCTTTAATGGTGTGCATACGATTTTCCGCCTGGTCGAACACGATGCTGTGCTCCGATTCGAAAACCTCGTTGCTCACCTCCATGCCGTCGTGCAGCCCGTACTGCTCGGCCATCTGACGGCCCAGCGTGGTCTGATCGTCATGAAACGCCGGCAGACAGTGCAGGAACTTCACCTGCGGGTTGCCGGTCAGCTGCAGCATCGCCTGATTGACCTGATAGTTGCGCAGCAGCGCGATACGCTCTTCCCATACCGCTTTCGCCTCGCCCATCGACACCCAGACGTCGGTATAGATAAAGTCCGCGCCCCTGACGCCTGCGGCGATATCCTCGGTCAGGGTGATGCTGCCGCCGGTTTGCTGCGCTGCCTGGCGGCAGGTTTCAACCAGATCGGCTTCCGGCCAGCACGCTTTCGGCGCCACCAGGCGCAGATCCAGGCCGGTTACCGCCGCCGCCTCCAGCATGCTGTTGCCCATGTTATTGCGGGCGTCGCCGACATAGACCAGCGTCATTTCGCTCAGCGCCTTGCCCGGCAGATGCTCCTGCATAGTGAGCAGATCTGCCAGCAGCTGGGTAGGGTGGAATTCCGTGGTAAGGCCGTTCCACACCGGCACGCCGGCGAATTCCGCCAGCGTCTCCACCAGCGCCTGGCCGTAGCCGCGGTACTGGATGCCGTCATACATGCGGCCCAGCACGCGGGCGGTATCTTTCATCGACTCTTTGTGGCCGATCTGGCTGCCGCTCGGGCCGAGATAAGTGACACGGGCGCCCTGGTCATATGCGGCAACTTCGAAAGAGCATCGGGTACGGGTCGAGTCTTTTTCGAAGATGAGCGCGATGTTTTTGCCCTTCAGGCGCGGGGTTTCGCTACCGTTTTTTTTAGCGCGTTTTAATTCAGCGGCGAGGTCGAGCAGGGAGGTGATATCGGCCGGGCTAAAATCGAGCAGCCGAAGGAAGTGGCGTTGAAAAAGGTGACTCATAACGGGCTCCAGTACAGCCATTCTGATTGAATGAAAATTCAATCTAAACGTATGAATATTCATTTTCAACCCCAGCGTAAAGAAACTTTCCGTTTTGAGTAGTGGCGCGCCGGGCAGTGTGGGAAAATAGTTGTTTATTGCCGAACACTGAGGGGAATTTGCCATGGCATATGAAGCATTGCTGGAAGAGCAGCGTGAAGAGACACGCCTGATCATTGATGAGCTGCTGGAAGACGGCAGCGATCCGGATGCGCTCTATACCATTGAACATCATCTCTCCTGCAACAACTTCGACTCGCTGGAAAAAGCGGCCGTCGACGCGTTCAAGCTGGGTTATGAAGTGACCGAGCCCGAAGAGCTGGAGCTGGAGGACGGCACCACGGTGATGTGCGTCGATATCCTCAGCGAGTCGGCGCTGAAGCCAGAGCTGATCGACGCGCAGGTTGAGCAGCTGGTCAATCTGGTGGGCAAATACAACGTCGACTACGACGGCTGGGGCACCTACTTCGAAGATCCCGACGCCGAAGATGAAGATGACGACGAAGATGGCGACATTATCGACGGTGACGAAGATACCGGCGTGCGCCACTGATTTCCCCTGGCGGAGCCGCGCGCTCCGCCTTCCCGCATCCTGCCTTTTGAACCGACATGAACTACGCACCGCTGCTTGAGCCCATCTATCATTTTTTACTCTGCCGCACGCCGCAAGCCTGGATTGACGAGGCGCGCAAACCGGAAAACCTGACGCTGCTGCTGACCGACCATCTGGTTTGCGAACTGAAAGCGGCACAGACCGCCACCTGGCTGATCCGCAAATATGTCGCCGACAAGCCGAGCGGCGAGGCGATCCTCGCCTGGCTGAAGCCCTACGAAGATTTTATTTTCCGCGAGCAGCCCGACAGCCAGTTTATTCAGGCGCATAAAAGCCTCTCTAAAAGCATCATCGTGCGCAACGAGCTGCCCTGGGCGGACGATCTGGTGGAGAAGATGGTGCTGCTGATTAAAGAGGAGCTGCACCACTTCTATCAGGTATGGGAGATTATGCAGGCGCGCGGCTTGCCCTATAAAAAGATCACCTCCAGCCGCTACGCCAAAGGGCTGCTGCGGGAGATCACCACGCACGAGCCCGACACGCTGGTGGACAAGCTGATCTGCGGCGCCTATATCGAGGCGCGCTCCTGCGAGCGTTTCGCCAGCCTGGCGCCCTGGCTGGATGCGGAGCTGGAGAAGTTCTACATCTCGCTGCTGCGTTCTGAAGCGCGCCACTATCAGGACTATTTAGCCCTGGCGGCGCAGATCTCGCCGAAGGATATCGCGCCGCGCGTGCGGGCGATTGGCGAAGCGGAGGCGAAGCTGATTAGCGAGCCGGACGCGGAGCTGCGCTTTCACAGCGGCGTGCCCGCATGGAAGAGTTAAGCAACGGCGCTTTTTTAGGGCGCCGTTTATCCGCGGCGCCTTCTGAGATGAAAGTAAGTGTGATAACAATTTTTAGCCCTTTTATTTAATCTGTATTTTCATTTGCCATTAAAACGAACGGTTTACATTTTCCGATAAAAATGCCTGTTTCTTTTTTTAAATAGCGCTTATTTTGTGCAGCGATTCACAGAGCAGGCGCTTTTTTTGTTTTTTTCTTTTTTAAGCGAGTATATTTCTCCTGCTGATTTAGGGTTGTTATTTTCAAGCAAAACCTGATTCATGGCTCTCGTAATAGAGGCGCTGTGGGTTGGGTTTTTTTTTGCATCTGGCACGGCGGTGTTAATTTTTATCGCCTTTGTCCAGACTGCCGAATTTGCTGATAAGCCTTTAAGGGATGGAGCAAAAAATGAAAAGGAAAGAGTATTTCTTATTAATGATTCCATTGTTTTTACAATCGTCGCTGTTGCAGGCGAATAATAATCAGGCGCCCTTTTCTGTCTCAGAAAATAGCCTTATGCGCGATTCCCAGCTCGATTTGAGGCTGCGCAATCAGTGGAAATATCTCAAAGAAAACGAAGCGCAGCCTACTGCCGTCCATAACGCCTGGGGGCAGGCGGCAAGCCTGGATTTCCGTTCTGGCTACCTGGGGGGCTGGCTGGGCTTCGATGCTACCTATACGCGGGCGATAAGGCTTGCTGCCAGCGACTATTTTGCGACGCGTGGATTGCTCTATGACAGCGGCGGTGACAGGCGGAAAGCCGACGCCCACGGCTTTAGCAAGTTTGGTCAGCGCTATCTGAAAATAAAGCAGGGAGATAAAAAGCGTGGGGTCGAGGCGAAAGCAGGCTGGCAGGAACTGAAAAATGTCGGCGTGTTGACTACCACTGACCGCCTGTCGCGCAACAGCTATTTCGGCTACAGCGGCGCGCTGAACTGGCTGGATATCCGGCTTGATATGGCGTATGTCACCAAAGGCATTCGCCATGACTCTCCTCACAGTCTTGCGCTGCAAACGCAGGACAACCAGCGAATAGCAGCAATTTATACTGGCGCATTGAGCTATAAAGGCGAGCGCGGACGGCTCGCCTACGCTTTTGGCGAAGCGGAAGCGTATCAGCGACGTCACGTTATCGAAGCCAGCTATGCCCTTTCTCCGCACCTGCGCTTTTCATCGCAAATTTACGGCAGTCAGGGACTGGAAAAATACAAACGCATGTCTGCCAGCAAAAGATCGTTTGACGAGCATGCCTGGCACTATTTGGGCGAGGCGGAATGGAGGCAGGGTGACTGGACGCAGAAATTCGCTGCAGCGTGGACGTCGGCATCCAAAAAGGATGCCACAGGCTATTACGCTCGGCCGTTAACCAAAAATACCCGCGGTCGTTTTATTTCGCTAACCTCTGCTGGCAAGGATTACACCCGTGATAAAGAGCTGGCGCTGGTCTCATTCACGCAATATGAAATATTCAAAGGCGTTTACAGCGGCGTGCAAATTAACTACGGCCAGTTTGGCTATCGCAATAACCGTGTGCGTACGGGCGAAGTTTCGTTCATCAACCGCGTTGTTGAACCTGTTCCTTCACTTAAAAATCTTTCAGTATTTACGCTTTTTGGTTACGGCTGGTCTTATAAAAACAATAAAGAGACGCCGCTTCTTGATGCGCATGGAAAATATATGCGCTCTCACAACCTTTCTGGCGAGATCGCAATTGAGTATAAATTTAATCTGTTACGTTAAGGAGAGAAACATGAGAAAAACAGCGAGGGCGCTACTGCTTTTCATTCTGGTCGGTATCAGCCTGGGCGAAGCCTGCGCTGCTGATGTCATACTCTACGTGACCAGACACGGGAAAACGATGTTCAATACCGTGCATCGCGCACAGGGGTGGGCGGATACGCCGCTCACGCCGGCCGGCGCGGCGGTAGCGGAGAAACTGGGAAGAGGCTTAAAATCGATCGATTTTGTCGCGGTCTGGTCCAGCGATGCGGGCAGGGCACGAGAAACCGCGCAGCTTGTTATGAAGCAATGGAAAACGCCGCTACCGCTAAAAGAGCATAAAGGCTTACGCGAAGTCTGTTTTGGGCTTTATGAAGGCGATCTGGATGAGAACATGCTAAATGGCGCGGCCCACCAGGCAGGTTACGCTTCGGGCGCGGCGCTGCTAAGCGCCTATAGCGCTGGCAAAATCCATATGGGCGGGGTTATTGATGCTATCCATCAAGCGGAAGCGTCCGGCACGCCGTCTCTGAAAGGCATTAAATCCGCAGGAGAAGCGGAAAGCTATCAACAGGTAGCGAAACGCATGCTCGACAGTATGACCAACATTGCGCAGCAGGCTCAGCGGCAGGGCGGCGGCAATGTGTTAGTTGTTACCCATGGCATGGCCATCGCGACGCTGTTGCAAGCGCTCGGCGATACGTCGCTAAATCAGCCGCTGAAGAACGTCAGCATTACCCGGCTGCGCTATAACGATAGCGGAACGTTCCTAATCGAGTCGGTCAATGACATGAGTTACGTTGAGCGCGGCCTATAACCTACGCAGCATGCGCACTTCGCAGTCGCCGTGTCCGGTGCAGCCGAGCGCATCGTCGATGCGCGCAAAGCCCAGCGACTCATAGAGCTTAATGGCGCGCGTCAGGCTGCCGGTGGTTTCCAGGTAGCAGCGGCGGAAGCCGCGCTGGCGCGCATGCTCCATCGCGCGCAGCGCCAGCTCGCGCGCCACGCCGAAACCGCGTACTTCCGGCAGAAAATACATTTTCTGCAGCTCGCAGATATCGGGCGCGCTGCAGGCGAGTGGGGCGATGCCGCCGCCGCCTGCCACTTTCCCCTGATGCTCCACAATCCAGTAGGCGCTGTGCTCGGCGCTGTAGAGTTCATACAGGCTGTCGAGCTGCGGATCGGCCACGGTATAGCCTTTGTCGGCGGTCAGGCCGAACTCTGCCGAGACGGTGCGGATAACCTGGGCGATATGGGGATTGTCGGCGGCGCTGATAGGGCGCAGCTTAAGTGACGGCTGAGTATCAGGGATCATGGCGAAATAGCGTGGTTAAAATCGGTTAGACATTCACCAGAAATAGCATTATCGTCAGGGAAAAGCAATATAACTGATAATGCAGGGAGGCATAGAATGGCAGCATTACGCTGGTTATTTAAAAACTATAAAAACTTATCTGTTCTTTTTATTGTCATGGGGTTTATAAACGTATGGGCTTATTTCCAGTGGATCGGCCGCGTAGATTTCTTTCCCTTTATTATCGGCAATGTTGCAGGAAGCCTGGCGATATTAATATGTTCTCTGGTGTTTTTTGTCGCGACATCTTTTATGTTTGTTATGCCATCTGCGCTTTGTGCTTTAACGGGGCTAAAAAGTCCCATTAAGGACAAAAAGAAACGAAGTCTCAGGGAACGGCTTAACGTTTATTATAACGAAGGATGTGCTGCTGCAACTGCTTTAGTGGCAGTCATCACTGCGGTGACAGTGCTTTTCCTGAAAGAAAAAATAAACATGGAGTTGTTGTATATTACTTCTTTTACAGCGCTTGTTAGCCATGTGCTCTGTAACTTCATGATTAATAATAAAAGGCAAAGATACCTGAGAGGTTTTATTGTTCGATTGCAGCGTATGCATGAGCGTAAAAATAAAATGGATCGTGCTTTATCAATCTGGTTTAGATGGGAGAGGTTCAAGGCCAGTGCAGCGATAATAAACATCTTTTACTGCTTTTTGTCACTGCTAATTGCCTTTTTTTCAATTGTGCCGCTTTATATCCTGACTGGCTCAAAGATATATTTTTCTGGCGAAAGTTTGTTGGTGCAATATGCTATTGTTGTCGTGTTGTACATTCTTCTTTTTATGCCGGCGCTTATTGGTGTTTTTAAAATAAAGCCTTCTCAGGTGCAGCCTGTCAATCCAACGCTGGCATTGGCGCCAGCCGTGCTTATTGTTGTTTTTGGTGTTTTTTCCGCGCTACTTATTCAGATCAACCAGCGAGGAATCGAGTTGGTCGGAATGTCTTCCTGGCAAACAAAGGTTTTTGCCTTTAACGCAGAACAATTCCCTGCATACTATTTTCCCGAAGATCGGTGGGGGGAATCGCGGAAATGGGATGAGGGTAATATCCGCCTTGTTAAAGGAATCGAAGTCTTTTCCAATGGCGATGTCTTGCTTGTGTGTCCTTCATCGTTGAAAGCATTAAGGCAAAAGGCTCTGGAGCATAATGGTTTACTCTGGAAAACCGACCAGGAGTCTAAACTTG
>NZ_JAUZUX010000012.1:0-165582 GCF_031844285.1 Enterobacter sp. BRE11
TGCGTACCGGGCTGAGAGGCGGTGTAAGTGAACTGTAGTTGCCATGTTTTACGGCAATGAGAGCAGAGATAGCGCTGATGTCCGGCAGTGCTTTTGCCGTTACGCACCACGCCTTCAGTAGCGGAGCAGGAAGGACATCTGATGGAAATGGAAGCCACGCAAGCACCTTAAAATCACCATCATACACTAAATCAGTAAGTTGGCAGCATTACCTGAATTACCACGTGATTGCTTTTTGAATATGTATTTATAATCAGTGAGTTGTAGTGGGAAGGATAGATGATCACCGTTAAAAATAAATAATGATGGTGGTGCATTCCGAGCCATCAGATAGCAATGTGTAAAGTGATCGCTCGAGTGATCATGATCAGTGCCGGTATGTTGGTATGAGCGAGAGCTTTACAGATTCAAATAGCAAAATTTTATCGATAGTATTCCTTATTACTTATGGCCTGTTTCTGTAGTGGTACACTGAATTTGGTTGTCTAACAGATTGATCTTCATCCTCGAATAATTGATTGAGGGAAAAAATGGAGCAGCAACGCCAAAGCAGTATCAATTTCCGTCCGTTCGTTGGCTCAAAATACGCTGATAGCCGTTATGGCGTCCGGGTGATGGTATTGGGTGAGTCACATTACGCGGACGAGCACGAAGTAGGCCACGATTACACGCAGTATGTTGTTAAAACGCACGCTTACTGTGCTGGCATTCCTTTTTTCTCTAAGCTCACAGCCGTGTTGCGTGGTGATACCTCATACCCAACGGACGAAGAACGGTTTGAGGCCTGGCAGAACATCGCGTTTTATAATTACGTGCAGTCAATCGTTGGTGAGGGCTCGCGAATAGCGCCAACAACAGAAGCATGGAAGGCCGCAGAAGCCCCATTCTTTGAGGTTGTCTGGGAGCTAGAGCCTGATGTAATTCTGGTGCTGGGTAACCGCCTATGGGACAAGGTGCCAAATCTTCCGCCAGAATACCCAGTAGAATGGTGCGGAATCACACACCCAAGCGGCGGAATGGCCTATGAATCGTCAATTGCTGCGCTGGCTGATTCAATAGCGAAGGCTGGTGGCACCTTTGCCAAGAGAGAAGAACAATTGTGATTAATTTTCGCCCGATTACCCATTCGGAACTCATAAGTAGGGGCAATGAGCCCCTGCATCATGGAGTTTCAAAATGTCACGTACACGAGCGGAGCGCCGCCATCATGAGCGCCGCATAAAGCAGAAGCGTCGCCAGTATTATCATATGTTCGCCAGCGTGTCGCCACGCATGGTCGGAATCATTGCACGTACCCCAACACCTTGCTCTTGCCCTATGTGTGGAAATCAGCGTGAGCACCACGGTATGAGTTGGCAGGAGATTAACGACCGCTTGCGTTATACCGATTAGTAGGAGGATAAATGCACCATGACACCACCGGAGAACATTTGTAAGTACCTTAATTGGAGCTTGCTAATGTCTACTTTCAATACCCGTAAAGACCGTGATTGCCACGGTAAGCCATTGCCACATTGGCGCGTGCAGTACGCCACTCTCTGTCGTGTAAAGCATATTCACTACGCCAACCGTAATGGAGACAATGCGCCCCGAGTAAACTACAGCAAGAATCCGGGTTACTGGAACAACTTGTATACGACCCGCCGACGTCGCGCAGATGATCGCACCCTGGCGCATGCTGTAGTAACTGGCGCAGATCCTGATAGTCTGCTTTGGCTGCCGAATAATCGGCCCCTGGAATATTACTGGTAAACCTCATACCCGCTGCGGCGGGTTTATATTCCTGCATTAACACCACCTCTTGTGGAGGTGGTCAGCAACAGTTTTTTTGAAATGGACCTATGCATTTTTTATAGTGCGAAAATTTAAGCGCTTATGTCCCTTTTAAAATATTCTCAAAATCAGTACTGCTGAGGTCCGGTGTTGAACACAACATATCCCTGGCCAATGCCCGGCGGCGCTGAAGAAGTTCGTCCAGCGTCTCTTCAAACGTTGTGATTTCAGCGTCTCTTACCGTCGGGTAATAGACATACACATCCTTTGTCTGACCAATACGGTAGGCACGGTCTGTCGCTTGGTCTTCTTTTGCCGGGTTCCAGCAGCGGGTGAAGTGAATAACGTGGTTGGCCTTCTGAACGTTAACCCCAAAGCCAACAGCGACTGTAGAGAGAACAATCACGCCAAAGCCGGGTTGGGCCTGGAAATCATCAATCAATCTCTGACGGCTGTTCTGGCTCTGACTTTTCGTGCTGGTATCGCCATTGATGATCACCGGGCGGAAACCAAATCGCTGTTGAATAGCATGCTGGATTTCTCGCTGAAGGTCGCGTAGTTCAGTAAAAATAATCACTTTGTCTTTACTGGTGTGCTTAATTTCATCCAGCGTTTTCAGCATCCAGTTAAGTTTTGGCGACCCCTCCCGATAGCGAGGCTCTGGGCTGACCACTGCCGGATGGGCACAAATGAGTTTGAGCCGATGTAATAGTCCCAACATCCCAGTGCCTGCTTGCTGCATTCCTTCGCTGAGTGCCTGCTGTTGTTGCCAGTTGGCAATCGAGGAAAGGTACAGTTGCTTTTGAGGGCCGGAAAATGGCAGTTGTTTACAACTGGTCACTTCAATTTTTTGCGGCAGATCGCGCGCGACTTCTTCTTTAGTTCGTCGTAACGTCTGTGGCTCAATCAAGGCTCGCAGACTTTCCAGTCGTTCTGTATCCCGACCAGCTTCGTTCTCGATAGGGCGAACATAGTATTTGCCAAATTCATTGAGTGCCCCTAATAGGCCTGGCTGCGCGAAATCAAACAAGCTCCACAGGTCTACAAGCGTGTTTTCGACAGGAGTGCCGGTGCATGCCACTTTAAACCTGGCTTGTATCGCGTTGGCTGCATGGGTAATCAATGCTGCCGGGTTCTTTATTTTTTGTGCCTCGTCGCAGACCATGATGGACCATGGCTGGCGGGCCAGCGAGAACTCTTGATCGCGAAGCGTTTCGTAGGTTGTCAGAATGATTTTCGCCTCACCCTGCCAGCCGGGTTTAAGCAAATTTTTGATCCCCTGAGACTGCAGTTGAGCAGGAATAGCCTGTTTCGGGTATTTCACCGCTTTGATAGTGTCGCCATACAATTTCATCACCGAAATCCCGGAGGTGTAGAAGAAATTGTCGAGCTCACGCTCCCAGTTATCCAAAAGAGAAACGGGCGCAACGATGAGGCTGGGTGGCTCGTCAGGGAATTTTTCAATGAACCAGACCAGGAAGCTCAGGATCTGCAGCGTTTTCCCCAGTCCCATATCATCCGCTAGTAAGCAACCAGCTGTTTCTTGAGGCGAACGAAGGAAAAGCTGCTGAAGCCAGGCCACGCCTTCACGCTGATGGTCTTTGAGCCGGATGTGCTCTTTCAGGCTAAGTGGAATTTCAGGTTCAGCATGGCGTGCATTGAGGAGTGAATCTCGACGCTGTTTAATGTAAACAGCTTCTTCAATGTTCTGTTCAATTTTGAGAACCGCGCGGGTTGCTTTATCAGCAATATTTCCCTCTGATTCATGCGCGGTGTTCTGCTGTTTTTCCCAGTTCTTGCTGAACGTTTTTGCCGCATCCAGCGGCAGTTCGGTCTCATTCCAGGGGGAGATGATATGTGTTTCGCCAGCCGCTTCTGCCTGGTTGATTCTCTCCTGCAGTTCATCGAAATGGTGCAGGTTTTCAGGTTGCCAGCCGTCCAGTGTTTCTACAGAAAATGCGGAGAAGTCGATGCCATCAGGGAGCCAGTTTTCACTTTGCGCTTTGGTCAGCCAGGGAGAGGATATTTTTTCGAACTCACCGATGCCAATAACGCGATCGCCATATTTACCGATATCCAGGACATCATCGAATTCTTTACCTTCGATTTCCTGTTGCCAGCGCGACAACAGCGACTGGCAATCATGCCATTGCTGTTCAGTGAATTGGCTCAGTTCCAGCTCGTAACCCTGCCAGGAGCCTGCGGGCATTTGGGCGGCAACACTGATCCCCAATGCCTGAACAAATTTATCCAGCTCCCAGGGGGCGGAAAAGAGGAAGGTGACTTCCGGTTGTGGTACTGGCGAGACGGGCTCCAGAACCAACGTAATATCCTCTATCTTATTCTCATCATTTAGACGGGGTTGAAGTCTAAAGTGATGGAAGAAAATATGGGCATCAAACAGTGCCTGTTCATGCTCTTTAGGCGCAATCACGCTAGCGGCATCTTCACCCAGGAATGTGTAAGGGTTGCGAACAAACGACAGAGCTTCGCTTCCGGCTACTCGGCGACCTGGAATGGAATGAATTGAATTGAGAACCTCTTTCACCTCGGGAGGAATGATGACATGGCTGAGCTCGCCATTTTCTCCAGGGATGCGATAGCTATCATGAACCTGAGCGTTCTTGTCAAAGCTGCCAAGCCAGTTGGCAGGCTGATCATCGAAGTGAGGCTCAATCTCTATTACGGCAGTATCAGCAATCGTTGCTTTTCGCAGTCGTAACGACAATGAAGTCGGTTTGATGACGTGTGTTTTTTCTAAATAATCATCAAATTTTGCAGCGGCTTGTTTCGCACATTTACGGACAGCAGCCCATCCCAACTGGTTAGTTGTTTCGCTGGGAGACTGTGATTGCTGAGCACTGAGTTGCTCAACTGACTGCAAGAGTGCCCAGTTTTCCCGCGATAATAAATGCTGCTGATTTTCATGGGTGAAAAGAGCACCTGTGCGGCTGAAGCGGATAGGGTGACGGGCTGGGAGTGTGGCCCATTCAGCAATCCAGACGCGAAAATCACTGTCGCTTAATGCCCCTCGCGAACTTAAACTTGCGCGTAATGGCAAAACCTCAGGGACGCCAATCAGAGGCAGGCTACTGGCGTGCTCTTCATCTTCCAACAGGCGGTATAACGCGTCCCAGCTCAGCAACCATCGGTCTGTGAGTGATATCAGATAGTCTTCTTCAACCAATTGCTCAAGCCAAGATGCCAGAGCCCAAAGCTCCGGCACATCAACCAACGATTGTGGAAAACTGAGGCCGCTGTCTTCGACCTGGTACTGATTCTTCAGGTGGCGTTCTATCTGCTGACGGTTTCCCGTCAGTTTACTTAACAGACGTTTGAGCATTATTTGATCCAGTAGCGATGCGGTTCTTTAATCACGGGGGCGAAACCGAGTCGGAGCAACTCTCTTTCCGTTGTGTCATCCGGTGATTTGAGCTGAACAGACAGCACACCACCTTTTTGCCGGTTATCGCTGACGATGCATGAGGTGTTTTCAACCAAGCGCTGTATGGCTGTATCGCGCAATGGGTTGATGATCTTAACATCAGATACCGAGACGGGAGAGGGCGCTTTTTTGTCTACAAATTTGACGGGTTCTTCAGCCATCCAGCGAATACCCAGCTTGCGCAGCTCATCATCGTATTTCAGCATCCAGCCGGTTATGCGAACTTTGTTATAACCTTCAGCTCGTGGCATATGCGGCATCCGGAGCGCACAGCGTCCCTGGTCTTTGAGTTGGTTGATGTCTAGGGTACGCGACTCAGGGTTAAAGGGGGCATGGCCGATCCTGTAGGCATACATTGCATTACCGGTTCCGGAAAACTCAACGAACAAATAGTCATTGATTTGCATGATCATGGCGTTATCCAGGCTACGTCCGCCGCGCAAATGGCTCAGCCGCCCTCTATTTTCTTCGCGGAATTTTACGAAGTCGCTACCACGATCCTGCCAGGCATCGGGTCCCATCACGATGCGTGTGAATCCCATCTGGTTGGCAAATCGTAGCCAATAGTGGAGTCGCGCTTGGTCGACATCGCCATTACCGCGAAGCAGTTCAAAGAAGTGCATCAGGTCCTGTTTTGCCAGCCAACCCCGTACCATGGCTGCGACGGGTTCAGAAACATATTGATGCCATTTGTTCTGCTGACTCTTGAGTTGCGGGTTATCCCAGAATTCCAGCGCCGCCTGTTTTAAGGCTGAATGGGCCTGATCACGATAAATCGAATGATAATAGCGTGTTAGCGTCGCTGTCATAATATCATCGCGAAAACGCACCCACTGTGTCGCCAGCCCTAATAGCCAACTGATTTTTTCCAGGAATTGTGGATCGTCAAGCGTATCGAGTTGTGCCAATAGCACCGTGAAAATACGCTTCCATAACCAGCTGCTGTCGGGGATTTGCGCGATTTTTTCCAGTGATGATAAAGAGTTACTCTCACCGGAAAGCAGCTGTTGGGATATCACACTTCCCGCCAGCGGTGTAAAAATGTCGTGATAAAACTCAATGGTTTTCATCCACGATTTTTCTCTACGGACAGCGGACTTCACCACCAGGTAGCCCTGAGCGATGTGACCACGCAGCACACACCAGTGCGGATTTGATTCTGGTGTTTCGTTCCTGTAAGCAAAATAGCTTGAACAGAGAGCGGCCCAATCCCGGCGTTTCAGCGTTTTGGTTTCAATTCGCTGTTTGATGGCACTGTTTACCTCTGGGAAAAACTGCTCATCCTCCAGTAATACCGGCCGGTCGGGATATAACGGGTCATTATCGGCGAGGCCATAGAACACCATTCGCCACTCGCGTTCAGTCAGTTCTTCGGCAAGACGAAAGCGACGGAGTGCCGCCAGCCGCATTTCATGAGGCGGTGGGGGGATTTTCTCTGCTTTATCAAACCGTTTTTCCATATCAAGGCCAGCAGCAGTCAGTGCGTGAAAATCATTGCGCAGATAACTATCATCCTGCTTGCTGGAAGACAGCTTCGCCGCGATGCGTTGTGCCAGAGAACTGAGTGCAGGTGTCATTGCGACATCCCCAACTGGCAAACTTCTTTATTGACCACCGGAGGGAAATTCACCTCGTTGGCCCCATCTCGTTTATCTTTCAACCCAAAGAATTGCATGCGCAGCTCTACGCGACGGCTGGCTTCTTTACTCTCTTTCGCGTTATTAAACGAGACGCCACCCGCCAGGAAAAGTTTGCGGATCTGGATTTGCTGCTCAGCAGAAATGCTCTTTTGCAAAGGACTGCGGCTATCGAGCAAACTGCACATCACCCATTCAGAACGCTGCAGGGAGAGATGCAGGTTGTAAAGATACGAACCATCGGTGTCGGTAAAACCTTCGATGACGATCTGCTTAAACCACTTTTTGCCTTCTTCACTGTCGGATGCCTCTAGCACCAGCGGAACGGCATCCTGCAATGCTTTTTGTCCTTCGGCATTCAGGAAAAATCGGTTGTGATCGAAACGACCTGCCTCGCCAAAGCTGATGCGGTTATCGTGACAATCCACCACGATGGTTTTATTCACACTACGAGCATGCAGCTCCAGGCGCTCACATAATCTGGCGATATCCTGCCCTCTGACTTTTTCCCCTTGCTCTGCACGTTGAATTCGTTGTGTAACGGAGCTTAGCGACGCGACCATCACCACCAAAAATAACACCATCATGGCCGTCATCAGGTCGGCATAGGAGATCCAAAAGGGTTTCTCTGCTTCATCACTGCGGCGCTTCTTAGCGCCAAATGCATGTCCAAACATCAACTGTCACCCCTTAAGCACGAACGCGTGACAGGACATCATCAAGCTCGCCGACACTTTCACCGATCTGTTCAACGGATCCTGCAAGATGATTGGTGGCTTTCGCCATTTCGACATCCAGTTTGCCCAAGGTCTTATCCAGGCTACGTGCAACACCTTCGGAGAAGTCTTCAAACCCTTTGCCCAGCACATTGCTGACGTTATCCATAAACTCCTGCGCTTCGCGGTTATAGCCTTGCAAGCGCTCACCGTGTTGTTTGAGGTCGGTAATGAACTGGCTGCGTGTGGTCTGTTCAGACTGCGTATTGGCTGCGAGCAATTCCAGCATGGCAATGGATTTGCTGACGGCTTCCCGATTGTTTCGATAATCCGCCACAACGGAGGAGAGTTCGCTGGTGGCAAGGGAAAGCGATGAACCGGCCGATTGCGCTTTATTCAGCACATCAGCGGTGAGGTGGTTGGCTTCCGACACACGATCGCCCGCATGTTCAAAGCGCTCGGCCGCAACACGCATTTTATCGGCCCCGTTTTGCATATCCTGAATCTGTCGGTTGGTCTGTTCAGCGAGTTTGTTCAGTGTTTCTGTCGTGCCCTGATGCTGGCTGGCAACTGTTTCAATCAGCTGTTTAATCTGATCGTCTACCTCACTCATCACCTGCTGGGTCTGTTCGTGCAAGGATTTCTGATTAGCCTGCTGATTGGCTGAAATCTGCTGCTGACCCTTATCAATTTGTCCAAACAGGCTACCCAACTGCTCACCAAGTGCTTCGACAGACGTTGCCATTTTTTCCATTGTGGCACTTTGGCCCTGCTGTACTGAGTTCTGAATGGCTTCAATAAAGGCGGACATATGTTCTGCCTGGGCTTTTTCCCGCGCCTCACTGTCGGCAAACATTTTCTCAAGTTGGCGGGCCATACGTTCACCCGCACCTTCGCCTTCAGCACCAATTTTAGCGACAGATGCCTGAAGGCTGGTGAGCATGTCGTTCATGCCGGCCTGCATGGCTTGCTGGCCCGACTTCATTTCAGAGAGTAGCTGTTCAATGAGCTGGGCGCTTCCCTGGCGGGAATCGTCGCTGACCTGACGCATATCTTGCAACAGGGTGGAAAAACCGCTTTGCATCGTTTGGATAGCACCCACGGTTTGTCCCATCATCTCGTTGAGATTTGTAAACTGCTGGCCAAACGTGGTGTCGAGTTTCGCCATAAACGCGGTCAGCACATCCTGCAGCATGTTTTGAACCATGCCGCTTTGATCGCCGCTGGCGGTCTGAACCGCCCCAGCGATTTTATCCAGTGGTGACTTCAGGCTGTTTTCAATGGCGTCACTCACCTGGTCGGCAAACTGCGAACTTGATTCGCGATAAGTGGTGCTTAACGTATTTGCCAGGCGCTCGTTATCGACTTTCTGGCTTTCGGCCAGATGCAGCAGCATATCGCGTAAGTCGGTAACGAGGCTTTCTTTGAGTTGGCGCGCCTGAGTCGCGCTTTCGTTACTGGATTTCACTAACGAGGCAAGGTATTCCTCACCTACTCCGCTGTCATAAAGGGTGTCGAGGGCTGCGGTAAATTTTTCAAGGTATTTATAGCACTTGGCGATGGACATTTTTTCCAGCCAGGTGATCAAGATAGAGGCGAAAATTGCAAATGCAGAACCCAGAAAAGCGTACAGCACATCGTGCAGCAGGTTATTGACGCTGCTAGTGACCTGCTCTGGTGTGCTGGGGTCGAAGTGATTCAGGCCAATCATCAGCCCGTAGAATGTGCCGATAATCCCCACGCCGGTCAGAATACCGGGTAGATGTTTAAAGAATTCGGTATTGAGGGGAATATCTATCAGTTGCTGTTCTGAAAAATAGCTGGCGCTGGGAGCGGTAGCGCGGATTTTAACGATTTTTTCTTCACTACCGACCAGTTCATGCTGTGGGTGCAGAGACTCTGCAAACTCGCTCCAGGCATGCTTTAGTTCAGGCTGAACAAATAGGTTTTTCAGATACTTGAGTTGGTTTTCCGGCTCATTATTATTGATGTTATTAATTGACTGTGTGTATTTTTTCAGTCTGTTAACAATTTTAATCGACCGATAAAGATAAAAAATAATAAAACAAACAAATGCAAAACTGACGAGGCCGATAACGGTTGCTGGCACCATATAGGGCTGGACAGAGGTAAGTGCCAATAAAACGGAATTAAGCCAGGACATAGTTTTACCTGTTATATATTCAAAAACACACACGATAGAATAACCATCGACAACATCTTGATTACCTTTAATCAAAATTTCGTACGGCTACCCACATTTAACATCTATGAAAGTATCGTTTCGATGTCGCAGGACAGACCTTGCAGCTCTACGGATAGGCTGCGGATGAAGGCGATAGGGCTGATTAGTGCAAACAGAACGGCGGTTTAGTTTCCTATTATTTGTCGATCAAATGCAAATTTCTTTACGTTGTGTCGTTTGTAATCATTCCTGTTCCGGGTATGATTTTGCGAACTAAATTCCAATACTGAATTGATGCCAGGTTGTTATTGCATGCTGGCTGCGATCGTAACCGAGGATTTTCATGAACAACGCGGAACAACTGTTTCTGAACGAGCTGGATAATAAATTCTGGAAGGCCGCTGATAAGTTGCGCGCCAACATGGATGCTGCCAACTACAAGCATGTGGTGCTGGGGCTTATCTTCCTGAAGTATGTCTCCGATGCCTTTGAGGCCCGTCAGCAGGAGTTGATCACCCTGTTCCGCGATATCGGCAATCCGGACAACATCTACGCCATGTTGCGTGAGGGTTTCGACTCTGATGAAGAGTACACACAGGCGATTATGGATGAGCTGGAGGTGGAGGATTATTACACCGAAAAGAACATCTTCTGGGTGCCAAAAGCCGCGCGCTGGGACACGCTGAAAAACAAAGCCATGCTGCCGACCGGCACCGTGCTGTGGGTGGATGAAACCACCGGCAAGGATGTGACGCTGCGCTCTGTCTCCTGGCTGGTGGATAACGCGCTGGATGAAATCGAAAAAACCAACCCGAAACTGAAAGGTATTCTGAACCGCATCAGCCAGTATCAGCTGGGCAACGAGGTGTTAACCGGGCTGATTAATACCTTCTCGGATGCCAACTTCAGCAACCCGGAATATAACGGCGAGAAGCTCAACTTAAAGAGCAAAGATATTCTCGGCCACGTCTACGAATATTTCCTCGGTCAGTTCGCGCTGGCGGAAGGCAAACAAGGCGGCCAGTACTACACGCCAAAAAGCATCGTGACCCTGATTGTCGAAATGCTCCAGCCTTACAACGGCCGCGTGTATGACCCGGCGATGGGTTCCGGCGGGTTCTTTGTTTCCAGCGACCGTTTTATTGAAGAGCACGCGGGAGAGAAGCAGTACAACGCCGCAGAGCAGAAGCAGAAGATCTCCGTCTACGGCCAGGAGTCCAATCCGACCACCTGGAAACTGGCGGCGATGAACATGGCGATCCGTGGCATCGACTTTAACTTCGGACAGAAAAACGCCGATACCCTGCTGGACGATCAGCACCCGGATCTGCGTGCCGACTTTGTGATGGCTAACCCGCCGTTCAACATGAAGGAGTGGTGGAGCGCGAAGCTGGAAAACGACGTGCGCTGGAAGTACGGCACGCCACCGCAGGGCAATGCCAACTTTGCATGGATGCAGCACATGATCCACCACCTGGCACCGAAAGGCTCGATGGCGCTGCTGCTGGCTAACGGCTCGATGAGTTCCAACAGTAATACTGAAGGAGAAATCCGCCGTAGCCTGATCGAAGCCGATCTGGTGGAGTGCATGGTCGCACTGCCGGGCCAGCTGTTTACCAACACCCAAATCCCGGCCTGTATCTGGTTCCTGAGCAAAGACAAATCTGGTGGTAACGGCAAAGCGCACCGCAAAGGCGAAGTCCTGTTTATTGATGCCCGTAAGATTGGCTTTATGAAAGACCGCGTGCTGCGTGATTTCAGCCGCGAGGATATCGCTAAAATAGCCGACACCTTCCACGCCTGGCAGACGGATAAAGACTACGAAGACGAAGCCGGTTTCTGCTTCTCCGCAACGCTTGCAGATATTCAGAAAAACGACTTTGTGCTGACCCCAGGGCGTTACGTCGGTGCGGCCGAACAAGAAGAAGACGACGAGCCATTTGCCGAGAAGATGGCGCGACTGACGGCTCAGCTTAAAGAACAGCTGGCAGAGAGCGCGAAGCTGGAAGCGCAGATTAAGGCGAACCTGGGGGGGCTGGGTTATGAGTTCTGAATTATCAAGAACAGAACTAAGTTGTTTAATAACACATAAAAAAGGCTTTGCCTTCAAATCAAAGGATTACATTCCTTCTGGTGTCCCCGTTGTGCGCGTAAGTAATTTTACCTGGGACTCTATTTCAACTGATGACTTAAGATATGTTTCACATGAGGTAGCAAGTAGTACCAAAGTGGTACAGTTGAATGAATATGATGTAATTGTTGCAACGGTTGGTTCATGGCCTCAAAACCCAGACTCTATAGTAGGCAAGGTTGTACGAGTTCCTTGTCCGTTGTCAGGTGCCCTATTGAATCAAAATACTGTTAGACTTCGGGTAAATGATGATAACTTAGTTAATCAAAAATATTTATATATTGCACTTAAAACTAAGGAGTTTTCTGATCACCTAATATCAAAAGCTCAAGGAAGTGCAAATCAAGCAAGTATTACTTTGTCCGATATTTTCTCCTATGCTATACCGTGGGGAACTTATACGCAGAGAAAATATATTGTTAATGTTATTGATAGTATTAACGATAAAATAGTCATTGCTAACCAAATTAACCAAACCCTCGAACAAATGGCACAAGCCCTGTTCAAAAGCTGGTTTGTCGATTTTGAACCAGTAAAAGCCAAAATGGCGGTGTTGGAAGCGGGTGGTTCGCAGGCAGACGCGACGCTTGCTGCTATGACGGCGATTTCCGGGAAAGATGCCGATGCGCTGGCGGTTTTTGAGCGTGGACATCCTGAGCAATATGCCGAGTTAAAAGCCACGGCAGAACTGTTTCCGTCTGCGATGCAGGATAGTGAGTTGGGGGATATTCCTGAAGGGTGGTATTTACAACGATTTTCTAATATTGCGACACTTCATTACGGAAAAGCACTTAAAAAAACAGAACGTATAGAAGGACCTTATTCGGTTTATGGTTCAGGTGGCATCACTGGCTCACACAACAGTTATCTCGTTGAAGGTCCAGGTATTATAGTTGGCAGAAAAGGTTCTATCGGCACTCTGTATTGGGAGGATGGAAAGTTCCATCCAATTGATACCGTTTATTATGTCGAAAATAAAGAAGGTGTTCCACTAACCTATCTCTATTATTTAATGGGGACATTAAATCTTTCAAGTATGAACACTGATGCTGCTGTTCCTGGATTAAATCGGGATAACGTTTATCGGTTGGAAACCATAAATCCAGAAATAGCTATTTTGAATGAATTCAATAATCATGTGTCTGCGTTGAGAAATATGATTCAGAGAAATAAGAGTTCAACAGAAACTCTAACCCAACTCCGCGACACCCTGCTCCCAAAACTCCTCTCGGGCGAAATCACCCTGCCGGACGCCGAGCAGGCGGTAAGCGAGGTGGCAAATGTATAAAGTCGATAAGCCGACCAATAGCTTGCACTCTTTGCAAGAGGTGTCGTTTAGCAGCCTCGGTTATACCGAGCGCTATCACCTGCAGGAGTGGCTGGCAAAAAACCCCCAAGCACTGACCCGCGATAATGACGACGAACTGCTAATTATTCAGAAAGAATTCGCCGGTTTTGACGACACCAAAGAGCGGCTCGACCTGCTGGCTATCGATAAACAGCGCAACCTGGTGATCATCGAAAACAAGCTCGATGACTCCGGGCGCGATGTGGTATGGCAGGCGCTGAAATATGCAGGTTACTGCGCCAATCTGCGTAAAGAGCAGATCCTCGACATCTTCCAGCTCTATCTCGATAAATACGAACCGGAAGAGACCCGACCGGCGGCGGACGTGATGGCGGAGTTTCTGGAGTGTGAAAGCCTGGATGAAGTGCAAATTAACCAGAGCCGCACCCAGAGGGTGATGATGGTGGCGGCGAGCTTCCGCAAAGAGGTCACCAATACCGCGCTATGGTTGATGCAGTTTGGCCTGCGTGTGCAGTGCTTTAAGGTGAAACCATACAAATTCAATGACGATGTGTTCGTTGATATCCGGCAGGTGATCCCGACGCCGGAAGCGGAATCTTTCATGATCGGCATGGCGCAGAAGGAAGCCGAAGAGCAGTCCACCAGCGGCGAGCTGAAAACCCGCCATCTGCTGCGCAAAGCTTTCTGGACTAAAATGCTGGAGCGTCTGAAAGCCAGTTCCTGCACGCTGTACAACAATATCAGCCCGTCAACAGACCACTGGCTTAGCGCCGGTTCGGGTATCAGCGCACTTTCTTACAATATGATTTTTAGTAAGAAAGAAACCCGCGTTGAGTTCTGGATTGCCAAATCCTCAGCGGAGAGCAACACCTTTGCCTTTAACTGGCTGTATGAGCGTAAAGCGGCGATTGAAGAGACATTTGGTCATGCGCTGAAGTGGGAACCGCTGCCGGGCAAAAAATCCTGCCGAATCTCCTTTGCCACACCTGCTACCAGCCTCGATGAAAGCAACTGGCCAGCGATGATCGACTGGCTGCTGGTCAACCTGACGGCGTTTGAAAAAGCGCTCGATCCTTTTATCGCCCCACTGAATATGGCACTGAAAGAGATTTCAAACGCGCCGGAAGAAGTGGAAGAGCCTGCGACAGAGGAAGCCTGATGCTGAGCGAAGACGATTTAGAACAGCAGTGCCTGCAATGGTTTGCTGAACAGGGGTGGGAAGTGCTGCATGGGCCAGATATAGCGCCGGATGGCGACAACCCGCTGCGTGCCTCCTTTCATGATGTGTTTCTGCGCCCGGTGATGCTGGAGCAGCTGCAAACCATCAACCCCCATCTCCCTGTTGTCGTGCTGGAAGAGGTGATACTGCGTATCGTCCATGCTCAAAGCCCGGACTTGGTCGTCAGCAACAAAGCCTTCCATCATCTGCTGCTCGACGGTGTGCCCGTTGAGTACAAGCAGGAAGACAAGGTTATCCACGATAAAGCGCTGCTGATGGATTTTAACCGCACCGCCAATAACCGCTTTATGGTGGTCAATCAGGTGGCGATTCAGGGCATAAAACAGGTACGTCGCCCGGATGTGATTGGCTATATCAACGGCCTGCCGGTGGCGGTGCTTGAGCTGAAAAGCCCGATTGATGCCAGTGCCGATATCTGGGCGGCGTTTAACCAATTGCAGACCTATAAAAACGAACTGAGCGACCTGTTTATCTGCAATGAAGCGCTGGTGGTGAGCGACGGGCAAAATGCGCGTATCGGCTCTCTGACCGCTGATGAAGAGCGTTTTCTGCCGTGGAAAACGGTGGCGAACGAAGATGATAAACCGCAGTTTCACTGGCAGCTTAAAACGGTAGTGCAGGGCTTCTTTAATAGCGAACTGCTGCTCGATTACATTCGTTTCTTTGTGCTGTTTGAAAACGATGGCAAACGGCTTATCAAAAAGATTGCCGCTTACCATCAGTTCCACGCGGTGCGTGAAGCGGTTGCGGCAACGATTGTGGCCTCTACCGGTAAACATCTTCCGCTGCGCAGCAACATTACCCCCGGCAGTAAAAAAGCGGGCGTGGTGTGGCATACCCAGGGCTCCGGCAAAAGTATCTCCATGTGCTGTTACGCCGGAAAGCTGCTGCAACAAACAGAGATGAATAATCCGACCATCGTCGTGGTGACCGACCGTAACGATCTTGACGGGCAGCTCTACGCCACGTTTTGCCAGGCGCATGATTTACTCAAGCAAACGCCGTTACAGGCCAACGACCGCGACGAACTGCGCGAGCTGCTCAACGCCCGTGAATCCGGCGGCATTATCTTTACCACCGTGCAGAAGTTTGCGCCGCTGGACAGTGAACAGAGCCATCCGGCACTTAACGTCCGCAGCAACATCGTGGTGATTTCCGATGAAGCGCACCGCAGCCAATATGGCCTGAGCGCCACGCTGGACCGGCAAACCGGGGCCTATAAATACGGCTACGCCAAGCATATGCGCGATGCGCTACCGAATGCGTCGTTTATGGGCTTTACCGGTACACCGATTGCGTCTGAAGATAAAGATACCCGTGCCGTGTTCGGTGATTATGTCTCGATCTACGATATTCAGGATGCGGTGGATGACGGCGCGACGGTGCCGATTTACTACGAATCCCGCTTGGCAAAGCTCGACCTGAACCATGAGGAGCTGGAAACGCTCTCCGATCAGGTGGATGAGCTGGTGGAAGATGAAGAGACCGGCCAGCAGGAGAAAACCAAAGGTGACTGGAGCCGTCTGGAAAAGCTGGTAGGTTCTGAGCCACGCATCAAACAGGTCGCGGCCGATCTGGTTCAGCACTTTGAAACACGCAATGCGGCGATGAATGGCAAGGCGATGATAGTCGCCATGAGCCGTGATATCTGTGTGAAGCTCTACAATGCCATCACCGAGATCCGCCCAGACTGGCACAGCACGGATGTCGAACAAGGGGCTATTAAAGTCATTATGACCGGCTCGGCATCGGATAAAGACCATCTCCAGCCACACATCTACAACAAGCAGACTAAAAAGCGCCTTGAAACTCGGTTTAAAGATTTAAACGATCCGCTCAAATTGGTTATAGTCCGTGATATGTGGCTGACCGGGTTTGACGCGCCGTGCTGCCACACCATGTATATCGACAAACCGATGCGCGGCCATAACCTGATGCAGGCGATTGCGCGCGTTAACCGCGTGTTCCGCGATAAGCCCGGCGGGCTGGTGGTCGATTACATCGGCATTGCCAACGAGCTGAAGCAGGCGCTGAAAACCTATACCGACTCAAAAGGCAAAGGGCAGTCCACGGTCGATGCCCGGGAAGCCTTTGCCATTCTGCTGGAAAAAATCGACATTATTCATGGGATGTTTGCGCCCTCGGCAGGAAAACCCGGCTTCAGTTACGCAGGTTTTTCTCGCGACCCGTTAGCGTTCTTACGCGATGCGGTGAACTATATTCTGGGGCTGGATGACGGTAAAAAACGCTACCTCGATGTTTCGCTGGCGATGAGTAAAGCCTGGTCACTGTGTAATACGCTGGATGAGGCGAAACCCTTACAGGAGGAGTTCGCGTTTCTTTCGGCGGTCAGGGTGGGGCTTATCAAGCTCGATCCGAAGGCAAAGTTTAGCCAGTCAGAAAAAAACTCTCTGCTGAGCAAGATCCTCGATAACGCGGTTGTCGCGACCGGGGTTGAGGATGTCTTCGCACTCGCCGGGCTGGATAAACCGAACATAGGTTTGCTGTCCGATGAGTTTTTGGAAGAAGTGCGGGAAATGCCGCAGCGTAATCTGGCAGTGGAACTGCTGGAAAAACTGCTCAATGACGGCATTCATGCCCGTTCGGGCAATAACGTGGTGCAGCAGAAGAAATACTCCGACCGACTGAAAGCGGTGCTGCTCAAATACAATAACCGCGCCATTGAGACCGCGCAGGTGATTGAAGAGCTGATCCAGATGGCGAAAGCGTTCCAGGAGGCGATGGCGCGTGATGATGCGTTAGGGCTGACCCCGGATGAAATCGCCTTCTATGATGCGCTGGCTGAAAATGAAAGTGCAGTGCGTGAACTGGGCGATGATACGCTGAGAAAGCTGGCCATCGAAGTGACATTGAAATTGCGGCAGTCCACCACCGTGGACTGGCAGGTGCGTGAAAGCGTGCGTGCCCGATTGCGTATTCTGGTGCGCCAGACGCTGCGTAAGTATAAGTATCCGCCGGACAAAACGCCGGGCGCCGTGGAACTGATTTTGAAGCAGGCAGAAGTGGTGTCGAACAGCTGGACAGTCTAAAACGTTCATCGATTATCTTGACGGAGGTGGTTCAATGTCGGTTACTGTAACAGTTGAGAAAGTAGGGGCGGCATTTGCATTGATCAAATGCCACCATAGGCCTGAAGCAGAATATGAATTTACTGGTGAGTTTCTCGGGCTTTCACACGAGCTGAAGTTTGCAGGGAAGAATTTACGAGAACTGAGAGAAACTGGCTGTTCTATTTATGGAATTTATCAGGATGAATACGGCATGACCTTACTTCCTGATCATCCCGGCATTAAACTGGCCGAAATACTAGCGGTATCAAATATAGGACTGAATAAATTTTCGGTTTACATGGGATGTCGCGAGCAAGAGATAGTTGAATTGTTGAACGGTTCAGTTTCACTGACGAAAGCTATGGCACTCCGATTATCGCATGTAGTCGGTGGAAGTTGGTCGAAGTGGATGTTAATTCAAGAGCAGTTTGAATTACAGTTGGCACAACGAGAGATTAAAGAATTAATGATTTTGACTAATATCGGGGATGAGGTCGTTGGATTATAGTAAAACAACCATCTTTAACTGATGGGTTTGGCCTTTCCATCCATAAGAAAGGCCATCGTTGTAAAAAATAAATTACCCGCGACTGCAGCCGAAATTACGGTCCCCATCACCGACTATTTTAGTTCTTACTTTGGTCATGTAATCCACTCTATTCATCAAATCGCTATAAGTCTGCTCAAAGTTGTCCCTTTTACGATTGAGAAGGTATTTGCCATTTGGCGGGTAATTAACTAACTTCCCCGAGCTATCTATCGGGATGCCAAGTGCACTGTACCAAGCTGTTGTTATCATTGTTCTTATCGTATTACGGTTTAAATCGTAATCACCTACATGATAATAAGCATCCTGATTGAAGCACAGTATCAAATGGTAATGCCGCTTTCCATTTTTGGTATATTCTCGGACCCATGCGTAACGTAAGGTTGAATGTCGGGTATCAGGCCAGTCTTTCCGTTGAGTTTTAATATGCTTATCGTGTTCAAGCTTTGCTTTTAACGCACTGGTAAAGCGAGATATAGCACCAGAGTCAACTCTGGGTTGAAAGAATGGGTTATCCATATTTTCTGTATCAATTGGATCATGCAGATCAACACGAAGAATCATTGAGTTAGGATGTTCGTTGAGGGAGTCATCAATAACCTGTTGTATTCTATCCCGATATAGGGATACGTGTGATCCGAATTCACTATCGTATGTCATATTGTATCCTATTTATTGATATTGGAGTAAGTGATGGATTTAATATATATTACCTATCATGACAACAAACCATTAACTGAACTGGGCTAATTATTCATTTTTGCTCTTGAATTAAAAACAATTAATCAGAATGAAGTTGAGGAGTTCAAGCCAGCGATAGCTATTAATGTGGTTTTACCCTTTTTTCCTACAAGGATTTTATTTTGAGAGAATAATGTACTGAGTAATTCATTTGCTTTACTACGATTCCTGAATTTATTAGGACCATATTGGAGTATGGTGTTTTTCGTAATAAAAGGTTTACAATAACGAATGCAATAGTTTTTTATCCAGCAGTAAAGCTCATCTGTTTCCGCAACATCTAAAGAAAACTTTTCTTTTTTGGAGAACAAACGGATGTATTCTTCAATATACCAGGCCATTATATCCACTGCTGCTTTTACAGCGGCAATAGATATATCGCCCTCATCACCACTGAAGTAATGTAGTAAGGCAGCAAGCCTCGCCATATTCTCCGCCATTTTAGATGCATAATCCTTAAAATCAGACAGGAAGCCAAGCAACCCCATTTCTGACTCGACTTTGTTATAAAATTCGAGCCAGTGTTTTTCTGCTTCGGGAGAGAAACGCAGACACTGACGCTCATTTTCCTCATTTCTCGCAATGCTCTCATTAACAATGTCTATCAGTCGTTGATGAAATACCGGCAGATGCTCATTTGAGACAACCGGACTGGTAATTTGCCTGTTGCCCTGTGTTGAACCCGGTTGACATATCAAACATCGGGCGAAGAATCCGATCCCTTTCGCGGCATCGCCTTTTCGTTCCAGATACCCTTTTTTAAACACATCAGGCTGAATCATCAACCCCAGCGTCATTCTGGCATCTTTGATTAATTTATCTGGCTCGCTTTTTCTTTCCACGGGAAACATTGCGCCATCCCACATTTTATTGATGAACGGCAGTTCATTCAGCGCATAGCCGTCAAAAATAGTGCCAGCTTCATCAGACATAAGTCCTATGGACCGCCAGCGTCCACAGAGAGAGTCTTTTATCGCCGCAGGTGTGGCATCGTTGTATATCTGCCTTAACCGGACCGGTGCTTTTGGAGACGCAGCCAGTAACACTTTCAGCCGTTCATTCGTTGTGGAGTGATCTTTATTACGGCGAATATCGGATTTCAATTTTGACATCAGTGCTTTCTTTTCAATATTAAAAACCGTTTCTTCATTCCTCCAGACAATTAGGTCCTGGGTATATTTTTTAGACCATTCTTCTTCCAGTTGATACATTGGCTTCATCAGTAGTTTGTCCACAGTGCTTTTGCGCTCACCAGAATCAGCCAGTGTCAGTAAAAAAAGCGATACAGGGCTGCGCAGATTATTCAATCTGCACACATCAATCCGGTTCTGGCAGGCAAGCGAAATTACTCCCAATACCGATGCAGCAATCAAAGCTTGGGGAGCCTGGGTCTGCTGCTCCGCTTCATATACAGCATTTCTGATGATCTGCGGGAACACATGCACAGGGAAAGGACGACCGTTAAACATATAACACCTCTAATACAATTCACGTTAAAAATTCCCGCACAATTTGCTATTCCGCTATTAATAGCGGAAGTAGCAGGGTTAACGCGGGTCACTCAGAAAATGATCTCCCTTGAAACTAACGTTCATTGATCCAATAGAGCAGATCACTTAATAGCCATCCGCAGGATTTCAGGCCAATAGGCTTACGTAGCGGAAACTTACCAACCTGTTCCAGTTTCCACGCGGTAGAGCGGGAAATTGAAGTAATATATTGCCGTTCTTTTTCTCGTACTAATCGATCGCAAGTCTCACCATAATCTCTTAATACTTTTATACGTTGTTCATTTGTTAACTTGAAAGGCATCATTTGAGTTTCCTTGTTGATAGCGTGAAATTATAATGGTCGAGCCAAGATACGTGCGCAACATTCACGATTCTCATTAAGGAAAAGAGAACTTAAAACAAAATAAAAAACTTTACTATCAACAGGTTATGCCATGCATGCATTTTCCCTTATTAAGGGGTGCTATGATATGACTGAGATAAATTGCACACAGCAAACCATATATCACAGAAATAATATGTGAAAGATTCATGCTGGAGAAGAGCTGAAGGATGATTGCTGAAACGACTTTCAATAAATTCAAGAACCTTGTATTACCTGAGAATTACAAGCGTACTGATAAGTAACTCTCAGATTTAAAGAGATTACTGTTTAGCATCCATTTTTTTGAATTCTGTACACCAAGACTCAACAGTCTTTAATTGGAAGGAGTAAACAATATCATGTGACCTTGCTATGGAATCGAATTTTTTAATTAAATCCTTTGCAACAAACTTATCCATTCCATAGTGAGCTTTAATGAGAAGATAAATTGCATTTACTGTTGCCTTTCCTGCTCTTGGGACAGAGCTTTTAACTTTTGATGTCGCGCCATTATTTGACAACCCTTTTTTCAACTCATTATTTTCACTTCTAAGCATTTCAATATCTTTGATGAAATTTCCTCTATCAACAAGGAAGTTTTCCATATCTTTATGATACTTTTTTATGTCATCTAAAAGATTACTGTTTTCGCTTTTTAAAGCATTATTTATCCTCAGTAGTTCCTCAAAATTTTCTCGTGTCAAATCAGACTTATCAAACATTTTTTATCCTTTTAAAATCAACAAACATCTTGCAACCAAAAAAAATTACGATAAGCAATGTGAATTTAACTGGACCAAACTATCGTCAAACACCTACAATACTAGCAGCAGCCATCAGGAAATTTTTCATGAGAAAACATACATCATCTCAAGTAACTAAAGCAAAAATCCTCCGTGCCGTTGCCAGTTCAACTGCAATCGAAACGGGTGTTTCTATCCCAAAAATTGAGCAGCAACTGAAACAAAATCAGGCACAGGCGAAAGCCGTTGGCCTCGCCCGCTAGTCTGGCAAGATATCGCTCATCAGCTGCATCATAGGGCTGTAGTTCCCTGAGACACCTGCCTGTATTGCCTTGAAGTAAAACACCTTGTGCTCATCCCACAGGCTGTAGTCCAATAAGCCCTTCCCCGCCAGTACCGACAACACATCGCAAAGCAATCTCGACAGACGCCCGTTACCTTCTCTGAATGGGTGGATCAAAATAAACTCCACATGGCATTCAGCCAGATAACTTACCAGCTCCAGACGAGCCAAGGATTTCAGCGCACCAGACTGAGCGAGAAACTGTTTCTCGAAACCATCGAGAAGAAGTGGAATCCTGTCGGCAGCGGCAAACTGGAAGCCGTCCTTAGTTAAGTTGGCATTACGCAACCTCCCCGCCCAGTCATACACATTCCCCAGCCACTGGCGATGCCACCTGCTGATGTGCTCAAAAGCCAGCGCCTCAGGCGGCTGGCCCTCAATAAATAGCTGCTCATACAGCATCAGCAGTAGGCCCGATTCCAGCGCCTCCATTTCCTCTTCATCAATGATCCCCAGTTTATTAGATAGCACCAAATCACCAGAGCCCGGCTGATAGCGCTCTTCTGCTGAATTAAGCTCATATTTTGCCAAGCTCTCACCTCCGCCCAAACAAGTTCACAACGTTGTTTTCCTGCTGTCGTTGATAGTTGTTAATCCGATCTTCCCAGATCTCAAGCGCCCTGCGCTTTTCAGTAAGGTAATCATAACGATCATAGTGTTTCGAGCTAACGTCGTTCAAAGCGTGATTCTGGATACGGTCGCGGATCTCTTTGCTGATCCCCGCCTCCCCCATCAACGTTTTACAGGTGCGACGTAAATCTCGCGCCGTGAAAACTTTAAACTCAGGATTAAAAGCCCGGAAATACATGATGGAACGCGCCAGACTATCGGTACGCACCGGTCGTTCGCCGTTGGTCGAGAGCGGGAAGATATAGGGGCTGTTACTTTCCTTAGTCAGTTCTTTCACTGAGGCTAATTCACTTAATGCCGATTCAGTCAGCAGGATCAGGTGCTCCCGTTTGTTTTTCGATACATCGGCAATTACCAGGAGCGTCTTTTGCTGCCAGTCAATCGCGCTCCACTGGCTGGCAATCATTTCAAACGGACGCTGCCCGCCAGCATAAACACAGAAGCGGATTAGGTGCTGCATCAGTGGCCCAACGTTAGTTGCCTGAGCGAACTGCTCCATGACAAAACGTAGCTCTTCCAGCGTTAACCATGTATCACCCACTTTTTCCGCCGAAGACTGTTTCGGTATGGCCGATACCGGATTTACTTCAAGACCGAACGTAATACCCACACTGGTATTCATCGGATCGTTATCGGCTTTTAAGCCGTAGTTAAATGCTGCCATCAGATACGAGCGAATCCGGTTAGCATGCACCACCGCATCACGCTGGATAATGCCTGAGAGGATGGTTTTGATCTGCAGAGGTGTTACATCTTTCGCTTTGGTTTCTCGAGGGATAACCGTGTAGCACTCTTTTTCAAGACGCTTCAGGACATCAGCCCAGGTCCGCTTATTGTCGAGCTTCATCTTGTTAACGTAGCCATGCACCAGCTCATCAAACGATCCTTGAGAGCGATGGATCTGCATAAGGTGCTCTTCGGCCAGGCGTTGTTGCTCAAGCTCTTGTTGGGGCTCTTTTCCTTCAACAAGCCAGGCTCCATACTTTTTCGCCAACTCATTGGCCGTCACCAGCTTCATCTCAGGCCAGATGCCCAACTGGATGAACTTCTCTTTCTTCCCTTTCTCAACGTAATAACGGAAATAAAAAACTTTGCTGCCTGAAGGCTGAACCTTAACGCCAAGCCTGCCGGTGCCACGTTGAGCACTGTTGCTCCACACGTAGTACGACGTACTTTTTGTCTTCAATCCACGTATAGCAGTCTCGGTAAGATTAGCGGCCATGAGGTTACCTTTCTGAGGATAAGCGTTACCTGACCCAATGCCCATTTTGGGTCAGGTAATGGGTCAGGTAAGGATAGTACAATGGGGAAATGAGAGAACCAATCAGAAACAAAAATAACTTCATAACCGATTGATTATAGATAATTAAAAATACAAATAGAGACAATGACGAACAATTAAAAACATACCAATTTTATGACTCATAATCGCTTGGTCGCTGGTTCAAACCCAGCAGGGGCCACCAAATTTATCAAGCAGTTACAGCCAAAAGGTGATTTTCAGGTTTTTTCGGGGATACCTTGGGGATAGATACTTTCACATGCAACGACTTACTTTTCAATCAACGTTCCTTCACCCGATTTGATCCCCCTTCCGTAAAAGCTAACTCTGGTAAAAGTGGTCAAGGCCTTAGGAAGCGCCCATTTGTAATGACAGATTTTCATCGGCTGATGAGAGGGGCAGGTAAAGCTATTCATGTCAGATTTTTTACTGATGTATTATTTGCTCTGACTGGGATAATGCAACCCAGCACACTGACGGCATTGCATAAAGGAGCCGGAAATATAAAGTGCGGTTCTGCGCTTCTGACACACTGGGCAAATGTACCACCAGCGAACGCCGCCATAATGCGGCTGTGTTATTATCAGTTTCACACTGATCTTCTTACCATCGGGTAAGGACACCATCAGACCGTCGCCAGAGAAATACAGCCCGTTATTACCTCCCCTCCTGATTGTGCAGCCTGGTGCTCTGGCGCTTACGTCTGCCAGCATTGCGCCATCCAGTCCGGATACATCGCTGATAAAGGTTTGTGTGCGCTTTCTTCCTGCTTTGCTGGCTCGCTTCTTTTCCAGCTAGGCTAAGTAACCTTCGCGCTGACGTTTATTTCCTGCTCTGGTTTTTGCCCCCGTACTCAATCCGCCGTGGAACCTACAACGCATCCCGCTATTCAGCGTCGTAATTTTACACGGGGTGCCTTTGCGTGTTTTGCGCCACAAATGAGGCCGCGAAGTTCTTCGGGAAACGGTTCGATCTCTGAATGCGGTCGCTGACAGCCTTCTGCCATACAGCGATAATAGTTTTTTCTCAATCGCGCATAGTATGTCTTAAGGCGAGACAGCTTTTTACGGTATTCACCTTCATTAAAATCAGTCATGTCATATGCTCTGAAAAAACTTGGCATTTATTAGCAAAAACCCGGAACTTTTCGCAACTATTCATGGAGTAAGCAGCATTGAGAAAATACGTTTAAAGCGGGGGATGATCATAACGCTAAACGTCAGTATGGAGGCTGTTTTCTCTGTGATTTTCGGATGAAAATTATCCCAAAACAATTTCCGAAATTTTAAGGAAAAAAGCGCACAATTTTTACAGATTGCGCAGTGCGTCATGAACTTAACACATTGATAAAAAGTATTATTTAAATCCTACGGGCAAAATTGCGCATTTTTTTATCTTTTGAAGGTACGCATATGGCCGCTTAAAATCATGATGTTGAACCAACTTAAGCGATAAAAATACGCATCCAAAGATCTGTCTGCGCATTTAACGTCGGTTGCATTTTTAAATGCAACAAAATCACCTTACCAGCGCAATTCTGCGGTAGGCATAAATGTCACGGACCTTACTCTATCCAGAACATCGTAGTTGATTTGCATACTGGTGGAAATTGAAGGGCTTTTTGCCTCGTATAAATCCGTCCAGCCAAAAGCTCGCCTCATGATAACTTGAGGTGGAAGGCTTCTTAATGGCTCACCTAAATGTTCATGCACCCACTGGCGAGACATTTCTTTTTGCAATGGTGAAGGCAATTCATTAGGAAAAACCCAATTCTTGACCCTATCATTCTGAATTTTTAGCACTACCGACTGTAAAATACGACCATCACGCTTAAATGATAAAAAAAGCCCTTCTTTTGCCATATCCAGGCTAAGATCAGGATCACCAGAAGAAGCTGTAGGAGGGCTTTTATATGTAATTAGGCCATCATCAGTAAGCTCTTGATAGCTTTTTCCTAATCCATTAATTAATTTTTTAATATTCGCCGTCATTAGTAAAGCCCCATTTTATTGTTCAGCTCGTGCATTTTCGCTCTTGCCGCCTCTATCTTGCCTTCAGTTGCGCCATGCTCCTTTAATTCCGGGTTGATGACATCCAGATTGCGATCTAATGCAGCCCTCAGGTTCCGTGAGTCCAGGTCTATCTGTGCTAGTGTGTTACGACCACCGTAAGTCTCACTAATTTTTTGATGAACATCTTTAGGAATGATGATTGCAGCCACATCTTGTGAAGCAAGCTCGACATCTTCTGGAGTCATACCCGGATAATTAGCTTTGAGATATGCCTTAACAGCTGCCGCCGATGGCATATGGTCTGCCTCATATTTCCCCTGCCGTGACCGCCGCTTAAAGTCGCTGTAAAGCTCAACTTCCAGCAACTCTACCGGCGGTTTACTCAGATAGATATAAATCGGCGGGATATCCGGGTGCGGAAGGATAAGGATGTAATCCGCGAAGCTCTTCTCTCCCGGGGCCGGGGAGGTGGTGGACGTAATGCCGGTACTCTCAGGCAGCGGGTCTACTATCACCGGGTTTGGCAGCACCGGTCGCGTCTGATTGCCGGTATGCGACGGTGTGTTAACCCCGGCATTATCCGGCGTCCAGATGATGGTGATGCGCGGCTCTTCCGTGGTCGTGAACGAGTAAGCCTGATAGCGGCTGTCCCACGTCATTTTGCGCACCCGCACTCTATCCCTGCCCGGCGGCGTGTGCCAGCCGTGCGGCACCGGGTTGCCGCTGCTGTCATTTTCCCAGGTATAACGCACGCGGGTTGGGGCTTCGCTCAGCGATTCCATTCTCAGCCGGTCAAGATAATCCTGCTCACCGTCGTTGAGCCTTCCGGGCATCATGCCCAGCAATACCCCGGCGACTGAGGCACCTGCACCGGCTGTGGCAATCTCAGCGCCGCGAATCGCCCATGTGCCGTAAGTCAGTGAGCGCCCGGTAAGCTGTTCCAGCACACCCGCTCCGGCTGTCGCAGCCTGCGCCCGCGACGCGGCTGCTGCCGTCGCTAACGCCGCCTGATAGTCCATCTCCTCATGGTTGCCGTTCCACCACTTCCAGAGCGCGCTGCGCTTTTTCGGCTTCGGGATATCCTGCGGCCCTGCGGGCTTCTTCTTCGCCGTCTGGGCGTGCTGCGGAGCATCAGTATACGTGACGGCATCTGCTGGTGGCAGCGCCCGGAAAAAGCACATATCCGTAAAGTTGGTGTGCGGTTCGCTCTGCTTTCCGGCATCATTGCAGCCGTCACCGCGCAGGCATGATTTCGCAAACACCCGGTTACGTTCACGCTCTTCCGCCCGCTGCTGCGCTGCGGCCTCCTGCTCAGCCTTCAGAGCAGCCAGCATCGCCACATGCTTTTCCTGTGCTGTCTCCTCAGGAGACGGGCCGGAACCCAGCCATTGCCCCTTCGGGGCAATAATCCGGTTACTGCCTGGCGGGCAGCCACACCGCACGACAGAGCGATCAACCGCCGCCGCGACGCCGTGCCAGACAGAGTGCGATTCACCGTCAACAATTACCCCATTTTGACCGCACTTCGGACAGGCCGTCGTCGGGTCACCCACCCGGACAACGGCCCTGCCGAACTCAGTGCAGTTCGGCAGGGTAGATAAGATGGTCGCACCCGTTGTTGTTTTGTCGCCGTGCAGGGCCAGCCCGCGCCCGTAACAGTCGGTCCGATAACCGCCGATCGTTACTTCTGACCGACTGTCAGAAAATCTTCGGGCATCGGCACACCTTTGCGGCCCACCAGCATTCCCGATGACTGCGGCGTGCTGATGATGACGTCACCGTTATCCAGCTCGCTGCCAACCAGCGCAACCCCGCGTTCTTCATAAGTGTGCCTGCTCCCGGCACTGCTGATAATCCTTGCTGTACTCCCGTCCGGATAGCTTACCGTACAGCCCTCCGTCAGCACGCTGACCCACTGGCCGTTACTGAGGCGATACTTGTACCCCTGATCGGGGTCGGCATTAAACTCAACGCCGGTACCACCGTGCCGTGTCAGACAGCCCGCCACCGCCAGCCGGTAAATGGCGTTAACAGGATGCTGACGACAGAAAGCAGCCTGCTCAGCCACCAGCGCCTGGGCTTCACTGCTCATCTCTGCCAGCTGCTCTGCCGTGAAGGGGGGCCGATCCATTGCGGCCAGAAGGGCCGGGGTAAGTTCGTTGGTAAACTGAAGCGTCATTTAAAAATCCTTTTATAAGACGGATAGGCTTTCCGTTGCATGCCGCAGCCAATCCGCGCGGAATAATGAACGTGAAAAAATAAAATATTTTCACGCCTTATTAACTAAACTATCTGACGCAGCGGAGAGCTGATCTAAGTCAAGAATTTAACGATGTCGTCGAGTAACTTTTATTACAGCAAAAATGAATTATGTTATTTAATGGGTAATACCTTGCAATTTTCACCTCACCTCAATAGATATTGAATGAGGGGAAGGCCTACTTTTCCCCGGCATTTCTGGATGTTTCATAAAATACACTTAACTGTAATTTAAACATATCTACTACTGAACCCCGCCTTATCCCATTAAAATTATTAATTACAAATCATCAACAGGTTATGCTGAGAAAATTCAGTGGGTTAACTCTCTTACCGTACCACAACCTTTGAAAAAGATAGTTTTACGAGACAGAAAGGCATATCGCGATCTCACAAAAAAATGATGTTCATACTGCTTAATAATTAATGTTATCAGTTTATCCCGATATCCAACTTCACCCGATGCTATTGCCGCTCTGCTGATATAATGCTGCTTATTACACTTTAGGCGGGTCAGCCAAAACGTCGAAGCGTTACTTTTGTTTCTTTTATCCTGATGTTTTAAATGCCCGGCGTCCGCATTCATTGCATGTCAGCAACCCGGACTCTTCCAGAATCCTGCACTCATAACAACGACGGGCACTGCAGAGAATTTGTTCGGCAAATATAAGAGGGATAACATGATATTCCGGCTGACCATCCACACAGTGGTGGCTGAACAGATACTGGCTCTCTATATTGCCATTGCTCTTCCCAACGGCGTAAAGCTGGAAGCGACTCAGGATATGGCGCTGTATGAAATCCCGTGCCTGACCGATTATCTGATGTCTTTCGCGACTCTCAAGGCTACAATCCTGCAATCAGTCATTCATGCCTGTTGTGTGGCCGCCAGGCATGCGTCAGGTGTTTGAGTGCGCCCTGAACGAGATTTCCGCCACCGGCATCGTAGTGATGACGTTAATTTAAAGGAGCCGCGCTTCGCCTCGGCGAACCGAACCAATACATGCGATTCAGACTTAACATTCTTATTCCCCTTCTCCTCCTCTGCATAGCCGCCGCCTGGTACTGGCTGACGCCGCACTACAGCAAAGAGGATGAGGCCTGGTACACCTCGGTGTTCTGCGCGATTCACCATGACGACAGCCGCCGCTTTGTGGCAGATATGCGCACGGTTATCGAAGGCGGCAACTCCGACTACGCGCTGCAGAAAATCCACTTCCAGCCGCGCCTGGGCCAGCATGTGACAGAGGCCTGGCAAACGCTGAGCGCCGATCAAAAGGCACAGGCCAGCGCCAACGCCGACCAGTGCCGCGCCCTGCTCTCCGCCGCGCTAAATTAAGCCGACGCCAGGCTGCACCACGCCGTTACAGCGCGAAATCCGCATGTTATCTTGTGGGTTTCGCAACATCTTTTCAGGCAAGCTCTAATGACAAAACTGCGGGTAGGCATTGTGTTCGGCGGCAAATCGGCCGAGCACGAAGTATCGTTACAGTCGGCTAAAAATATCCTTGATGCGATCGATAAAACGCGTTTCGAGCCGGTGCTGTTAGGCATTGATAAACAGGGTCAATGGCATCTGAACGACGCCTCGAACTTTCTGATCAACGCGCAGGATCCGGCGCTCATCGCCCTTAACCGCGCTGGCGAAAGCGTGGCGCTGGTGCCGGGCGCGTCGCAGCAGCAGGTAATCGCCCGCCAGAGCGGTCATGCACTGTCGCAGATCGATGTGATTTTCCCTATCGTGCACGGCACGCTCGGCGAAGATGGTTCGCTGCAGGGCCTTCTGCGCATGGCGTCGCTGCCTTTTGTCGGCTCTGGCGTGCTCGGTTCGGCGGTCAGCATGGACAAAGACTTCACTAAGCGCCTGCTGCGCGACGCCGGGCTGCAGGTCGCGCCCTGGATTAGCGTCACCCAGGCGCAGCGGTCGCGCATTCAGGCGGCGGAGATTATCGCGCAGCTCGGCCTGCCGCTGTTTATCAAGCCGGCCAATCAGGGCTCTTCCGTGGGCGTGAGTAAAGTCGACAGCGTCGACGACTTCGACCGCGCGCTCGATCTCGCCTTTACCTTCGATCGCAAGGTGCTGATTGAAACCGGCATCAAAGGCCGCGAGATCGAGTGTGCCGTGCTGGGCAACGACGATCCGCAGGCGAGCCCGTGCGGCGAAGTGGTGGTGCACGACGCCTTCTACTCCTACGAGACCAAATATATCAGTGAAACCGGCGCGCAGACGCAGGTGCCCGCCGCTATCGACGCCGCGCGCAGCGAGGCGATCCGCGCCGTGGCAATTAAGGCGTTTCAGGCGCTGGAGTGCAGCGGAATGGCGCGCGTCGACGTTTTCCTGACGGAAACGGGCGAGATTATCGTCAATGAGGTGAATACCCTGCCCGGCTTTACCAATATCAGCATGTATCCCAAGCTGTGGCAGGCGGCGGGGCTCAGCTATCGCGATTTGATTACCCGACTGATCGAGCTGGCGCTGGAGCGCCATCAGCAAATCAGCCAGCTGAAAAGCAGCGTTTAGAGGCGAGGCGGCGCGGCGCGTTACGCCACGTCGCTGGTCGCCAGCGTAAGGGTTCTGAAGGCGGGCGTAGTCTGGTTGCGCCCGTTGCGCTTGGAGAGATAGAGGTTTTTATCCGCGGCGGAGATCAGCTGGTTAACCAGGCTGTGCCAGTCGCGCTCTTCGCCCGCCTTGCCCTGCGCCAGGCCCAGGCTGACGGTAACGGTCACGGTGTTGCCCTGCAGCCAGAACTTCTCTTTGCCGATCGCCTGCCGTACCGCCTCCGCCAGCTGGTAGAGTCGCTCAGGACGGGCGTCGAACAGCACGATGGCGAACTCTTCCCCGCCGAAACGGCAGATGCGCCCCTGTTTCCCTACCACCTGCTGCATGCGCAGCGCGATCTCCTCCAGCACGCCGTCACCCGCATCATGGCCGAAGTTGTCGTTGATGGCTTTGAAATAGTCGACATCCAGCAGGATCACTCCGACGTTGCGCTGCGTTGTGAACGGCTCCTCCTTCAGACTTTCATAGAGCCCGGAGCGCGACAGCAGCTGGGTGAGAAAATCGTAGTTGGCGCGCAGCGCGAGCCGCTGATTAAGCTGCCGCACCGCATCCATGCTGACGGCGACGATCAGCGGGCTGATGGTCAGGGTGGCGACGCCGAGACGCGCCGAGGTGAGGTGGCTTAAGGGCAGCAGATTGTCGCTGCCCTGAATATCCATCACACCGTGCGCCACCAGCACGATTTCGCTGATGCCGGTGAGCAGGATCACCAGGCTGGTGACCGGGATCGGCAAGACGATGGCGCACCAGATGAGCGCCGGAACCGGGAAGGTGAGGCTGCCGGCGCCGCCGATCATGGCCCCGATCGCCAGCGACAGCACCACGCTCAGCAGCGGTAGCCATTTGCCGGGCGAGAGCAGCGCGGCGAACGTCAGGCTGCGCCAGCTGCGCGTCAGCAGGAACGGCAGCAGCATCAGGCCGGTAGAAAACTGCTCGCTGAACCAGTCGGCCCAGGCGGTGGCGAAACGGGTGTCGAAGCTCATATCCTGCGCCAGTCCGCCCCAGGTCGCGCAGGCGAAGGCGGCCAGCAGGCAGGCGGGAAAGATGCGCAGCGCGTTGCTGATCTGCCGCCGGTCGGAGTCGCGCAGGTAGGACTTCACCAGCATTGAGACGGCAATCATAATAAACAGCAGGTTGGCGACGTTAAGCGTGACGGCAGGCCACGCCCAGCCGGAAAAGAGCGTGTCGTTCGCCACCATGGCGGCGAAGCTGGCGAAATAGTAGCGCAGGCGGTGCAGCCAGGGATGCCGCACGATGATAGCGGCGACAATGGCGTTGACCGGCCAGAAGAGAGAGAGCTCCGCAGGCACGCGCAGATGGCTCCCCAAAAAGCAAAACAGCAGGGTAACAAGAAACAGCGAGAGGAGATTCGTTGTCGTGTTGTGCTCTGCAAACAGCTTAACGCGCATAGGTTTTGAACCTTGTAGCTTGTAAATTCTCCGCTCCCTGCCCTTTCTGGACGTTCGCCACGCGCCATTAAACCGCATTTGCCGCCCGGGCAATTCAGTGAATAAACGGTAGAGATTGGCGCTACTCGCAATGTGGGCTGCGCCGTCTGGCTGACGGCGCGGAGATTATGCCTTAAATAAAAAAATCGGCTATCCGAGATATCCGATTTTTCAGACAACGCCTTAGTCGAACTAGCGGGTGACATGGACTGAAGAGCAAAGCGTCCCGCGCCAGGGACAAAAACGCCGGGAGCGTTTTTGAACAACGCAGCGCGTTGGCCCGGCGACGGGCGCACCTCAAGGATGAGGTGCGTAATTGCGCGGGCCGAGCTGGCAGGTATGCCGCTTTTGCGTCTTTGCGATCAGGCCATGTCACCCGCGTAGCTGCCTGACTAACAGACGAATCCTTCTTTTACTTCACCGCCACCGGCCACTGGCTAAGGCGAATGCCGCGCTTATCGGCGTTGTCGCCGAAATCCTTCAGCACCGCCTTCACGTCGGGATCCAGATACTCGGCGTTATCGTGATCCACAATCACCACGCTGTTCTCCGGGATCTCCGCCAGCAGCCCCTGCAGCTTCGGATTGTGTAGAAAGGTCAGATTCTGCTGAAAGCGCAGCACATAGTGATCGTCATAGCGCGTCAGCTGCAGCGCGTTGCAGTGGCTCTTGTAGAGGCTGTACAGCATCTGCGTCGCCAGGCCGATGCCGATGCCTGCCAGCATGCCGAACAGGATAATGCCGCCGATGGTGGCGAGGAACGGCACGTACTGCTGCGCGCCCATGCGGAACTGCTCCACAAACAGGCGCGGCGTCGCCAGCTTATAGCCGGTATAGAGCAGCACCGCCGCCAGGCTGGCCAGCGGAATGGCATTCAGCATATCGCTGAACCAGAGCCCGCAGATCAGCAGCAGCACGCCGTGGATCAGAATAGAGAGTTTGGTCTGCGCGCCGGTGCTGACGTTCACCGAACTGCGCACGATCACCGCCGTAATCGGCATGGCGCCCAGCAGGCCGGCACTGAGATTGCCGATCCCCTGCGCGAACATCTCGCGATTGGGCGACGGCGGCGGATTCTGCGGGCGCAGCTTCTTCAGCGCCTCCTGGCTCAGCAGCGTCTCCAGGCTGGCGACCAGCGCCAGCGTCACCGCCACCACCCAGACCGACGGATTCTGCCACGCATTCCAGGCCGGGCTCTCCAGCTGCGCCGCCAGCGCGGAGAGGCTGTCGAACGACGGCAGCGCGATGCGCGACAGCTGATCCGCCATCTCCGGCATCAGCCGTCCGCCGAATACCGTGGCGGCGCAGCCGAACAGCACCGCCACCAGCGGACCGGGTATCCAGCCCAGCATGCCCGCCTTTTTCACCAGCGGCGTGGTCCAGAGCCAGAGGATCGCCAGGCTGCCGCCGGCGACCAGCATCGCGGGCGCGGAAAAGGTCGCTGCGCCACTGGCGAACCCGGCCAGACCGGCATCGCCCTCAACACCGAACGCCACCGGGATCTGCTGGATAATCAGCAAAATGCCGATAGCCGCCAGCATGCCTTTAATGACGCTGCCCGGCACCAGCGAGATAAATCGACCGGCGCGCAGCAGGCCGAGCCCGCACTGCATCAGGCCAGCCAGCACCAGCGCGGTAAGAAAAGCGCTGAAGCTGCCGAGCGTCTCAATAGAGGCGACGACAATCGTCACCAGGCCCGCCGCCGGGCCGCTGACGGCAAAACGTGACGGGCTAAGCGCGGTGACCAGCAGCCCGCCGATCACGCCGGTCAGCAGACCGGCGAACGGCGGCAGTCCGCTCGCCTGCGCGATGCCCAGACAGAGCGGCAGCGCCACCAGAAAAACCACCAGACCGGCAGGAATATCCTGACGAAGCGTATTCACATTCATGGCGAAGATTCCTCTGCTGATTGCTGGATTAACTCTTTAAGGTGGCCCGACTGCAGGTCGTAAACGCAACCGAACAGATCTAATGTCTGGCCTGCGCGCCACGCGTCGCGCACCGGGGCGGCGGCGGCGAGACGGGCGAACTGCGCCAGCACGTTAACCTCCACCAGCCGGTTCAGCGTCTCCGCTGCTGGCTGAGGCTCATCGGGCAGTCCGTCCCCTAATGCCTCACGCAGCGCGGCGATACGGCGCGCCAGCGCCGAGTCTTCATGCGCCAGCGGGCTCTGCGGCAGGTCAATCGCCGCCTGAACGCCGCCGCAGCCGTAGTGGCCGCACAGCACGATGCGTTTTACGCCGAGATAGAAGATGGCGTACTGCAGCACGCTCATCAGGTTGTCATCGCCGTCGACCACCATGTTGGCAATATTGCGATGGACGAAGAGTTCGCCGGGATGCGAACCGGTCAGGACCTCAGCCGGCACGCGGCTGTCTGAACAGCCAATCCAGAGTGAATGCGGTGTTTGTTGATGGAGGTATTTTTCAAAATAGTCAGGATTACGCTCGCGGCGCTGGAGCGCCCAGCTGCGATTTTTCGCTAATAAAGGTTTCAGTGTTGTCACAATCGTCTCTCTCAACAACCGGGGATCAAATATTCAGGCGAACAAAGCGGTGAGCCGGCTCACAGTTAGCTGGCATCAGCCGAAGAAATAACGCAGTTGATCACAGAAATTGTTTATAGACGTTTATGATTAGTTACGCATCCGTAATTTTTTTCAGGCCAGACCGAATCCCTTTTTTTGTAAGGAACCATTCAGCCAGCGTAAATTCCAGGTAAATCTGGTTAAGCGCACCTCATTTCAACAACGTGAATTCCGTTATTAAAAATAAATAATTTCAAGCAATTAAAATAACCCTATTATTTTAAGGCTCTTTCCGCTGACAAATAATGACACTTCGGCTGGCGGCGTTTTTCCACGCGCTCAGTTACCAGCGGTACTTTATTACAGAAAAATCCGAATTAATTTTTTAACCAATAGCGATTCACACTGGCTGCTGGCAAAAAAGGCAGCGCAATAATCTTAATAAAGGGGGGTTTGAAAGTAAGAGATAATTAAATTAGTTTGCAGCAAAATAGTTACCTGTAAACGTAAATATCGACGGTTAAAAATAAGAGCCTGCTGGCGCAGGCTCTTTCGCTTGACGAATTATTTACCGTTCCACGCTTTCAGCTGCGCCTCGCGCGTTGAGAGCTGCTGCTGCGGCGCCAGCTTGTTGTAGTTTTGCGCCATGCCGCTCTCCCAGTCGCCATAGAGCGGATTAGGCAACACGATAAACTGGGTGCCGAACAACGCGTGATTCTGGCTGACAAAGGCGCGACGCTGCGCGTTGCCCTGATGCCAGGTCGCCGCGCCAAAATCGTTGAGGTTATCGCCCACATAGAGCACGACGTTGTAGCCCGCCGCTTTGATGGCGTCGAAACGCGCCTGCTTGTTAGAGTTGCCGGTGCTGAGGCGTACGGTCTGCGGCGTCACTTCCGGGAAGCCGAGCCGCGTCAAATTGGCGACGGTGGCGTCGAAATCCTTCTGGTCGCGGTTCGACACGTAAAACAGCGTGCCGCCGTGCGAGGTGACGTAGCGGGCGAAATCAACCGCGCCGGGCACCGCCAGCGCCTGCTTCGCCTGGGTCCATCTCGACCAGCTTTGCGCGCTGAACGGCTGGCCGTTTTTCGCCTGCCAGGCGCTGTAGGCGCTGTTGTCGATCATGGTTTCATCGAGGTCGACGATCACTGCCCTGGGCTTGCCGGTCAGCGACGGCGCGGCGTCGAACGCCAGCCGCGCGCCGTTAAAGGCCTGCCACGTCAGCGCCTGGTACTCGCCGGACTGCTGGAACCAGTTCAGGGCCAGCACCGACTGCTGGCCGAGCTGTTGCTGCGCATCTTGCGTCGTCTGCGAGGCGCAGCCCGACAGCATCAGCGCCATCAGGCCGCTGGTCAGCAGCGTTGCGGTCATTTTCATCCTGTTATCCTTAAGCCGAAAGTGGGAAGAGGTAACGCTTTAAAAATGTAGCAGTTAACCCAGGCTGAATGCAGCCAAACGTCTCAGAGGAGATTCATATGGGAATCCGTATACGCTCTACCCTGCTTGATACGCTGGAGTGGGTTGACTATGCCTTTCAGCCCGCAGGCGAAGCGCCGCCCGACGATGTCGCTTACGGCCATCAGCGCCACAGCGCCACGGTGGTGGATGACGAGGCCAACGTGCCGCCGAAAAGCTGCGAGTCCGACGGGATTATCGGCCTGGGCGCCCGGCCGGTCGCGGTCTATACCGCCGACTGCCTGCCGGTGCTGATCGCCGATACGCAGCAGCGGCGCGTGGCGGCGGTGCATGCCGGGCTAAAAGGCACGCTGGCGGGCGTGCTGGAGCGCGCCATCGTCAGGCTGTGCGAAGCGGGCAGCTCGCCGGATGGCCTGTATGTCGCCATCGGCCCGGCCATCGCGCCCTGCTGCTATGAGCTGGGCGAGGAGATGCTGAGCGCCATTATTCCTACCCTGCCCGACCCGCTATCGCCCTGCTGGCACCGCGAGCAGCCGCACAATGCGCTCGCCGTCAGGCCGCAGGCGAAGGCGACCCGCAGCGGCGTCTGGTTCGATCTGCCGCAGCTGGCGACGCAGAGGCTGACAGCGGCGGGCGTACCGGCCGCCCATATCGAAAACGTCAGCTTTTGCACCTACTGCATGGCGGAAACCGGCTCCAGCTACCGCCGCAATACCCACTTCAACAGCGGCTATCAGTCGCGCTTCTCATGGATACGCCGCCGGGGCGGCTAAGGCTCGCTTTTATGATGCGCCTCACAGCGCGGCAAACTTTCACTTTTTTTTAACATCGCGGCAGCTACATTACACTCATCCGACCACTTAACCTGAGTGATGCCGCCGTGAAGAGTCACGCCTACCCTGCCCTGTTCGCCCCGCTCGACCTGGGCTTTACCCAGCTGCGCAACCGCTTCCTGATGGGCTCGATGCATACCGGGCTGGAAGAGCATGCCGACGGCGCCCAGCGCCTTGCCGCCTTTTATGGCGAGCGCGCGCGCGAAGGGGTCGCGCTGATCGTCACCGGCGGCGTAGCGCCCAACGCGCAGGGCGTGGCGATGAAGCATGGCGCGACGCTGGTCTCGTCGGAGGAGTGCGGCTGGCACCGCCAGATCACCGACGCGGTACATGCGGAAGGCGGCAAAATCGCGCTGCAGATCCTGCACACCGGCCGCTATAGCTACCAGCCGGATCTGGTGGCGCCCACGGCGATTCAGGCGCCGATTAATCCTTATCTGCCGCAGGAGATGAGTGAGCAGGCGATCCTGCAAACCATCAACGATTTCGCCCGCTGCGCTCGGCTGGCGCAGCGCGCGGGCTATGACGGCGTAGAGATCATGGGCTCGGAAGGCTACCTGATTAATCAATTTTTAGCGCCGCGCACCAACCAGCGCAGCGACCGCTGGGGCGGCGACGCGCCGCGCCGCCAGGCGTTCGCGCTGGCCGTCACCCGTGCGGTGCGCGAGGCCGTGGGCCCCGACTTTATTGTGATTTTCCGCCTGTCGATGCTGGATCTGGTGGAGGACGGCAGCTCGCTGGAAGAGACGCTGGCGCTGGCGACCGCGCTGGAGAAAAGCGGCGTCACCCTGTTCAATACCGGCATCGGCTGGCACGAAGCGCGCGTTCCCACCATCGCCACGTCGGTGCCGCGCGCGGCCTTCGCCGCGGCGGCGCGGCGGCTGCGTCAGCATGTTTCCACGCCGGTGATCGCCACCAACCGCATCAACCATCCGCAGGTGGCGGAACAGCTCCTGCAGAGCGGCTGCGCGGATATGGTGTCGCTGGCGCGTCCGTTTCTCGCCGACGCCGCCTTCGTCAGCAAAGCGGCGCGCGGCGCGGCGGAGAGCATCAATACCTGCATCGCCTGCAACCAGGCCTGCCTCGACCAGATCTTTGTCGGCAAGATTACCTCCTGCCTGGTGAACCCGCGCGCCTGCCACGAAACCCTGATGCCGGTCACGCCCTGCGCCGCCCCGAAGGCTATCGCGGTGGTGGGCGCTGGCCCGGCAGGCATGGCCTTCGCGCTTCAGGCGGCGCAGCGCGGCCATCGGGTAACGCTCTATGAGGCCGCGGACGCCATCGGCGGCCAGTTCAATATCGCGCGCCAGATCCCGGGCAAAGCGGAGTTCAGCGAAACCCTGCGCTACTTCGCCCATCAGCTTGCCGCGGCTGGCGTTGAGGTGCAAACCGGTCGGCGGGTGACGGCGGCGGATCTGGCCGAGGCGGACGAGGTGGTGCTGGCGACCGGCATCCAGCCGCGCACGCCAGCGATCCCCGGCATCGATCACCCGAGCGTGCTGAGCTACCTTGAGGTGCTGCGCGACAAAAAACCGGTAGGCCGCCGCGTCGCCATTATCGGCGCGGGCGGCATCGGCTTCGACACCGCCATGTACCTCTCTCAGCCGCCGGAAGCGCAGACCAGCGAAAGCTTCTGCCGCGAATGGGGCATCGACCTGACGCTGGCGCAGCGCGGCGGCCTGACGCACGCCGAGCCGCAGCCTGCCGCGCGCACCCTCTGGCTGCTGCAGCGCAAACCGGGCAAACCGGGCGCGGGTCTGGGCAAAACCACCGGCTGGATCCATCGCGCCACGCTGCAGGCGCGCGGCGTGCGCATGTGGGGCGGTGTCGAGTATCTGGCGATCGACGATGAAGGGCTGCTGCTGCGACGCGACGGCGCCGTGGAGAGAGTCGCAGTGGATAACGTGATTATCTGCGCCGGTCAGGAGCCGCAGCGCGAGCTGGAGGCGGCGCTGCGGGCGCACGGCAAAAGCGTTCACCTGATCGGCGGCGCCGACGTGGCGCTGGAGCTGGATGCCCGCCGGGCAATCGCCCAGGCGGTGCAGCTCGCGCTGACTATCTGATCAGCGCATCTTCACCGCGCGCAGCACCACGAACTTCTGGTTCGAGGCTACCAGCGTGCAGTTGCCGAACAGTTTTTTCAGCTTGTGGTGATAGTCGAGGTGGCGGTTGCCGACGATGCGCAGCTCGCCGCCGTACTGCAGGCAGCGTTTGGCGTCGCGGAACATCTGCCACGCCAGGTGATCGGTGACGGCGTGCTGCTGATGGAACGGCGGGTTGCAGAGCACGGCGTGCAGACGGTCTGAGGGATAGCCGCTCAGCACGTTGTTGACGCGAAAGACGCAGCGCGTCAGATCCTGCGGACGGTTCACCTCGACGTTAAGCTGGCTCGACGCCACCGCCATGTAAGACTCGTCAAGAAAATGCACCTCCGCCTGCGGATTGCTCTCCAGCGCCATCAGGCCGATTACCCCGTTGCCGCAGCCGAGATCGACGATCTCGCCTTCGATATTTTCCGGCAGGTGCTGCATAAAGAAGCGCGCGCCGATATCGAGCGAGCTGCGCGAGAAGACGTTGGCGTGGTTGTGGATCTGCCAGGGCGTCTCGTCCAGCGGCCAGACGGTGGTCGCCGCCTGCGGCGCCAGCGTCGGCGCGCTGAACCGGGTGTAGATCAGACGCGCTTTTTTCCACGCCAGCGAGGTGCGGGTGTCGCCGAGGATCTTCTCGAACAGCTGCAGCGTGGAGTTATGGATCTCTTTGGCGCGCGCCGCCGCGAGGATCACCGTCTCGGCGGTCACCACCTCGCGCAGGGCGCGCAGCTGCTGCTCCAGCAGCGCCAGGGTTTTCGGCACCTTGATCAGCACCGCGGCTGGCGCGGCGGGCAGCGGATCGAGGCTGCTGAGAAAGCGCACTTCACCGTCGTCAAGTTCATTGAGGCGCAGGTTTTGCCGCGTCGCCTGCTGGCTGAGCCAGGAGTCGCTGACGTGCCAGACCGGACGCGGGTTGAGCGCGCAGGTGAGCGCGCCGAAGCTGTCGTTGAACACCAGGATCGGGCCTTCCGGCAGCGGCTGCTGCAGCAAATATTCATCCGCCGCATCCCACGCCTGAAGCGGGCTCTCTTCACGCATTTGCGGAAAACGATGCAGGATCAGGGTGCGATCTGCGAGTTCAAGTTGGCTCATGAATTCTCCGGCTGGTACAATCTGGCTGTTTTACGCCCTAAAAAGGGGGCGCAGTATACTGTCTTTCGCCGGGAATCCCTAATGTCCTCACTCATCTATCTGCAGGGTTATCCTGAGAACATCCTTCAGCAGGTTCAGACGCTGATCAAACATGAAAAGCTTGGCGCTTTTTTGCAGCAGCGCTATCCCGACACCCACAATATCGTCAGCGATAAAGCGTTATATGACTATACCCAGGCGCTGAAAAACCGCTTTATGCGCAACGCGCCGCCGATTAGCAAGGTGATCTGGGACAATAAAATCAAGGTGATGAAGCACGCGCTGGGGCTGCATACGGCCGTTTCGCGCGTTCAGGGCGGCAACCTCAAGGCCAAAGCGGAGATTCGCGTCTCGACCTTTTTCCGCCTCGCCCCCGAGCCTTTTCTGCGCATGATTGTGGTGCACGAGCTGGCGCACCTGAAAGAGAAAGATCACGACAAGGCGTTCTATCAGCTCTGCTGCCATATGGAGCCGGACTACCATCAGCTGGAGTTTGACGCCCGGCTCTGGATGACGGATCAGGCGATGCGCGGCAACGCGGCCTAAAGGAACTCCTGCGCTTTCTGGATCAGGCTGGTTTTGGTCAGCGCGCCGAGAAAGCGCTTCTCCTGCGGATTATTCAGCACCGGCAGGCGCTCCAGCGTGACGCGCGCAAACGCCTCCCAGCCTTCGCGCATGCTCTGGTTCTGGTAGACAAAGGGAAAGTTGTCATCCATGACCGTCGAGACCGGCGAATCCAGCGTAATCTCCTGCGCCAGCACCTTACGCGCGATATCGTGGATCGAGACCACGCCGAGAAAGGCGCCCGCCGCGTTAATCACGTAGACGTAGCGCTCGCGCTTCAGCGAGCTGACCGCCAGCGCCTGCCCGACTGACTCCTGCGGCTGCAGTGCCGCCCCCGGAATAATCAGCTCCGCCACGCGCATATTGTCGAAGTCATATTTCGCCTCCGAGCGGTTAAAGTGGTTGCCGACTACCGGATAGGTGCTGGCGGACTGCAGCCGATAGACCACCATCGACGCCAGCACGGCGGCGATCATCACCGGGAACAGCAGCGTGCTGTTCAGCGTCATCTCCAGCACCATCAGGATCGCCATCAGCGGCGCCTGACTGACGGCGGCCAGCACCGCCGCCATGCCGATGGCCGCGTAGAGCAGCAGGTTGCCGAGCGGCAGATGCAGCGACGCCCCCAGCGTCGCCAGCGCCACGCCGAGCAGCGCGCCGATCAGCAGCGACGGGGTAAAAAGACCGCCCACCGCGTTGGAGCCGACCGACAGCGTGGTCGCCAGCGTCTTCAGCAGCAGCAGCAGCAGCAGGCCCGGCAGCAGATACTCGCCCGCCATGATTTTGACGATCACCTCATAGCCGTTGCCCAGGATATCGGTGGAGATGAGCGCCAGCAGCCCGACCGCCAGGCCGCCAGCGCCCAGACGCAGCGGCAGCGAACGGATATGGCCGAACAGCGCTTTGCTGCGGGCGATAAGCTTAATCAGCAGCCAGCCCGCCAGCCCGGCGGCCAGACCAATGACAACCGTTAACAGCAGGCTGCTTACGTCCATCTGAAAGCTGGCGTCCGCCAGCGGATAGAGCGCGTTGCGGAAGCCCAGCGACCACATGGTCATTACGGCGACCGACGAGGCGATCACCAGCGGGATCAGGCGCTGCAGCGCAGAAATGCCGAAGGCGATTTCAGCCACGAAAATCGCCGACGCCAGCGGCGCGTGGTAGACCGATGAAAGCCCGGCGGCGGCGGCCATCGCCACCACGTCGCTGTTTTTCAGGTTGAGCGAGGCGGGCACCCAGCGGCCCAGCACGCTGCCGCACAGCGCGGAGAGCTGCACCATTGGCCCCTCTTTACCGATAGAGGCGCCCGAGCCGATGCTGGCGATAGAGGAGAGCGCGCGAAACAGTGAGGTGCGGGTCGGCACCGCATCGAGCCGCGCGTTAATCACCTCCAGATAGTCGGTCTTAACCGTCTGCTGCTGTTCGATGCTCACCGCGTAGCGCAGGAAAAAACCCGCCAGCACGCCGCCCGCGCCCACCAGCAGCGGCCAGAAGATCCATGGCCAGACGTGCATCGCCACGGTAATCTCACTGCCGCTGTTGAAGAGCAAACGGTTGATCAGCTCGATCACGCCGCGAAACGCCAGCGTCACCAGCGACGCCGCCAGTCCGACCGGGATCGCCACCAGCAGCGTGGTCCAGTTCAGTGCGTGTTTACTTCCCTTCAAGCGCCTTCTCCCCTTTTTTTCAGCCAGTCGCCGTTGCATCATCACTATATTGGAAGGCGGATCGCAGGATCAAATTGCCTTTACTCTCAGCGCTTGCGCCCGGTGGCGGCCATGTTACTCTGCCGCTATTTGCCGCAGGAGAGCCGACGTGATCCGTTTTGCTATTGTGGGAACCAACTGGATAACGCGCCAGTTTATCGATGCCGCGCATGAGAGCGGCCATCTGCGCCTGAACGCCATCTATTCGCGTTCACAGCAGCAGGCGGAAACCTTCGCCGAGGAGTATCCCTGTTCGCATCTCTTTACCTCGCTGGAGGCGCTGGCCGCCTCCGATCTTATCGATGCGGTTTATCTGGCGAGCCCGAATGCACTGCACTGCGAGCAGGCGCTGCTGTTTATGTCGCACGGCAAGCACGTTATCTGCGAAAAGCCGCTCGCCTCCAACCTGCATGAGGCGGAGCGGATGATCGCCTGCGCCCGTCAGCATCAGGTGGTGCTGTTCGAGGCGTTTAAAACCGCCAGCCTGCCTAATTTTGCGCAGCTGCAGCAGGCGCTGCCCGCCATCGGGCCGCTGCGCAAGGCGCTGTTCAGCTACTGTCAGTATTCGTCGCGCTATCAGCGCTACCTCGACGGCGAGAATCCCAATACCTTTAATCCACGCTGGTCAAACGGCTCGATAATGGATATCGGCTACTACTGTCTGGCGACGGCGGTGGCGCTGTGGGGCGCGCCGCAGGCGGTAAAAGCGAGCGCGGTGCTGCTGGCCAGCGGAGTCGACGGCCACGGCAGCGTGCTGCTCGACTACGGCGACTTCGACGTCACGCTGCTGCACTCCAAGGTCAGCGACTCGCGCATCGCCAGTGAAATTCAGGGTGAAGCGGGCTCGCTGCTGATCGAAAAGCTATCGGAGATGCAGTCGGTCAGCCTGGTGCCGCGCCAGCGCGCCGCCCAGGTGCAGGATCTCAGCCAGCCGCAGCATATCAATACCATGCTTTATGAAGCCCAGACCTTTGCGCAGCTGGTGCAGCAGCGTCATATCGCGCATCCAGGGCTGGAAACGTCGCGCATCACCGCCGCGCTGCTGACTGAAATCCGCCGCCAGACCGGCGTGATTTTCCCTGCCGATGAGCAGGCTGTGTAAATATGTCTAAATATGAATGACACGCTCTTGCCTCCTTCCTGACCAGCGCCTATCTTAACGGACAGCAAAGGGGAGTAACTTGTAAGCTGCACGATCGTCATTACGATGCGCAAGCATCCGGTCGGCAGGCAACCCGGAATCTGATTCTGCGTTGTAAGTGAGACCTTGCCGGAAGGCGAGGTTTGCTTACATCTCTGTAAAGCGGCTGACGTCTTCTGACTTCAGCCGTTTTTTATTTCAGGGCAGGAAACGCTATGCAGACAGTAGGAACGCCTCTTCTCTGGGGCAGCTTTGCGGTGGTGGTGCTGATTATGCTGGCGATCGATCTCTTTTTGCAGGGACGTCGCGGCGCGCAGACCATGAGTTTTAAACAGGCGGCCGTCTGGTCGCTGATTTGGGTGTCGGTGTCGCTACTGTTCAGCGCCGCCTTCTGGTGGTATCTCGAGGGGAGCGCCGGGCGTGAAGTGGCCACCACGCAAACCCTGGCGTTTTTAACCGGTTACGTGCTGGAAAAGGCGCTGGCGGTTGATAACGTCTTCGTCTGGCTGATGCTCTTCAGCTATTTCTCCATTCCCGCCGCGCTGCAGCGCCGCGTGCTGATTTACGGCGTGCTGGGCGCGATCGTGCTGCGCACCATTATGATCTTTGCGGGCAGCTGGCTGGTGACGCAGTTTAGCTGGATCCTCTATCTGTTCGGCGCGTTCCTGCTGCTCACCGGCCTGAAGATGGCCTTTGCTAAAGAGGATGATGAGAACGCGGTGGGCGACAAGCCGGTGGTTCGCTGGCTGCGCAAGCACCTGCGCATGACCGACGAGCTTGAGGGCGAGAAGTTTTTCACCCGCAGGAACGGCGTGCTGTTTGCGACGCCGCTGCTGCTGGTGCTGATTATGGTTGAGCTGAGCGACGTGATTTTTGCGGTCGACAGCATTCCAGCGATCTTCGCCGTGACCACCGATCCCTTTATCGTGCTGACCTCTAACCTGTTCGCGATCCTCGGCCTGCGCGCGATGTACTTTCTGCTGGCCAACGTCGCCGAGCGTTTCTCGATGCTTAAATATGGGCTGGCGATCGTGCTGGTCTTTATCGGCATCAAGATGCTGATCGTCGAGTTCTACCATATCCCGGTGGCGATCTCGCTGACCGTCGTCGGCGTGATCCTCGGCTCGACCCTGCTAATCAACGCCTGGGTGAATCGCAAAAGCGACCAGAAAAAGCGCTCGCAATAATCCGCTACAGGGGCAGGTAATGCCCCTGTTTTATTTTGCCAGCTCCAGATGCGACATTTCATCGCTCTGTCACACCTTCTTCATACAGCATAATAGAAATCCGATCCCCCTCGCATCGACAGAATTATCTCTTTCCTCGCCCGCTCTTTTCCTTATACTCCGCCGGGCAAACCGCTTCAGGCGCGTTAATCGACGCCCTCTGGAGCCACATCCCGCTACAACCTAAAGAACAATTATGCAGAACTCACTTTCTGGTCGTCTGGGCGCCCTGTTCGCAGGCAGTCTGGTAAAACAAATCATGGCAGGACTGGTGGCTGGCGTCGCGCTGGCCTGGTTCTCGAAGGATGCTGCGCTGGCCGTCGGCCTGCTGGGCGAGCTGTTCGTCAGCGCGCTGAAGGCGGTCGCCCCGCTGCTGGTGCTGGTGCTGGTCATCGCCTCTATCGCCAACCATCAGCAGGGACAGAAAAGCAATATCAAACCGATTATCGTGCTCTATCTGTTGAGCACCTTTTTCGCGGCGGTCGTGGCGGTGGTGTTTAGCCATCTGGCACCTCAGACGCTGACGCTGGCGGTCGGCACAACGGAAATTACGCCGCCGTCCGGTATTACCGAGGTGCTGCGCGGCCTGCTGATGAGCATGGTAGCGAACCCCATCACCGCGCTGATGCAGGCCAACTATATCGGCATTCTGGTATGGGCGATTGGTCTGGGCCTGGCGTTCCGTCATAGCTCACAGACCACGCGCGACCTGCTTAATGACGCTTCAAATGCCGTAACCTGGCTGGTGCGCTGCGTGATCCGCTGCGCGCCGATCGGCATTTTCGGCCTTGTCGCCTCGATTCTGGCATCAACCGGTTTTGGCGCGCTGTGGCAGTATGCGCACCTGCTGGCGCTGCTGCTGGGCTGTATGCTGCTGATGGCGCTGGTGGTGAACCCGATGCTGGTTTACAGCAAGATCCGTCGCAACCCTTACCCGCTGGTGTTTACCTGCCTGCGCGAGAGCGGCGTGACCGCCTTCTTTACCCGCAGCTCGGCGGCCAATATTCCGGTGAATATGGCGCTGGCGAAACGCCTGAATCTCGATGAGGATACTTATTCGGTGTCGATTCCGCTGGGCGCCACCATCAGCATGGCGGGTGCCTCCATCACGATTACCGTGCTGACGCTGGCGGCGGTGCATACCCTGGGGATCAGCGTCGACGTGCCGACGGCGATTCTGCTGAGCCTTGTAGCGTCGCTGTGCGCCTGCGGCGCATCCGGCGTGGCGGGCGGTTCGCTGCTGCTGATCCCGGTCGCCTGCAATATGTTCGGCATTCCTAACGATCTGGCGATGCAGGTGGTGGCGGTCGGCTTTATTATCGGCGTGCTGCAGGACTCCGCCGAAACGGCGCTGAACTCCTCGACCGATATTCTGTTTACCGCGGCGGTGTGTCAGGCGGAAGCCGAGCGCGAAACCAGCCGGGCTTGATAACAAAATGGCGACCATAAGGTCGCCAGTCTAAGCGCTGATGTTGAGGTAACTGCTTCAGACGGCGCAAAAGCTCAAAGAGCGGGTGGCAGGGTCCGAAGAGCAAAGCGTCCCGCGCCAAGGATGGCGCGGGCCGAGCGAGCAGGGATGCGTTTAGCGACTTTGCGATCGGACCCTGCCACCCGCGAAGGGCTCGAGACTGACAGACAGCAATGGCGGCCTTCAGGTCGCCATTTTTTTGCCCGACAAACTATAACGTCACGCCGCTTTTAAAAATCGCCAGCTCGCGGAAATCGTTCTTCTCGTTGTTGGTCAGCTGGCCGCTGGCAATCGCCACGATGGTGTCGACGAAATCCTCCAGCAGCGCATCCATGCTCATTCCTTCCAGCAGACGACCGGCGTTAAAGTCGATCCAGTGCGGCTTCTTCTCCGCCAGCGGCGAGTTGGTCGCCAGCTTCACCGTCGGCACAAAGCCGCCGTAAGGGGTGCCGCGTCCGGTGCTGAACAGCACCATATGGCAGCCTGCCCCCGCCAGCGCGCTGGTGGCGACCGCGTCGTTGCCCGGCGCGCTCAGCAGATTCAGCCCCGGCGTCTTCAGCCGTTCGCCATACTTCAGCACGTCGACTACCTGGCTGGAGCCCGCCTTCTGGGTGCAGCCCAGCGACTTCTCCTCCAGCGTGGTAATGCCGCCCGCTTTATTGCCCGGCGACGGGTTCTCATAAATCGGCTGCTGATGGTCGATAAAATAGCGCTTGAAGTCGTTGATCATCGCCACCGTCTTCTCAAAGGTCTCCTCATCGCGACAGCGGCTCATCAGGATACGCTCCGCGCCGAACATCTCCGGCACCTCAGTCAGCACCGTGGTGCCGCCGTTGGCGATCATCTGATCGGAGAAACGCCCCAGCAGCGGGTTGGCGGTAATGCCGGAGAAGCCGTCCGAACCGCCGCACTCCAGGCCAAACTTCAGCTCGCTCAGCTTGCCCGGCTGGCGCCTGTCGTGGCGCATCGCCTCATACAGGGCGCGCAGATGCTCCAGCCCGGCTTCCACTTCGTCGTCGTGCTGCTGGCACACCATGTACTGGATGCGATCGCTCTCCGGCAGCCCCAGCGTCTCGCGGAAGGCGTCAACCTGATTGTTTTCGCAGCCGAGGCCGATCACCAGCACCGCGCCGGCGTTGGGGTGACGCACCATATTTTGCAGCATGGTGCGGGTGTTCTCATGATCCTGGCCCAGCTGCGAACAGCCGAAGGTATGGCTAAACAGAAACGCGCCGTCGGTGCCCGCCGCGTTGTCGGTCTCTTGCAAAAAGCGCTGCAGGATCTGACGCGCGATGCCGTTAACGCAGCCCACGGTCGGCAGGATCCACAGCTCGTTGCGGATCCCGACGTCGCCGTTGGCGCGGCGATAGATCTGCACCTCGCGATCGCCTGCCTGCGGCGGCACATCAACGAATTCAGGCTGATAGTCATACTCATCCAGATCGCTCAGATTGGTGCGCGCGTTGCTGGAGTGGATTACTTCGCCTGCGGCGATCGGCTGCGTGGCGTGGGCGATCGGCAGCCCATACTTGATCACCAGCTCGCCCTCGGCGAGGGAGCGCAGCGCGAACTTATGGCCGCGCGTCACCGCCTGCTGCAACTGCACCGCCGTCTGCTGCAGATCGATGGTCTGCCCCGCCTCTAAGTCGCGCAGCGCCACGGCAACGTTATCCTGAGAGTGAATCTTAATCGCGTCTTGCATAGCTTTATCCCAGTGTGCTCAACGCCTCACGCATGCCGTGGACGATGATATTTTGCAGGTGTCGGCTGACCTCGGCCACCAGCTGAGGCTGCCGGGTCAAATCTTCGTCCCAGTGCTGCGCGTCGCTTAACACCTCGCGCACCAGCTGTTCCGGGGAGATCTTGTCGTTATTAAGGGCCTGCCAGTTTGTTTCAAAGCGCGCCAGCCAGTGCGCGTCATCCTGCAGCGGCCAGCGCTTTTCCGCCGACGCGCCGCGGTAAAAGGCGATGAGCGCCGCCAGCGCAAAGGTCAGACGCGGCGGCCAGACGCCGCTCTGCGCGTGCGACGCCAGCAGCGGCGTCAGCAGGCGAGTGCGAAACTTGGTCATGCCGTTGAGTGCGATAGAGAGCAGCGCATGGCGGATAAAAGGGTTGCGGAAACGTCGCTCGACCGCGTCGGCGAAGACGTGCAGTTCGCTGCGGGGCAGATCGAGCGTGGGGATAATCTCCTCCCGCAGCAGGCGGTCGACGAAGCCTGCGATGGCCGGATCCGCCATCGCCTCGCCGACGCTCTCCAGGCCAGCCTGAAACGCCACCGGCACCATCGCGGTGTGGGCGCCGTTGAGGATCGCCACTTTCTGCGCCTTCCACGGCGCAATGTCATCCACCAGCCGCACCTGCGGCGCCAGCGCATCAAGCTTCAGCTCGTCGAACAGCGCGCGCGGCCCCTGCAGAATGAACTGGTAGTAGACCTCGCCCGCCACTAGAAAACGATCTTCATAGCCGAGCTGAGCGGCCAGCGCCTCGCTCTCCTGCGGGAAACCGGTCACGATGCGGTCCACCAGCGTGTTGTAGAACACGCAGTGCTGCGACACCCAGGCGGCGAAGCTTTCCGGCAGCTGCCAGTGGCGCGCATAGCGCAGCACCAGCTCGCGCAGCGCGTCGCCGTTATGGTCGATCAGCTCGCAGGGGACGATCAGCCAGCCCTTGTCTTCAGCGCCGCCAAAGTGCTCAAAGCGCGCCCACAGCAGCTGCGTCAGCTTGCCGGGAAAGCTGGATGCGGGCGCATCCGCCAGGCGATCCCCTTCGGCAAAGGCGATGCCCGCTTCGGTGGTATTTGAGAAGACGAAGCGCATCTGCGGCGCGCGCGCCAGCGCCAGGAAATCTGCGTGCTCGACGTAAGGCTGGATCTCGCGGTTCAGGCTGCGGATCAGGCGCGTTTCGCTGACGCGCTCGCCCTGCTCGTTCAGCCCGCGGATCAGCGTGGTATAGAGCCCGTCCTGGTGATTAAGGCTGTCGCTGACGGCGCGGTTGCGCGGCCGCACCACCACCACGCCCGCGTCGGTGCCCTGGTGCTGGTTCAGCCAGTCGAGCTGCCAGTCGATAAAGGCGCGCAGAAAGTTGCCTTCGCCGAACTGGATAACGCGCTCGCTGTAGGTCGCGCCGGGAAAGTCGTGACGGTTTAGCCGCTGCATGATCAGGCTCCCAGCTCGATGCCGAAGTAGTCGCGCGCGTTATTGAAGCAGATGTTTTGCACCATCTGGCCCAGCAGCGCCTCGTCGCCCGGCGCTTCGCCGTTCTCGACCCAGCGGCCGATCATCTGGCACAGCAGGCGGCGGAAATATTCGTGGCGCGTATAGGAGAGGAAGCTGCGGCTGTCGGTCAGCATGCCGACAAAGCGGCTGAGCAGGCCGATCTGCGACAGCTGCGTCATCTGGCGCTGCATGCCGTCAAGCTGATCGTTGAACCACCAGGCGGAGCCGAACTGCATTTTGCCCGCCTCGCCTTCGCCCTGGAAGTTGCCCGCCATGGTTGCCAGCACTTCGTTGTCGCGCGGGTTCAGGCAGTAGAGGATGGTTTTCGGCAGCGCGTTATGCAGGTTCTGCGCGCCCAGCAGCTTCGCCAGCGGTTCCGCCAGCGGCTGATCGTTAATCGAGTCGAAGCCGACGTCCGGCCCCAGCCGTTCAAACTGGCGGCGGTTGGTGTTGCGCAGCGCGCCAATATGGTACTGCTGCACCCAGCCGCGACGCGCATATTCGCCGCCCAGCCACACCAGCACGGCGGTTTTGAACTGCGCGATCGCCTGCGCGTCCGGCGTTTTGCCGGCGCGGCGGTTAGCCAGGATGGCGTCCAGCGTCGCATCGTCCGCTTCGGCGTAGAGCACCACGTCGAGCGCGTGGTCCGACACTTTGCAGCCGTGCTCGGCGAAGTAGTCAAGACGCTTGCTGAGCGCGCTGCGCAGATCGTCGAAGCGGCGCACGCTGACGTCGGTCAGCGACTCCAGCTTCTCAATCCACGGCAGGAAACTTTCTGCTTCGATATTAAAGGCTTTATCTGGACGCCAGCTCGGCAGCACTTTCACGCCGAAGCTGCTCTCCTGCGCCAGCGCGCGGTGGTGCTGCAGATCATCCAGCGGATCGTCGGTGGTGCCGACCATTTTTACGTTCATCTGCTGCATGATGCCGCGCGCGGTGAACTCATCCTGCGCCAGCAGCGCGTTGCAGCGATCCCAGATGCTGTCGGCGGTTTTTTCAGAGAGCAAAGTGTCGGTAATGCCGAACGGACGACGCAGCTCAAGGTGCGTCCAGTGATAGAGCGGATTGCCGATGGTGTGCGGCACGGTGCGCGCCCAGGCGTCAAATTTTTCGCGGTCGCTGGCGTCGCCGGTGCAGAAGGCTTCCGGCACGCCGTTAGCGCGCATGGCGCGCCACTTGTAGTGATCGCCTTTCAGCCAGATGTCATAGAGGTTGGCAAAGCGGTAATTTTCGGCAATCTGCTGCGGGGGAAGATGGCAGTGATAGTCGAAAATCGGCTGGTCCTTTGCGTAGTCATGGTAAAGACGGCGGGCAAATTCGGTATCCAGCAAAAAATCCTCGGTCATAAAACGCGACATACTTGCTTCCTCTTGGATAGAGCCTTATTGCGCTCAAAGTTATCATACCAATTTTAGCCAGCCACAGAATTATTTGAGATATTGCTCACATAAACAGCAGCTATTCCCTGCGCCCATGGACGTTTTTGCTCTCTGCAGCGTGCTAAATGGCTGTCATCAGGCAGGTTTATAGTATCCCACATTGCAAAAGGGGCTTTTGTGATGGCTCTCAACTTTTAAAGTTGTATAACAAGTTACGCTCTCGCTCCGTAATGGCAAGGTAAACACAGGGTCGCTTTTGCGCGGCCTGCGGGCGTGAGATTGAGCCAGCTCACGGTGGTCCCGCTCCAGATAACAACAGCGGCAAGACCGCAGACAGCACACTGGAAGAGGTAAATGATGCGTAAGATTAAAGGGCTACGCTGGTATATGATCGGGCTGGTGACGCTAGGCACCGTGCTGGGTTATCTCACCCGTAATACCATCGCCGTCGCCGCGCCGACGCTCCAAACCGATTTGCATATCACCACCCAACAGTACTCCTACATCGTGGCGGCCTACTCCGCCTGTTATACCGTTATGCAGCCGGTCGCCGGCTACGTGCTCGACCTGCTCGGCACCAAAGTTGGCTATGCCGTATTCGCCGTGCTGTGGGCGATCTTCTGCGCCGCGACGGCGATGGCCGGCAGCTGGGGCGGATTTGCGCTGGCGCGCGGCGCGGTGGGCGCGGCGGAAGCGGCGATGATCCCGGCGGGCCTGAAGGCGAGCAGCGAATGGTTCCCGGCTAAAGAGCGTTCCGTCGCCGTGGGCTACTTCAACGTCGGCTCCTCTATCGGCGCCATGCTGGCGCCGCCGCTGGTGGTGTGGGCGATCGTGGCGCACAGCTGGCAGATGGCATTTATTATCACCGGCGTGCTGAGCCTGATCTGGGCGATCTGCTGGCTGATTTTTTATAAGCATCCCAAACAGCAAACCAGGCTCAGCGATGAGGAGCGCCAGTACATTATTTCCGGCCAGGAGGCCCAGCATCAGACCGGCAATACTAAAAAGATGTCGGCACGTCAGATCCTGCGTAATCGCCAGTTCTGGGGCATCGCGCTGCCGCGCTTTCTGGCGGAGCCCGCCTGGGGCACCTTCAACGCCTGGATCCCGCTGTTTATGTTTAAGGTGTACGGTTTCAACCTGAAGGAGATTGCGCTGTTTGCCTGGATGCCGATGCTGTTCGCCGATCTGGGCTGCATTCTCGGCGGTTATCTGCCGCCGCTGTTTCAGCGCTGGTTCGGCGTGAATCTGATTGTGTCGCGCAAGCTGGTCGTGACGATGGGCGCGGTGCTGATGATCGGTCCCGGCACCATCGGTCTTTTCACCAGCCCTTACGTCGCTATCGGCCTGCTCTGCGTCGGCGGTTTCGCTCACCAGGCGCTTTCCGGCGCGCTGATCACCCTCTCCTCCGACGTTTTTGGCCGTAACGAAGTGGCGACCGCCAACGGTCTGACCGGCATGGCCGCCTGGACAGCCAGCACCATGTTTGCGCTGGTGGTCGGCGCGCTGGCCGATACGCTGGGCTTTAGCCCGCTGTTCGCCGCGCTGGCAGTGTTCGATCTGCTGGGCGCGGTGGTGATCTGGACGGTGCTGCGCAATCAGCCCGTCTCGGAGCTGGAAAAAGAGGTCACACCGCCGCAGGCCGCGCCGGTGCGTAGCTAGCCGCGCTGGCCGCTAACCAGGCGGCGAGCGCTGACCAAAGAGCAAAGCGTCCCGCGCAATCCTTGCGCGGGATCTTTTATTTAACCGCCGCAAAGTGGTATAACAACTTCATTTGCGACACGGGAATGCGCTATGGAACTGACCGAACCTCGTCGACTCTATCAACAGCTTGCCAGCGATCTGAAAAGCCGTATTGAATCAGGGATTTACCCGGTGGGAGATAAGCTCCCTGCCGAACGCCTGATCGCGGAAGAGATGAACGTCAGCCGCACCGTGGTGCGCGAGGCGATCATCATGCTGGAGGTAGAGGGCTACGTTGAGGTGCGTAAAGGTTCCGGTATTCACGTTATCGCCAGTCAGCAGCAGAATCGGGTGATGACCTCCAGCCAGCTCGAATTCGCCAGCTTTGGCCCGTTCGAACTGCTGCAGGCGCGCCAGCTGATTGAGAGCAACGTCGCCGAGTTCGCCGCGACGCAGGTGACGCGTCAGGACATTATCGAACTGATGGCGATTCAGGAAAAGGCGCGTCAGGAAGATCACTTCCGCGACTCCCAGTGGGACATGCAGTTTCACGTGCGGATTGCGCAATCCACCCAAAACAGCGCGCTGGCGGCCATTGTTGAAAAAATGTGGCTGCATCGCCTGCACAACCCCTACTGGCTCAAACTCCACGAGCATATCGATCAGCGCAGCATCCTCAGCTGGTGCGACGACCACGATCAAATCCTCAAGGCGCTGATGCGTAAAGATCCGGCCGCCTGCAAACTGGCGATGTGGCAACATCTGGAAAATACTAAACAGATGCTGTTTAACGCGACTGCCGATGATTTTGAATTTAATGTGGATCGTTATATGTTTGCTGAAAATCCCGTTATCCTGCCGGACGGCGCAAGCAGTTAACCTTGATTCTGCTGCGTTTTCACGCAGGAAAGTCAGTTAATCTGCAATAGTGTCAGGTCGTGTAAAGCTCCTGTTGACGGGCCGCGTCAACAGGTAAAACTCCTGTGCGGCAGGCACTTTCCCCCTGTCTCAAACCTGTGATCTTTGTTACAGTTATCGACCCTTTCTTACCCTTTGCGACAGGGTTTAAAAATTCGCTGATTTAACAATCTATTCTGGAAGGATCCGGAAAATCCTGCACAGACTGCGCTCCTAAAACAGATAACTAATTGCCGGTCTGCGCTTATGTCTTTAAAGACGCGTTAAAACAATGATGTTCAGGAATGATTGATGGATATTTTGCAAGCGTTGCTGCAGGCGTTGTGGCAACAGGACTACGAAACCCTCTCCGATCCGACGCTGGTCTGGGCCATTTATGGCGTGCTCTTCCTGATCCTGTTTCTGGAGAATGGCCTGCTGCCCGCCGCCTTTCTGCCGGGTGACAGCCTGCTGATTCTGGTCGGCGTGCTGATCGCTAAAGGTACCATGAGCTTTCCGCTTACCGTGCTGGTGCTGACCACCGGTGCCAGCCTCGGCTGCTGGGTCAGCTATATTCAGGGCCGCTGGCTCGGCAACACGCCCACGGTGCAGAAATGGCTCTCTCATCTTCCTGCGCAGTATCACGCCCGCGCGCACAGCCTGTTTCATCGTCATGGCCTGTCGGCTCTGCTGATTGGCCGCTTTATCGCTTTTGTCCGTACCCTGCTGCCAACCATTGCCGGTTTATCCGGACTGAATAACGCCCGCTTTCAGTTTTTTAACTGGGTCAGCGCGCTGCTCTGGGTGCTGATTCTGACCGTGCTCGGCTTTGCGCTGGGCAAGACGCCGATTTTCCGCCGCTATGAAGATGAGCTGATGTTCTGCCTGATGCTGCTGCCGCTGGTGCTGCTGGTGGCAGGCCTGGTGGGATCGCTGGTGGTGTTGTGGCGCAAACGCCAGGCGAATCAGAACGGCAAGGGCGAGTCATGAAAATTTATGGTCCCCTTCCCCGCCGCATGCTGCCCTGGCTGGCTATCGCCGCGCTGCTGCTGCTGGCGATCTGCCTGACGCCGACGCTGCTGCGGCACGAAAGCGTGGTGCAGATTCGCGTATCTCACGCCGGTGGCCCGCTGCCGGACGGGTTTTATCTCTATCAGCAGCTGACGGCGCAGGGCATCCGTATCAAAAGCATCACCCCCGCGGGCGATGCGCTGATTATTCATTTCGAGAACGAAGAGCAGAGCCTTGCGGCGCAAAAGGTGCTGCGCCGCCTGCTGCCGGACGGCTTTGTTGTCGCCAGACATCCCGACTCCGCTTCCGCCGGTTCGACAACGCTGAATATCTCCTGATTCGCACTTGCCGTCCTGCGCTGGCAGGGCGGCAACAGAATAGTCCGTATCCCCCCGTCTTTTTTGAACTTTTTACGGTCGCTGTCTATGCTTAACAGATGGCTCAGCTATCTGATACGCCAGGAGATGACGCTGTCCGCTCGCGGCAGGTCTGCAACAAAGGAAGGTAACAAGCCTGATGAAACGTCAATTACTTCTTAGCCTCGCGCTGTTTTCTCTTTCTGGTTCGCTGATGGCGGCGGAATCGCTCTGCCAGCAGAAAGAGCAGGATATTCAGCATGAAATTGCGATGGCGAAACAGCATAACAATCAGCGTCGCGTGAATGGACTGGAGCGCGCGCTGACCGAAGTGCGCGCGAACTGCAGCGACAATAAACTGAAAGCGTCTCACCAGACGCGCATCAAGGCGCAGCGAGAGAAAGTCGCTGAACGCGAGCGCGAACTGAAAGAGGAGCGACAGGAAGGCGATGACAAGGAGAAAATCGCAGGCGTGAACATAAACTGGAAGAAGCACGCCAGGAGCTGAAAAAGTTACAGGCGGAGCCTTACTAACCCGGACTCAACCACTGAAGCTAAAAGGAACATTACATGTCAAAAGAGACTTCATCAGAACATTTACGTGCTGAGTTAAAAAATCTGGCGGACACTCTGGAAGAGGTGCTGAGCAGCACAACGGATAAGTCCAAAGGTGAACTGGATAAGCTGCGTCAGAAAGCGCGCGTTGCGCTCGACAGCTCGCGCGAGAAGCTGGGCGATTCTGGCGAATATCTGGCGCAGACCACGCGTGAAGCCGCGCAGAAAGCAGACGGCTACGTGCGTGACAATCCCTGGCATGGCGTTGGCATCGGTGCGGCTATCGGCGTGGCGATCGGCATGCTGATTTCTCGGCGTTAACCATGGCAGATTCACAGCAGAGCCACGGCCCCGGCAAAGGGGTCATCAACATTGGTCAGCGCATTGTCACTACGCTGGTCAGCATGGTCGAGACCCGCGTGCGGCTGGCGGTGGTCGAGCTGGAAGCGGAAAAGGCTAACCTGATTCAGCTGCTGCTGATGGTTGGCCTGACCATGCTGTTTACCGCGTTCGGGCTGATGAGCCTGATGGTGTTGATTATCTGGGCCGTCGATGCGCAGTATCGCCTGATGGCGATCGGCATCACTACCGGCGTACTCTTTCTTCTGGCGATTATCTTCGGCCTGTGGAGCCTGCGCAAATCGCGTCAGTCCACCCTGCTGCACCATACGCGCAAAGAGCTGGAGACCGATCGCAAGCTGCTGGAGGATGATCGCGTATGAGCCGCAGCAAGCTGGAACGTGAAGCACGTATTCATGAATTAGTCGGTGAAATACAGCAGCAGCGGCTCGACCTGAGCGCGAGCCGCCGCGATTTTTTACTGAGCACGGCGCAGTATGACCGCGGCTGGCTGACGTTCCTCAGCATGCGACGCTATCTGGCCATCGGCAGCAGCGCCCTGGCTATCTGGTCGGTGCGCAGCCCAAATAAATTCATGCGCCTGCTTAAGCGCGGATTCGGCGTCTGGAGCACCTGGCGCATGCTGAAATCGGCTCTGCCGCAGCGCTGATCCTTCTCTGCATTCAGCCGGTGCGCAATCGCCGGCTTCGCTTTATCAGTTTTCCTGAATAACACCTACAGAATATCTCGCTTACAACCTTTCCCCTGCGCGATTATTATCTCCAGCTATCAGCTCAGCAAACGGCAAAGCCGCCTTTTGCCGGGAATTATCTCACGCAGGCGCGACTGCCCTGCCGACAAACTAGCCTGGAGTAAATGATGAAAAAATTCGAAGATACTGGTCTGCTGCTGGCGCGTATTTTAATGCCAATCCTGTTTATTACGGCCGGCTGGGGCAAAATCACTGGCTATGCGGGAACGCAGCAGTATATGGAAGCGATGGGCGTGCCGGGCTTTATGCTGCCGCTGGTAATCCTGCTGGAGTTTGGCGGCGGCCTGGCGATTCTGTTTGGCTTCCTGACACGCTTCACCGCGCTGTTTACCGCTGGCTTCACCATCCTGACGGCGTTCCTGTTCCACAGCAATTTTGCGGAAGGCGTCAACCAGCTGATGTTTATGAAAAACCTCTCTATCGCGGGTGGTTTCCTGGTGCTGGGCCTCGTCGGTCCGGGCGCGTACAGCATTGACCGTCTGCTGCGCAAGAAAACCACGCCTGCAGCGGCGCTGCGTTAAGCACACATCCGGCGTAATGCCACATATACTTAGCAGGGCGAGGATACTCCTCGCCCTGTTTGCACTGGAGGCGATATGGGCCAACTGATTGACGGTGTCTGGCACGACACCTGGTACGACACCAAATCAACCGGCGGACGCTTCAAGCGCACTGAAGCGGTCTGGCGCAACTGGGTGACCGTGGACGGCAGCGCCGGACCAACGGGCGACGCGGGCTTTAAGGCCGAGCGCGATCGCTATCATCTGTATGTTTCTCTCGCCTGCCCCTGGGCGCACCGCACGCTGCTGATGCGTCAGCTAAAAGGGCTGGAGTCGATGATTGACGTCTCCGTGGTGCACCCGCTGATGCTGGAGAACGGCTGGACGTTCGACAACGATTTTCCCGACGCCACCGGCGACAAACTTTATCAGAACGAATTTCTCTATCAGCTCTACCTGCATGCCGATCCGCACTATACCGGGCGCGTGACCGTGCCGGTGCTGTGGGACAAACAGCAGGGCACTATCGTCAGCAATGAATCGGCGGATATCATTCGCATGTTTAACAGCGCCTTCGACGCGGTCGGCGCGCGCGCCGGGGACTACTACCCGCCCGCCCTGCGCGAGAAGATCGACGAGCTGAACGGCTGGATTTACGACACGGTCAACAACGGCGTCTATAAGTCGGGCTTCGCGACCTCGCAGGCGGCCTATGACGAGTCGGTAACCGCGCTGTTCCATTCGCTATCGCGCCTGGAGCAGATTCTGGGGCAGCACCGCTATCTGACCGGCGACCAGCTCACCGAGGCGGATCTGCGTCTCTGGACCACGCTGGTGCGTTTCGATCCGGTCTATGTGACCCATTTTAAGTGCGATCGCCACCGCATCGGCGACTATCTCAATCTGAGCGGTTTCCTGCGCGATATCTACCAGATGCCGGGCATCGCCGAGACGGTGAACCTGCCGCATATCCGTCATCACTATTACGTGAGCCATAAAACCATCAACCCGAACGGCGTGATTTCGCTGGGACCGGCGTTTGACTGGGATGAGCCGCACGGCCGCGGCTAAACGCACGCGCCGTTCTTACCCGGACGGCGCGCCTCAACTGTTATAAAAATTCTGCGCGTTTCTGTGTCTGCCCCGGCTAACTGTTATCTGTTTTACTGAGCAGAAAAGTAACGGTGAGGTGAACAATGGACGCCATTAAACAAATCTTAATCGACGAAATCGCAACGCTTAACCGTGAAGAGCGCCGCGATAACCGGCCGCGTTTTAGCTTCTCTTTTCTAAAAACCCATCCCGGCCTCTGGGCGCTGATGTACCTTTGCTACGCGCTGTGCGTGGCGCTGATTTTCTCCACCGAGATGCTGGGCTGGCCCGCCTTCTGGTTCGCCACTCTGTTTGTGCTGGTGATGAGCTTTCTGATGCTGCTGGATATCAACCCGAAATATCGCTTCGAGGATATCGACGCGCTGGATCTGCGCGTCTGCTATAACGGCGAGTGGTATTACGTGCAGCCGGTCTCTGAAGGGGGCGTGAAAAAGATCCTGAATCTGCCGGACGCGCCAGAAGAGGTGAAAAGCGGTATTCATCGCCTGCTGCGACAGAAAGGCGAAGTCGATTTCTATGACGTTTACTACCTGACCTGGGGCCACCAGCAGGCGGCGCAGGTTTAACCGCGCTGCGGGTCGGCAATCAGCCGGCCCAGCGTCTCGACCGCCGCCTCGGCGCGCCTGTCCCACGGCCAGGCGGTATTGATGCGAAAACAGTGGGTAAACTCCTCCCCCGCTGAAAACAGCCGCCCTGGCGCGATGCTGATCCCCTGCTGCAACGCCTGCTGATAGAGCTGCGTGGTGTCATAGCCGCGCGGCAGCGTTACCCACAAAAAGAAGCCGCCCGGCGAATCGCTTACGCTGGCCCCTTCCGGCAGCGCGCGGCAGAGCGCCTGACGCATCCACTCTTTGCGCCGCGCCAGCGTCTGGCGCAGCTTTTTCAGATGGGTATCGTAGCGGCGCGTGGCGAGGAAGTCCGCCAGCGCCAGCTGCATCGGCGCGCTGGTGGAGAGCGTGCTCATGAGTTGCAGACGCTGGATGCGCTGCGCGTGCTGTCCCGCCGCAACCCAGCCGACGCGGAACCCCGCGACCAGACACTTGGAAAAAGAGCCGCAGTGCAGCACGTCGCCGTCGCGATCCCAGTATTTAGCCGGATGCGGCGCCTCATTGCCCGCCCAGAGTTCGGCGTAAACGTCATCTTCGATCAGCGGCACCCGGTAGCGCGCCAGCAGCGCCACCAGCTGCGCCTTGCGCGCGGGCGAGAGCGTGACGCCAAGCGGATTTTGCAGCGTGGTCATCAGCCAGCACGCTTTTACCGGCCAGCGCTGCAGCGTCTCTTCCAGCTGCTGCATATCGATGCCCTGCTGCGCGTCGCTCGGCACCGCGAGCGCTTTGAGCTTGAGCCGCTCGATCGCCTGCAGCGCGCCATAGAAGGTCGGCTGCTCAATCACCACGTAGTCGCCGGGCTCGGTCAGCGCCTGCAGGCTGAGATTGAGCGCTTCCAGCGCGCCGTTGGTGATGACGATCTCATCCGGCGAGAGCGTGATGCCCTGCCGGGCGTAGCGCTGCGCCAGCATCTGCCGCAGCGCGGCATTGCCGGGCGGAAGATTATTCAGCGCGTCGAGCGGCGTCAGCTGATGGGAGACGTTGGTCAGCGAGCGCATCAGCTGGCGCTGCGGAAAGAGCTCGGGATCGGGAAAAGCGGAGCCAAAGGGGACGATCGCCGGATCGCGGATCGCCTGCAGCACGTCGAAGACAAAGTTGTTGATATCGACCTGCTCGCTGAGCGCCACCTGCGCCGGCGCGGTCTGCAGCGCGCGCGGGGCGACGTAGTAGCCGGACTGGGGCCGCGAGACAATCCAGCCCTGGCTCTCCAGCACCTCGTAGGCGTGCATCACCGTCATCAGGCTCAGCCCGTGCTGCGCCACCTGCTGACGCAGCGACGGCAGCTTTGTGCCCGGCGGCCAGATGCCCGCCTCGATCTGCTGCTGAATCTCATCCGTCAGTTGCTGGTATTTCGCCACGGGCTGCTCCTTTCGTTGCCGGGGCGCAGTTTAGCATGGGGAACTGCATCAGGTGGGGCTTCCTTTGGTCTTCCCGCTGCCAGAAAGCAAAAACCCCGCTGCGCGGGGTTTTCACCTGAAAAGTCGAAACTGACCGATAAGCCGGGTTCTGTCGTGGACAGTCATTCATCTAGGCCAGCAATCGCTCACTGGCTCAAGCAGCCTACCCGGGTTCAGTACGGGCCGTACCATGCGAACCCCTATTTGGCCTTGCTCCGGGTGGAGTTTACCGTGCCGCGAACTGTTGCCAGACGCGCGGTGCGCTCTTACCGCACCCTTTCACCCTTACCTGATCCCATAAATGGGCCATCGGCGGTTTGCTCTCTGTTGCACTGGTCGTAGGCTTGCGCCCCCCAGGCGTTACCTGGCACCCTGCCCTATGGAGCCCGGACTTTCCTCCCCTCTGCCCGTCTCCCTACAAGAGGGACGACGACAAAGCGGCGACTGTCTGGTCAGCTTCGGCGCAGAATATTAGGGCATTCGGCCCCATTTGTCACGCCTCTTGCTGATCGAGCGCAAAGCGATAGAGCGCATTTTTCTTCACGCCGTGAATTTCCGCCGTCAGCGCCGCGGCCTTTTTCAGCGGCAGCTCTTTCTGCAGCAGCGCCAGCGTGCGCAGCGCATCGGCGGGCAGCGCCTCTTCATCCGCCTTATGCCCTTCGACCACCAGCACCATCTCGCCTTTACGGCGATTCTCATCCTCTTTGATCCAGGCGAGCAGCTCGCCCACCGGCGCGCCGTGGATCGATTCCCAGGTTTTGCTCAGCTCGCGCGCCAGCACCACGTAACGATCGGCACCGAGTTCCTTCGCCATATCTTCCAGGCTGTCGAGCAGACGGTGGGTGGACTCGTAGAAAATCAGGGTACGCGGCTCCTGCGCTACTGCGCGCAGCGCGTCGCAGCGCGCCTTGGTTTTGGCGGGCAGAAACCCTTCGTAACAGAAACGATCGGACGGTAACCCGGCGGCGCTTAATGCTGTGACGGCGGCGCAGGCGCCGGGCAGCGGCACGACGCGGATGCCCGCCTCGCGGCAGCGGCGCACCAGATGGTAGCCAGGATCGTTGATCAGCGGGGTCCCGGCATCGGAAACCAGCGCGATGCTCTGCCCTTCCTGCAGCTTCGCCAGCAGCAGTTCGGCCTTCTGCTGTTCATTGTGGTCGTGAAGTGCGAAGAGCCGCGCAGCGATGGCGAAATGTTGTAGCAACAGTCCGGTATGACGTGTATCTTCCGCTGCGACCAGATCGACGCCCGAAAGCACCGTCAGCGCCCGCTGGGTGATATCACCCAAATTACCAATCGGGGTTGGAACGATGTAGAGCGTGCTGGCAGAAATCTCTGCCCGATCGAGTTGTTTCATTGTTTCATCCGAATTGCCGATTTAATATTGAGCATCTTGAAAAAAACATCACTGGATACAGTATGCTTCCTTCAAAAGTCGTTCGTCATAAAGCAGGACGCTTTGTGCCTGTCCTTCTTGCTGGGCTGATTTTAGCCGCCTGTAGCGGTCAGGGGCCGCAAACCTCAAACGTAAATATTCAGGGGCCCATTACCGGCGGGTCTGATTACTATCTGCAGCAAGTGCAGCAAAGCAGCGATGATAGCAGGACAGACTGGCAATTACTTGCCATCCGTGCCCTGATGAAAGAAGGAAAGTATCCGCAAGCTGGCCAGCAGCTCAACCTGCTGCCGAGCCGGCTCAGCGACACGCAACAGCAGGAGCTGCTGCTGCTTAAATCGCAGTTCCTGTTCAGCCAGCAGAACGTGCCGGGCGCCACGCAGCTGCTGAATCAGGTCAAGGTCGACGACCTGTCGAAAGAGCAGCAGGCGCGCTATTACGGCCTGCAGATCGCCGCCGCGCAGGGCAAACCCTCGCTGGCGCTGCTGCGCGCCTATATTGCGCAGGAGCCGCTGCTGAGCGGCGATGACCACCAGAAAAATATCGACGCCACCTGGCAGGCGCTGACGCAGATGACGCCGCAGGAGATGAGCAGCCTGGTGATCAACGCCGATGAAAACACGCTGCAGGGCTGGCTGGATCTGCTTAACGTCTGGCGCGCCAACGCGCAGGACGGCGAGATGCTGAAATCCGCCCTGAAAGACTGGCAAACGCGCTATCCGCAAAACCCGGCGGCGAAAACCCTGCCGACGCCGCTGAGCCAGGCGCAGAACTACACCAAAGCCTCTACCAGCACCATCGCGCTGCTGCTGCCGCTGAACGGTCAGGCGCAGGTTTTTGCCAGCGCGATTGAAAAAGGCTTTAACGATGCGAAAAACGGCGCCCTGCACGCTGCGCCGCAGCCCACCGCACAGCCCGCGACCCAGCCAGCTACCGCGGAAAGCGCGCAGCCCGCGCCGACCGGCGAAGCCAACGCCGTGGTCAGCCCGGCCGCCGCCGCAATTACGCCCGCCGCCGCCGCACAGCCCACCGCCTCCCAGAGTCAGCCTGAGGCTAGCCCCCCCTCCAGCAGCGCGCAGATCAAGGTGTACGACACCAGCAGCCAGCCAATTCAGCAGGTGATGCAGCAGGCGCAGCAGGATGGCGCGACGCTGGTGGTTGGCCCGCTGCTGAAAAACAACGTTGAAACCGTCGCCAACAGCCAGACGCCGCTCAATGTGCTGGCGCTCAACGCGCCGGAGCAGATCCAGAACCATCCGAATATTTGTTACTTTGCGCTTTCTCCTGAAGACGAAGCGCGCGATGCCGCGCACCATATGTGGAACCAGGGCAAGCGTCAGCCGCTGCTGCTGGTGCCGCGCAGCAGCTTCGGCGATCGCGTGGTCAACGCGTTTGCGCAGGAATGGCTGAAGCTGGGCGGCACGGCGCCGCTGCAGCAGCGCTTCGGCTCGACCGCTGAGCTGAAACAGGGCATCAACAGCGGCGCGGGCATTACGCTGAGCGGTACGCCGGTCAACGTCCAGCCTGCCGCCGCCGAACCCCAGGGCGTGACCATCGCCGGGCTAAATATCCCGTCGCCGCAGCAGCAGAGCGAGCCGACGACGGCGAGCAGCGGCAACGTTGATTCAGTCTATATTGTCTCGACGCAGGATGAGCTGCAGCTGATTAAGCCGATGATCGCCATGCGTACCGGCAGCCGCAGCGCGGCCTCGCTCTACGCCAGCTCGCGCAGTTACCAGGCGGGCGCAGGCCCCGACTTCCGTCTGGAGATGGAAGGTCTGCAGTTCAGCGATATTCCGCTGCTCTCGGGCCGTAATCCAGCGCTGATGCAGCGTGCGGCGCAGTCGTTCAATAACGACTACTCGCTGGTTCGCCTCTATGCGATGGGCATTGATGCCTGGACGCTGGCGAACAGTTTTAACCAGGTGCGCCAGACGCCGGGCTTCACCATCGACGGCAATACCGGCAAGCTGAGCGCAAATCAGGATTGCGTGATCAACAGGACGTTGTCATGGAGCCAGTATCGTCAGGGCGAGATCGTTCCCGCCTCCTGAACACCCGGCGCTTCGGTGCCGAACAGGAACAGCGCGCCCGGCGCTATTTAGAGCACGCCGGACTGCGCTGGGTCGCCAGCAACGTGACCTTCCGCGGCGGCGAGCTGGATCTTATCATGCGCGACGGGGCATGCTGGGTCTTCGTGGAGGTGCGCTACCGGCGCGATGCGCGCTACGGCGGCGCGCTGGCCAGCGTTACTCGCCTCAAGCGGCAAAAGCTGTTGCGCGCCGCCGCACTCTGGCTTGCCCAGCGCGGCGGCAGTTTTGAGACGGTGGATTGCCGTTTCGACATTATCGCCATTACCGGTACGGTGCTGGAGTGGCTGCCCAATGCCTTTAATGCAGACGTTTAGAACCAGGTGGTTGTGTGCAGGACAGAATTAAAGCGTGTTTTACTGAAAGTATTCAAACCCAGATTGCCGCCGCAGAAGCGTTGCCGGACGCCATTTCCCGCGCCGCGATGACGCTGGTGCAGTCGCTGCTTAACGGCAATAAAATCCTTAGCTGCGGCAACGGCGCTTCAGCCGCTAACGCGCAGCATTTTGCCGCCAGCATGATCAACCGTTTCGAGACCGAGCGTCCCAGCCTGCCCGCGCTGGCGCTCAGCGCGGACAATGTGATGCTGACGGCGATCGGCAACGATCGTCAGCACGATGAAATCTACGCCAAGCAGGTGCGCGCGCTGGGTCAGGCTGGCGACGTCCTGCTGGCGATCTCTACCCGCGGCAATACGCGAGACATCGTGAAAGCGGTGGAAGCCGCGGTTACCCGTGATATGACCATCGTTGCGCTCACCGGCTATGATGGCGGCGAGCTGGCGGGCCTGCTCGGCCCGCACGACGTGGAAATTCGCATCCCGTCGCACCGCAGCGCCCGCATCCATGAGATGCATATGCTGACGCTGAACTGTCTGTGCGACCTGATTGATAACACCTTGTTTCCACACCAGGAATAGCTGAAGGAGCAAACATGAAAGCATTGAACGCTGTCGCCATCCTGTTAACCGCCATGCTGCTGCAGGGCTGCGTCGCCGTTGTCGCAGGCGGCGCGGCCGTGGCCACCAAAACCGCCACCGATCCGCGCACCGTCGGCACCCAGGTTGACGACGGCACGCTGGAGCTGCGCGTCAGCAACGCGCTGGCGAAAGATCAGCAGATTAAGAGCGATGCCCGCATTATCGCTACCGCCTACCAGGGCAAAGTGCTGCTGACCGGCCAGGCGCCGTCGCAGGATATCGCCAGCCGCGCCAAACAGATCGCCATGGGCGTCGACGGCGCGACCGAAGTCTTCAACGAAATTCGCATCGGCCAGAAGGTCAGCCTCGGCACCTCGTCGTCCGACACCTGGATTACCACCAAAATTCGCTCGCAGCTGCTGGGCAGCGATCAGGTGAAATCTTCGAACGTGAAAGTGACCACCGAGAACGGCGAAGTGTTTCTGTTAGGTCTGGTGACGGCGGAAGAGGCGAAGGCGGCGGCGGATATCGCCAGCCGGGTTAGCGGCGTGAAGCACGTCACCACCGCGTTTACGATGCTGAAGTAAGCGTGCATCAGGCCGCGCTCATCCGCTGACAAAGCGGCAACATACGCAAAAGGGCGGCTTTAGCCGCCCTTAACTTCACTGGCATTGTGCCAGCGCGGGTGATATGGCCCGATCGCAAAGACGCAAAAACGGCATCCCTGCCAGCTCGGCCCGCGCAATTACGCACCTCATCCTTGAGGTGCGCCCGTCGCCGGGCCAACGCGCTGCGTTGTTCAAAAACGCTCCCGGCGTTTTTGTCCCTGGCGCGGGACGCTTTGCTCTTCGGCCCATATCGCCCGCTCTTACGCTTTGTGAGCCGTCTGTCGAAGGCCTATCCCATCAATTTTTTTATACCGGTATATCGATCACCAGCGCCCAGGTCGCGGTTTTCGCCCGCAGCCTGATCTGCTGCTCCTCCTGCAAAAACGCCCCGTCGCCGCAGCCCAGCTTCTCCTGACGATCCTCGCGCGTCACCGCCTCCAGCGAGCCGTGAATCGACTGCAGATAGGCGCGCGGCCCGCGCAGCGTCAGCGACTGCTCTTCGCCCGGCGCCAGCCGCAGCTGATGCACCCACACCTGCTGACGCAGCTGCAGGCTGTTTCCCGCGCCGTCTGGCGAGGCGATCAGGTGAAGATTGCCGCGCTCCGGCAGCGCAATCTTTTGCAGCGTCGGGTTTTCCCGCTCGGGACAGGCGGCGAGCCAGAGCTGCATCCGCGTCAGCGGCTGATCCTTGCGCAGGTTGATTTCGCTGTAGCTGACGCCTGGCTGCGTGGCGAGCAGCAGCGCTTCGCCCTCGCGCGCGACGATATGGTTGCCTTCGCTGTCGCGGTACTCCGCCTCGCCCTGCAGCACGATATTCAGCACGTCCACCTGCGGATAGGTACGCGGCTGAAAGGCGGCCCCTGGCGCCAGCACTTCCTGATTCAGCACGCGCAGCGAGGCGTAGCCCATTAATTTGGGATCGAAATAGTGACCAAAAGAGAAACTATAGCGTGCCTGCAACCAGCCGAAGTCGGCCTGACCGCACGCGGACGCACTACGCGTCGTTATCATGATTTACCTCCAGCTCGCTGCGGCAGAGAACGACCGCAGACTTGATACCCATTATGGTAAAAGGCTGGACGCCGTATTGTTAGCCAGTTAATCTGCCGTGCATATTCAAATTTCCTGAAAGAGAGTTCGGATGGCTAAAGAGCGTGCCTTAACCCTTGAAGCGCTGCGCGTGATGGATGCGATCGATCGCCGCGGCAGTTTTGCGGCAGCGGCGGATGAGCTGGGGCGCGTTCCTTCGGCGCTCAGCTATACCATGCAAAAGCTGGAAGAGGAGCTGGACGTGGTGCTGTTCGACCGCTCCGGCCACCGGACGAAATTCACCAACGTCGGACGTATGCTGCTGGAGCGCGGACGGGTGCTGCTGGAAGCGGCGGATAAACTCACCACCGACGCCGAAGCGCTGGCGCGCGGCTGGGAAACCCATCTGACCATCGTCACCGAAGCGCTGGTGCCGACTGACGCCCTCTTCCCGCTGGTGGAGAAGCTGTCGGAAAAGGCCAATACCCAGATTTCGCTCATCACTGAAGTGCTGGCAGGCGCGTGGGAGCGGCTGGAGCAGGGCCGCGCCGATATCGTTATCGCGCCCGATATGCACTTCCGCGCCTCGACCGAAATCAACACGCGTAAGCTCTACACCATGATGAGCGTCTATGTCGCCAGCGCCGACCATCCGATTCACAACGAGCCGGAACCTCAGTCCGAGGTGACGCGCGTGAAATATCGCGGCATCGCCGTGGCCGATACGGCGCGCGAGCGCCCGGTGCTGACGGTGCAGCTGCTGGACAAACAGCAGCGTCTGACGGTGAGCAGCATGGATGACAAGCGCCGCGCGCTGCTGGCGGGGCTTGGCGTCGCCACCATGCCCTATTCGATGGTGGAGCAAGATATTGCGGAAGGTCGGCTGCGCGTCGTCAGCCCGGAATATACCCGCGAAGTGGATATTATTATGGCGTGGCGCCGCGACAGCATGGGCGAAGCCAAAGCCTGGTGCCTGCGCGAGATCCCGCGTCTGCTGGCGAAGAAAAGCTAAACGCCGCCTTCGGCCTTAGCCTGCCCGGCGGGCTGGAGCCCGCTGCTACAGCCGCCCCAGACACTCAATCGCCACCGCCTTGAAGGCGGCAAAATCTTTGCTGTCGCGCAGCCGGGGCGTCGCCCTTTCGCGCAGAAAGGTCACGAAGAGGTCGTAGATCGCCATCGCCTCTTCATACTCGCTTTTACTGATCGCCAGCAGAAAAATCACCGAGGCGGTATCGTCGCCCCACGCGATGCCCTGCGGCGCCAGCACGGTGTAAACCACGGTTTTTTTCGCCAGCAGGCCAAGCGAGTGCGGCAGCGCGATACCTTCGCCCAGCATGGTGCTGACGATCGCCTCACGCTCCTCTACCGAGGGATAAAAGCTCGCGTCGACAAAGCCTTCCGCCTCCAGCCGATCGCACAGCTGGCGGAACAGCTGCGACTGCGTCATCGGCTTATCGACGATCAGAAAGTGCTGCGCGTCGAAAAACTTCTCCAGCATATAGGGCCGCGTGCGGTCCACCAGCACCAGTTTGCCGATCTGCTCCAGCTGGAAGCCGGTAGGAAACGGCGACATCACGACTACCGGCTTATCCTTCTCGCTCAGCCGCGTGGTAGAGATAACGAAATCTTCATCGATGCGCGTGCGCGTCTCATATTCGCGCTGCGACAGCCGACCGGCGACCTGCAGCTGCGGGTATTTGCGCAGCAGCATCGCCTCAATCATTCGCAGCGTGGAGTTACCGCTGTCGCACACCAGCAGCACCTGGGGATGACGCTGGTAGCCGACGTCGTAGTGGCGCTCCAGCCCGACGCCAATATGCAGCACCAGAAAGCCGATCTCATTCTCGCTGATAACGTAAGGCGTATATTTGCCCCAGCTGGAGACCGCCGCCAGGGTTACGTCATAGGCCATCGGATAGTGCTGTTTGATATTATCCAGCAGCGGGTTGGGAATATGGATCTGGTAACGCACGCGCGTGATCATGGTTTTAATGTGCGTCAGCAGATCGGCGCGCAGCTGTTCATCGCCCTGCAGGTTGTAGTTGTAGTGGGTATTGATATAGCTCAGCAGATAGTCCACCAGCGCGTCGGCGTCATCGGCGTTGATAGCGCTCGGCGCCACCTCCTGCATCTGGCGCGCTGCGATATTGACGCGCAGCCAGCCCTCTTCCGCCGGCGACACCGGCTTGCCCACCAGCGGCCGCAGCAAATTAATCAGCTCGCGCGCCGCCTCGCGCACATCCAGCCCGACATCCTCCGCGCCGGGATCGCTCAGCGGATAGCCTTCGCTGATGCGCCGCACCGCGACGGCGCAGTAGAGGCGCAGATAGCGCTCGCCCTCGTCGCTGAGGCGAACGTTATGACGCGTCAGGCACTGCTGCAGCAGCGGACGCAGCGTCTCAAGAATATTGCTGTGCAGCGCTTCGATGGCGATCAGCGGGCTGTCGGCCTGCTCCTGATCGATCTGCCACAGCAGATCGGTTAAGCAGGTGCGGATCGCCACTTCGCTGCCGAACAGCTTCATGCCGTAGTGGGGTTTGCTCTCGATGTGCAGATGGTAGCGCGCCAGCCACTCGCGCACCTCGGCCATGTCGTTTTGCAGCGTAGCGCGGCTGACGAACCACTCATCGGCCAGATCCTCCAGCTTGAGCGACCAGGCGGCGGTCAGAAAGCGCGTCAGCATGTAGCGCACCCGCTCGGTAGAGGTACGCGGCACGCGCAGCGGCGAGCGGCTTTGCTGCTCCAGGCGCTGGAAGCGCTGCGCGTCGTCGATTTTTAGCTGATAGCCCGCGCCGCGGCTGAGCACGAACTGCGCGCCGTACTCCGCCAGCAGCGCGTTAAGCGCGCTGATGTCGGTACGCACGGTGCGCGTTGAAACGGCGAAGCGCCGCGCCAGCTCATCCTGAGGCAGCGTTTCGTTTTGCAGGGCGTCAAACAGTTGCGCAAGGCGTTGATTTGGGAATCTCAAGGCGGTCTACCTGTTACGGCGCTGGCATGCATTCAGCGGCATCATGTCGAAAAACAGCAGCCTAAAGCGAACGGCGCGTCACCTCCAGGCAAGCGCCGGCGCCCTGTGAAGCGCGCCAGCGTGGCTGTCGCTACGGCAGCAATTTTTTGCAAATGGCCAGCAGCTGGCGCACATCTTCCACGCGCGTATCGCCGCTGACGGGATCGATAATGGAACTGTAGACGTGCGGGATAATTTTACTGACGCCCGCCTCCAGCGCGATCCTCAGGATCGCTTCGACGTTATCGAGATCGATGCCGCCGGTCGGCTCCAGCCAGAAGTCATGCGCCGCGCACGCCCGGGCGACGGCGCGGTACTCGTCGACCGCCTTTAGTCCGCCCATCGGGAAATATTTCACCGAGCTGCCGCCCATATCCTTCAGCAGCGCGATGGCGCTGTCAATCGGCACCCGCGCGTCGCTGCCCTGCGCGCTGAGCGGGCCGGTGGAGATCTTCACCAGGCCCGGCGTGCCGGTCGGCGAGATCAGACCGTTGACCACGGTTTGCGACTGGCCCAGCAGCGCGCGGCTGGTGGCGACGCCGGTAAAGACCTGGTTAACGTGCTGCGGCTGCAGCACCGCGGAGATCTCGCTCACCATTTTTGACTGATTCGGGTCGCCCGCGCCGAGTCCGACCGAGAGCGCGTTGTCGATCAGCGCGGCATAGTCGCGCATATCGGCGATAGCCGCCTCGTTGCTGCTGTAGTTTTTCGACAGCACGCCCACCAGTACATGTCCTTCCGCTGCCTCCCAGATGGCGCGCGCGTTGGCTTTCGAGCCTGCCAGCACGTTAAGACAGAGACGATCCTGATAGAAATTCGGGGTCAGCTTCATGCGGTTTTTCCTCCGTTCAACAGCGTTTGAATCGAGGTGAAGATGGTGTGCAGCTGTTCAGCGCTGACGCTGCGCACATCCGCCTCGATAATGCCCTCATTGGCTTTGTAGCCGCGAAAATAGATAGCGGTCGCGCCATTTTTCAGCGCCTGCACGATGTCGCCGGTACGCTGGCCGATGGCCGCCTCGTCGAATTTGATCTCGGCGCGGGCGATATCGCGCCCCGCCGCGTCCCACACGACGCGGGCGCTCACGCCGCGCAGCTGATTGAGGTTGTCGATAAAGGGCGTCATTTTCTCCACCATCTGCGCGCCGCTGGTTTTTTCCAGCCGCAGATAATTTTCAATCGCCTGCGTCAGGCCGAGAATGCCCTCTTTGCCTACCTTCATCGCCCGGCCGATGCCGTTGCTCTGGCGCTTCACCCACTCCACAGGCTGCGCTCTGCCGATTACCAGCCCGCTGGTCGGCCCTTCAATCGCCTTCGCGCCGCTGTAGATCACCAGATCGGCGCCGTACTGGTAGTAGCACTGCAAATCTTCTTCGGCGGCCGCGTCGACGATCAGCGGCACGCCATGTTTGCGCGCCACGACCGCCGCCTGCTCGACGTTCAGGTGGCTTTTCTGCACGCAGTGGTGCGATTTCACGTAGAGGATGGCGGCGGTCTGCGGCGTGATCGCCGCCGCCAGCTGCTCGGGCGAACACTCGTTGCTGTAACCCGCCTCCACCAGACGACCGCCGCCCAGCGCCACCATGCTGCCGACCGGCGCGCCGTAGTTCACGTTATGGCCTTTCGGCACCACGATGTCGTGCGGCACCTCAAGCGGCGCGGCATGCAGATTATCCAGCAGCCAGTCGTTCTCTTTGACGATCGCCGCCGCGACGCACTGCGCGATGCCCGCCGAGGCGCAGGAGACCACCACCGCGTTTTCCACATTCAGCAGCTGCGCGATGTAAGCGCCGGTCTTGTTGACCAGATCTTTCATTTCAAAATAGTGGCTGAGGCCGATCTGCACGGTGTCGACCACGTCCGGCGACGGCGTAGAGACGCCGAGGATCGTCATGCGGCCAGAGGCGTTGATGACCGGCTTCAGGCCATATTTTTCATAGATCGAAGACATTGGCTTTCCCTTCTTCTGTCAGGAACCACTCGCCCGCCACCACGGCGGCCAGCGGCGTAAGATGTTTCTCCCCGGTGACCTGTTCGCCTTCGGAATCGACAAACAGGCGGGGCGCGTCGGTCACGCTGAAAAGCGTGAGATCGGCGTCGAAACCGACCTCCAGACGCCCTTTGCGCATCAGGCGCAGCCCGTCCGCCGCCTTCCAGGTGACGCAGTCGATCACCTGCTGCAGCGTCATGCCGAGGCTGAAAAACTTCGACATAACGTGCGCCAGGCTATGCACCGGGCCGTTGAGGCGGTTGCGGCAGTAGATATCTGAGCTGATGGTGTCGGGCAGAATGCCCTGCGCGATGGCGACGCGCGCCACCTCGAAGCTGAAGCTGGCGCTGCCGTGGCCGACGTCCATCCTGACGCCACGCGCGATGGCGTTGCGCACCGACGCCTTCAGTTCGCCCTGCGGCGTCAGCACGCGGTTAGGTTTGCCGTTAAAGCAGTGGGTAATGATGTCGCCGGCGGTGAGGCGCTCGGCGATCTCCGCCAGATCCGGCGGGTTATTGCCGATATGCACCATCAGCGGCAGACCGCCGACCCGCTGCTGGATCGCTTTGGCTTTGATCAGCGGCTGAATGCCATTCTCGCCGACCACGCTGCTGCTCATGCGCGCCTTCAGGCCGACGATAAAGCCGGGCAGCCGCTCTACAGCTTGCTGCACCGCGTCGCCGTCGATCTGCCGCATATCCGCCAGCTCGTTCTGGGTCACGATGCCGGTGCGTGCGATATTGATCAGCGCGTAGACCTGGGTGGTGGCGGCGCGGGTAATGGCATAAAAATCATCGATACGATCGGCGCCGGTGCTCCCCGCGTCGATCACCGTCGTCACCCCGGTCGCCACGCCGATGGCATCAGCCTCGTCATGGTAAATCGGGGATTTTGGGTAGCAGTGAACGTGGGAATCGATCCAGCCAGCGCTGACGTAGTAGCGTCCGGCCAGATCGCGTTCGCTCGCTGCTTCGCCCTGTAGGCTGTCGCCGATAGCGGCAATTTTGCCGTCCTGAAGCGCGATATCTGCCAGCCGCTCATCCGTGAGCCGTGCGCGGCGAAGAATTAGATCGAACATAGCAACTCCTTGACGCGGCGGCCCGCTGGCGAGCCGCCGTCTGTATCAGATAGCGACCGGGAAGATTGCGCCGAGGATCATGGCCCCCAGGATCGCACCGCCGGTGATCGGTTTATTCCAGAGGTAGAACAGCAGCGCACCCAGCAGCGAGCCGAGGCCGATCGGGATTGAGGCCGCCATCGCCGAGAGAATGATCAACGGGCCTAAGAAACGGCCAGAAGCGTTGCCCGCGCCCATCATCACATCGGCCCCGTAGGTGGAGTCGCTCTGGTTGATGGTGAACTTGCGCGCCAGGATGATGACGTAGCCGATCGCCAGGCCAATCACCAGGCCGGTTGCCAGAGAAGCAGCAAAGTTAGCCACCGGAAAGACGATGCCCGCGCCCAGCAGCAGCGCCGGAACACCCAGGCCAACGCCAGTCTGGATCGCGCCGCCGATATCGAGAATCCCCACCAGCGAGCCTTCAATGATGCGCGCGAACAGGAAGCTTGCACCGAAGGCCGCCACCGCGCCGTAGACGCCGGTTTCCATGCCAGCACGCAGCATCGAAACAAACGCCACTTCGTTAAACGCGCCGATGCCGTAGAGGTAGTACATGTGCGTCCCGGCGAACACGCCCGCCGAGAGCAGACCGACAAAGAGTGGAAAAGACCAGTCGGCGTACCAAAAACCTTTATTTTCAGTCATGTCAATAACCTTACTTGCCGCTCAGGGAGTTATGGATCATGTCGAGCCAGCCTGGAATGCCCAACTGGAAAGATTGCAGCAGCTTCATATCGAAACCGCGGAAGAAGCCGCTCAGCACGAACAGCAGCACGATTGCCACCATCATCACTTTGGTGACCTTGTTCCAGCCGCTCTCTTCCACGCCTTTACCGATCAGGATGCCGAGCACCAGGCCAGGTACGGCGTTGCCCATGATCAGCTGCGCCAGACCGCCGAAAATCGTCGCCCAGAAGCCCGATTTCTTTCCGGCGTCGATGGCCGCCAGCCAGAAGATCACCGGCATAACGGTATTGACCAGCAGGTTTGCCGCCGGTACCAGCACTTTTACCGCGGTCACCTGCAGCGCGGCCGGCACCGCCGAGGCGGTGGAGTTAAGAAAGGCGACGACGATCATGCCGATAATGCCGCAGGCGATGGCCATCTTTTTCGGGTCGTGCAGGGTCTCAGCCAGGTTGCGGTTTTTCACCATCAGCGCGGCCGCGCCCCAGTTAGGAATGATGCGGTGGTCGACGTCCTGAGTGAAGGAGCCTGCCGCGACGGATGATGCCCAGGCATTGAAGAAAAAACCGAGACCAAAGGAGAAGTGCGAGGCGGGATCGCCTTCGCAGGCGTTGAGCTCGCCCAGCGTACGGAACGCGCCCATCCCCTGCGACGTCGGCGCGTGGAACATACGCGCCGCACCAGCGCCGACGCCCACACCGACCAGCCCCCCAATGATCAACGACTTAAACAAAATAATTAAAAACATGTTTTTTTACCTTTGTTGTCGTCTGTTTTTACGGTGCCGCCGTGAAGGTCACCTGCCCGGTATCAATCACGGTGACGCTGACGGAGATCTCCAGCTCAACGCTGTAGCTCCGCCGCTGGCGCGCCAGAAAAAAGAACAAAAACTTCTCTGTTTTGACGCTCTCCTGCGCGTGCAGCACCCGGACATCAAGGGGTTCGATGCGCAGCAGGATTTTTTGCGTCGCGCGCAGAACCTGGTTCTGCACGCGACTCAGCGCATCGGCAAAAGCTTTCTCTTTACTGTCGCCTTTGCCCTGCACCGTCACCTGAGTAACGTATTGTTCTTTCATTATCAGCTGCCGTGCTTCTTGTTCCAGGCCTGCACCAGCCGCTCGCCCAGCTCTTCTTTGTCCATAAAGCCGAAGCCGAGCACATTGGCGCCTTCGTTGATGGCGGTGACGCCTTCGTCAACGGAACGCATACCGTGGCGCGCCTTATAGCCATATTTGTTCTGCGCGGTGATGGCGCCTGCGCCGCCGCTGCCGCAAAAGGAGATGCCGAAGTCGGCATTTTCCGCTTTCATTACGTCACCCAGCTTCATATCCGCCGCAACGCCCGGCACCACGACGGCGCGGCCGCCCGCCTTTTCCACGCCCGCCGCAACTTTCTGTCCTTTACCTAAACGATCGCCAATCACTACGGTTACCATGATGATTTCCTCTTTATAGAGTCAGTTAGATCGAGCTACTTCTATATGGACGGAGAGAAGCCAGGCCTCTTCGCGCGGCAGATTGCCGAAGAGATCGACCACCTGCTGCGCCAGCTGCATGGTCTCCGGCGAAATATCTTCAAACAGCTCCGCTTCCACCTCAGGAAGGGGTTCGCCGGTTAGCGAGCGCAGCGCCATGGCGCGTACGTGCGACGCCAGCATCTGCTGCTGCACCGCGTTGGGCGCGATATGGTGCTGGGTGTAGATCGCCGCGATTTGCGCCATCACCTTGTCGGCCAGGGCCTGAATCTCTTCCGGCGTTGCCTGCCGTACCGAAGCTCCGTTACTGCTCACCTTGCTACTCCTGTTCACGAAAATTCGCGTTGCGAATAAATTACGGCGTGACAAGGTGGAAGTGCAGACGCACTTTTTCCGCATGTAAGTGGAAATCGCAGGGCAGGCTGTGCGCCAGATCGCAGGGCGCACGGATTGTGTGACAGAAGCCGCGCTATGCGCGTCTTCAACAGTAAATAGCGGGTATCAAAAGAGAATCGTGCAGGCAGCGGCGCACGGCGCGGCAGTAAAATGGAACGCGATAAGAAAAGCTGATGATAAGACAGAGCCGGTCGCGCGACCGGCCCGAGCGTTAGCGGAACTTTTTATGATTAGCGTTGCGGATCTCCGCCAGCTTCTTCGCTTCGGTTTTGGCGCCGTCCAGATTATTGGCCTGCGCCAGCTTGTCGACCACATCAATCTGCGCAATCAGCGAGTCCAGTCCCGCATGGTAATCCTTGATCTGCGCGCTGTCGGCCGGCTGCCCTTCAAGTTTGTCCGGCGTCGATTTCTTCGCATCCTGCGCCGCCTGGCGCATCTCGCCCAGCGCTTTATGCATCTCCTGCGCGTCGTCGGTTTTCATCACGGTATTCAGCCCGTCTTTCAGCGTATCCATATCATTTTCTAAATCCGCCGCATACAGGCTGGCGCTTCCAGACAACAAGGAGAGAGTCAACATTGCAATCACACGCTTACGCATCGGAATATCCTTTTTATTGTGGGTAAAAAAAAAGCAGCCAGAGCGGCTGCTTTCAGGAAGCGAGTTCTGTTATTGTCCGGCGATTTTCATCTCCGGCAGCAGCACCGAGCCACATTGTATGTTGCTGCGGGTTTCAATGTCGTTACCCACCGTGACGATATTGCGCCACATATCCTTGAGATTTCCTGCAATAGTGATCTCGCTCACAGGATACTGAATTTCGCCGTTCTCAACCCAGTAGCCAGCCGCGCCGCGTGAATAGTCGCCGGTAATGGCGCTGACGCCCTGCCCCATCAGTTCGGTCACCACCAGGCCGCGGCCCATCTGCCTCAGGAGATCCTCAAAGCTGCTGCCCTGCCCGGCGATACGCCAGTTGTGGATGCCGCCCGCGTGGCCGGTGCTTTTCAGGCCCAGCTTGCGCGCCGAGTAGCTGGTCATCAGCCAGGTTTGCAGCACGCCATCCTTCACGATGTCGCGCGCCTGGGTGCGTACGCCTTCGCTGTCGAACGGCGTTGACGCCAGCCCTTTCAGCAGATGCGGCTGCTCCTGAATAGTGAGCCATTCCGGCAGGATCTGCTGGCCGAGGGCGTCAAGCAGGAAGGTCGATTTACGGTAGACGCTGCCGCCGCTGATGGCGCCGACCAGATGGCCGAAGAGCCCGGTGGCGACTTCCGGCGCGAAAATCACCGGCGCTTTCATGGTAGATAGCTTGCGCGGCGCCAGCCGCGACAGCACGCGACGCGCGCACTCTGCGCCTACCCAGTCGGGGCTTTGCAGATCCTCGAAGGCGCGGCCGATGGTATAGGCGTAGTCGCGCTCCATATCGCCGTCCTGCTCGGCAATAACGGAGCTGGAGAGCGAATGACGGCTGGAGCAGTAGCTCTGCAGCAGGCCGTGGCTGTTACCGAAGACTTTAATACCGACGTGGCTGTTGAAGCTGCCGCCTTCGGTATTGGTAATACGCGGATCCGCTTTCAGCGCCGCCTGCTCCGCCTGCGCGGCGAGCTCGATGGCGCGATCGGCGTCGATCTCCCAGGGATGATAAAGATCGAGATCCGGCGCGTCGAACGCCAGCAGATCGGCATCCGCCGGGCCGGCATAAGGATCCGTCGAGGTGTAGCGCGCGATATCGATCGCCGCCTGCACGGTGCGTTTGATCGCCTCCGGGCTGAGGTCGGTCGATGAGGCGCTGCCCTTGCGGTTCTGATGATAAACGGTGATGCCGAGCGCGCCGTCGCTGTTGAACTCGACGTTCTCCACTTCGCCGTAGCGGGTGCTGACGCCGATTCCGGTGGTTTTGGTCACTGCCACTTCCGCGCCGTCGGTGCTGGCCTTCGCCAGATCGAGCGCCTGCGCCACTGCCTGTTCCAACACTTTTCGCTGTTCTGCAACCTGAGTAGATACGTTCATCGGCCTGCCGTCTAATCTTAAGTATGAAAGTTTTGAGTCTATCAGAGTCAGAGAACAATTTCGCAGTCACCCGATAAACTGATAGGATTAGCCTCTTTTTTTAGGGGAGCCCAGAAAATGACCAAACAGCCCGATGAGTGGCTCGACGATGTGCCGGATAATCAGGAAGAAGAAGATGAAGAGATTATCTGGGTCAGTAAAAGCGAAATTAAACGCGACGCTGAAGAGCTAAAACGCCTGGGTGCCGAACTGGTCGATCTGGGCAAGAACGCCCTGGAGAAGATCCCGCTGGATGAAGAGCTGCTGGCCGCCGTCGAGCTGGCGCAGCGCATCAAGAAAGAGGGCCGTCGCCGCCAGCTGCAGCTGATCGGCAAAATGCTGCGCTCGCGCGACGTCGATCCGATCCGTCAGGCGCTGGACAAGCTGAAGAACCGTCACAACCAGCAGGTGGCGCTGTTCCACAAGCTGGAAGCGCTGCGCGATCGCCTGATCGAACAGGGCGACGAGGCGATGAACGAAGTGATTACGCTCTATCCTCATGCCGATCGTCAGCAGCTGCGCAGCATGATCCGCAACGCGCAGAAAGAGAAAGCAGGCAATAAAGCGCCTAAATCGTCACGTCAGATTTTCCAGTATCTGCGCGAGCTGGCGGAAAGCTAAGCTACGCCGAGGCGGGCAAGGCTGCCCGCCAGAATAGCGGTTAACGATAGTTGTAGAGAATGCCGGCGCGCAAACGCAGCTGGCGTTCGCTGGAAGTCGACGCACGGCCGATATCGCCGAAGGTCACATAGGGTACCCAGGCGCGATCGTTACCGAGTGCGTAGTCGAACTGCAGCTCCTGCTCATAATCATCGTGTTTATTTGCGAAAAGCTTCGCGTCCGCATGCTTATAGACCAGCTTATAGGTCGTGGTCAGCCGATCGCTTTTATTACGTAAATAGAGGTCGAAGCGATTCGCGGTGCGATGACGATCGGTATCGCAATAATCGATGCCGCCGGTACGACACTTATCTTCATGCGCATAGTCGGTCAGCTCAAGGCGATAAAGTCCGCCAACAAACCAGCGGTCGTTAATTTTATACCAGGGCGCAACGCCAAATTTCCATTCGGTGCGCGCAGAATTAAACTCCGGCTGAATAAAGGGCGAGATCGTCCAGCGCCCCCAGTAATAAGATTTCAGAAAGGTCACTTCGACCACGTTCAGCACCGTGTCGTTATAAAATTTATCTTTAGGATCGGCACCGCCGGTTTTATATTTGGTCTCAATACCGATAAACATATCATTGGGCAAGGTCGTGCTGAGCCCCAGTTTGTCATAGTGCGTGCGGTCACGTAGCCGATACTCATGGCGATAATCCACCGTCGCGGTCGCCAGCGCCGCTGCGGAGCTGAGCAGCAGCGCCATGCCCAGAGAGGCGCGTAATAGTTTACTCTTTCCCATAATAACATCCTTATTTAAACGCGTGAGGCAGCTTAAATAAACGAGCCTGCCTACAATAACGATTAACCTGTAATTAACCCGCATACCAAAATAAGCATGATTGCATCATGAACACCTGTTATTTACCTCATTAACGGGAAAGCTGTTATTTCTTATATGGCAGCAGGTCTGATGCTAAAAAGTCTTGCGGCGGCAATCCTTTCTTTTTTTGACAACAAAGGAAAAAATGTGGCAATAGCGGAGAGAGTAGAGAGATCGGTTTCAAATATTAGCGCGACGGTTTGTGAAAATAAAAAAGAAACCGGCGTGAGCGATGAAATAAAAAGGTGCCTCGAAGAGGCACCCTGAGCGTTAAGCGAGCCGATCCAGTAGCTTCTGATGAATGCCGCCAAATCCGCCGTTGCTCATAACGAGAATCGAATCACCTGGCTGTGCAGCTTTCGCGACCATCTCTACCAGCGTGTCGATATCGGCGCTCCAGTGCGCCGGCGGCATACAGGCTTCGGCCACGTCGGAGACTTGCCAGGGAATATGGTGCGGCTGAAACAGAAACACCTCATCCGCGCGCGCCAGCGAAGGCGCCAGATCGTTTTTGCTGACGCCCATTTTCATGGTGTTAGAGCGGGGTTCCAGCACTGCCAGAATACGTGCCCGGCCGCCGACTTTGCTGCGCAGCGCCGATAAAGTCGCCAGAATTGCCGTGGGGTGATGAGCGAAATCGTCATAGACCTTGATGCCGTTGACGTCACCGCGCAGCTCCAGGCGGCGGCGCGCATTAATAAAGCCGTCGAGCGCCTGCGCCGCGTCTTCAGGCTTGACGCCGACGTGACGCGCGGCGGCGATCGCCATCAGGCCATTATGCATGTTGTGCTCGCCCACCAGCGACCAGTTCACCTCACCGACCTTTTCACCGTCGAGCAGCACTTCCCAGCGCGAGGCGTCCTGCACCAGCTTCTTCGCCTGCCAGCGGCCGCCCTCGCCGACGCTTTCCTGCTCGCTCCAGCAGCCCATCGTCATCACCTGGCGGATGTTGTGGTCGTGCTCTGGCAGCACGATTTTTCCCTGGCCCGGCACGATGCGCACCAGATGGTGGAACTGCTTCTGAATGGCGCGCAAATCGTCGAAGATGTCCGCATGATCGAACTCAAGGTTATTGAGGATCAGGGTGCGCGGGCAGTAGTGAACGAATTTGGAACGCTTGTCGAAGAAGGCGCAGTCATACTCATCCGCCTCGATGACGAAGAATGGACTTTTTCCTAATTTTGCCGAGACGTCGAAGTTGCCGGGCACGCCGCCGATGATAAAGCCCGGCTCCAGTCCGCACGACTCCAGTATCCAGGCTACCATACCAGAGGTGGTTGTTTTGCCATGCGTTCCTGCTACTGCAACCACCCAGCGATCGCGCAGCACGAAGTCATGCAGCCACTGCGGGCCGGAAAGGTAGGGAATGTTGCGCTCCAGCACGGCTTCTACGCAGGGGTTGCCGCGCGTCATGGCATTGCCGATGATAACGAGGTCCGGCGCGGGGTCGAGCTGAGAGGCGTCGTAACCCTCTGTTAATTCAATGCCTTGCTGCTCAAGCAGCGTGCTCATCGGCGGGTAAACGTTGGCGTCCGAACCGGTCACCTGATGGCCAAGGGAACGTGCCAGCATCGCCAGACCACCCATAAACGTGCCGCAAATCCCAAGGATATGAATACGCATAACGAGATCCATTACTCAAAAGTTCGGCGCACAGTGTAACCCCGCTCGCAGAGTTAAGAAACGGATTAGGACTATGGTTTTTGAAGTTCATTCGGCTAAACTGCGTACGCAAACGTTGGCGGTTTGCCAGGCAGGCTGCCACTCCATCGAAGATTCAGGGAATGTGTTATGAAAACGTTAGGCGAATTTATCGTCGAGAAACAGCACGACTTTCCTCACGCAACAGGTGAACTGACGGCGCTAATTTCCGCTATTAAGCTGGGCGCGAAAATCATCCACCGTGACATCAATAAAGCCGGTCTGGTAGATATTCTCGGCGCAAGTGGCGTTGAAAACGTTCAGGGCGAGCAGCAGATGAAGCTCGATCTCTTCGCGAACGAGAAGCTGAAAGCGGCGCTGAAGGCGCGCGGCATCGTGGCGGGGATTGCCTCGGAAGAAGAGGACGAATTTGTAATCTTCGAAGGAGTGGAGCACGGTAAATACGTGGTATTGATGGATCCGCTGGACGGCTCGTCCAATATCGACGTTAACGTCTCTGTCGGCACCATTTTCTCTATCTACCATCGCGTTAGCGCGCCAGGCACGCCGGTCACCGAAGCGGACTTCATGCAGCCGGGCCACAAGCAGGTTGCAGCGGGCTACGTGGTGTATGGCTCTTCGACCATGATGGTCTACACCACCGGCTGCGGCGTCCACGCCTTTACCTACGATCCGTCACTCGGCGTCTTCTGCCTGAGCCACGAGCGCATGACCTATCCGCCGACGGGCTACACCTACTCAATTAACGAAGGCAACTATATTCGTTTCCCGCAGGGCGTGAAGAAATACCTGAAGTTCTGCCAGGAAGAGGATCATGCCTCACATCGTCCTTACACCTCGCGCTACATCGGCTCGCTGGTGGCGGATTTCCACCGCAACCTGCTGAAAGGCGGCATCTATCTCTACCCGAGCACCGCCAGCCACCCGAACGGCAAACTGCGCCTGCTCTATGAGTGCAACCCGATGGCGTTCCTCGCCGAACAGGCTGGCGGCAAGGCGAGCGACGGCAAGAACCGTATCCTCGACCTCCAGCCGGAAACCCTGCATCAGCGCTGCCCGTTCTTCTGCGGCAATGACGCGATGGTCGACGACGTTGAGCGCTTCCTGCGCGAATACCCGGACGCCGCGCAGTAATTAAGAGTGGGCGATTGGGCCACCTTATTCGCGTAGCAGCGTAAACGCACAGACGACAAGGGCGCGAATCTCGCGCCCTTCTCTTTTACGCCGTTTCCAGCCGGAACAGCGATACCGTAGCTTGCAGATGCTGCGACTGCGCCTCCAGCGACTGGGTTGCCGCCGTTGCCTGCTCAACCAGCGCCGCGTTCTGCTGCGCCGCCTCATCCATCTGCGTCACCGCCTGATTCACCTGCTCGATACCGCGGCTCTGCTCGTCAGACGCCATGGAAATCTCCTTCATCAGCGTTGTGACGCGCATCACCTCGCTGGCGATCTCATCCATGGTTTCGCCCGCGCGCGTCGCCATATCGCTGCCCTCTTTGACCCGCGTCTGCGACTCCGAGATCAGTCCGCGGATCTCTTTCGCTGCGTTGGCGCTGCGCTGCGCCAGCGTGCGCACCTCATTAGCCACGACGGCGAAGCCGCGCCCCTGCTCGCCCGCGCGCGCCGCTTCTACCGAGGCGTTCAGCGCGAGGATATTGGTCTGAAAGGCGATGCTGTCGATCACGCCGAGGATATCGCCGATGCGGTTCGCGCTGGCGGTGATCTCCTGCATTTTCTCCATCACGTAGCTGACCACTTCTGCGCCGCGATCGGCGGTGCTGGAAACGCTGCTCGCCAGCTTATTCGCCTGCTGCGCGTTGGCGGCATTAAGGCGCACCGTGGCGGTGAGCTGCTCCATGCTGGCGGCGGTCTGCTCCAGCGACGCCGCTGACTCTTCGGTGCGTTGGGAAAGATGCACATTGCCCGCTGCCAGCTCGCGACTGCCGACGTCGATCTGCTGGCTGGCGTGGAGCACCTGGCTCACCTGAGCGCGCAGCGCCTGCTGCATCACTCCTAGCGCGCGGTTAAGGCGGCCCAGCTCGTTGTCGCCCGCAGGCGGCAGCGTCCGGGAGAGATCGCCTGCCGCAACCTGCTCAAGATGGGTAATGGCGCGGTTAAGCGGCAGCAGCAGCAGGCGGCGCATCAGCACCCAGGCCAGTACGAACAGCAGCAGGGTCAGCGCCACCGCCGCGCCGATAAGCGCCTTCATCAGCGTTTCGTGCCAGGCTGCCTGCGCCAGCTGCGCGTCGGTGACCTGATCGGCATAGCTGCCGAACGCCGTCACCGCGCTGCTGTAGTCCGAGGCAAGCTTAGCGAGATTGCCCTCCAGCACGCTGTAATATTCGTCGGTGTACTGCTTTTCCAGCGCATCCATGATGGGTTTGATGCCCTGCGCCAGGTAGGCGTTCCAGGTGGCTACGACGGCGTCAGCCAGCTTTTTGCCCTGCGCCGTCACCGTCCCGGCCGCAATAAACGCCTTCATGCTCTTCTGCGACGCCTGTACGTCAGCCTGCGCCTGTTTCACCGAGGCGGCGCCCTCGTCCAGCAGGCCAATCTCGATTTTGCGCACCGCCAGCGCGGCGGTGGCGCGCGCGCGCATCAGGTCGCCGTTACTTTGATAGAGCGCGTTAAGTTCGATACCCTGGATGCGGTTAATCACATCCAGCGATCGGTTTCCTTTGTTAATGGCAATAATGCCCATGACGCTGACCGCCAGCAGCAGCAAGGTCATAAAGGCGAGTAAAGCTAATAATCCTGTGCGTAGTGAGAGCTTTTTCATGATGTTGTTTTCCGTTTGCTTATATAAAGGCAGAAAATCCAGTCGCCCTAAAACGTACAAGTTATCGGCAATTGCGTAAGGAAACTTTACCGACGTTGATGGTCATTTCCCTGATGATCACCCACGCTTAACCTTTCTTAATAAGGATTCACAGCATGAAAAAAGGTATTGCCGCCGCCGGGCTGCTGCTCTGCACCTCTGCGCTGGCACAGCAGAGCCCGATCGATCATACGCTGGCGCAATGCCTCAACGGCGCCTCTACCACCCTGGCGATGGTGTCATGCTACGACCGCGCCAGCCAGGCGTGGGATAGCGAGATGAACATGCAATATGGTCAGTTAATGAAGAGGCTCACCGGCGAGCCTAAAAATAAGGTGCGCGGTGCGCAGCGTCAGTGGCTGGCGTATCGCGACAGCTGGCAGTCGGCAAGCGCGGCTTATTTCAACAGCACGCAGGGCACGCTGGCGCAGATTTCGCTGGCGGCGCAGCGCGTCGATCTGGTGCGTAATCAGGCGCTGTTGCTGCGCGCAATGAATAAAGGCAGTTGCGCCGACGGCGGCGATTGTTGATAAATGGAGACGGTTGTTTATTCACGCGTCGGCATCGGCTGGCGCATCCATCTATTTTCAGGGAGAAATTATGGCTGCGTACGCCTCTACCCTTATTCTTATCGGCCTCGCGGTCCTTAGCTATTTTGTTCACAACAGTGCAGTCACTATCTCTATTGTGATCCTGCTGGCGATCAAGCTCACCCCGCTGTCGCAGTTCTTTCCCTACGTCGAGAAACAGGGCATCCAGCTCGGCATTATTATCCTGACGGTCGCCGTTATGGCACCGCTTGCCAGCGGTTCACTGCCCGCCACGTCTCTGCTGAAATCTTTCGTCCACTGGCAGTCGATCGTGGCGATTCTGGTCGGCATTTTTGTCGCCTGGCTGGGCGGGCGCGGCGTGAGCTTTATGAGCGCGCAGCCGTCGGTCGTCGGCGGCCTGTTAATCGGCACGGTGATTGGCGTCGCCTTCTTTCGCGGCGTGCCGGTCGGACCACTGATTGCTGCGGGGATCGTCTCGCTGTTCGTCGTCGCGAAGTAGGACGAGGAGCATTCCGAAAGGTCAAAATTGGGGCATACTTTCCCAGGCAGTTGGCTATAATAGCCGACACTCAACATGTGACTATTGAAGGAATGCCCGATGAGTTTGAACCAGGTGCCTGCCGGTAAAGAACTGCCAGAAGATATCTACGTTGTCATTGAGATCCCGGCCAACGCCGATCCGATCAAATATGAAGTCGACAAAGATTCCGGCACCCTGTTCGTAGACCGTTTTATGTCTACGGCGATGTTCTATCCGTGCAACTACGGTTATATCAACCACACCCTGTCACTGGATGGCGATCCGGTTGACGTGCTGGTTCCGACCCCGTATCCGCTGCAGCCGGGCTCCGTGATCCGCTGCCGTCCGGTTGGCGTGCTGAAAATGACCGACGAGTCTGGCGAAGATGCCAAACTGGTTGCCGTGCCGCACACCAAGCTGACCAAAGAGTACGATCACATTAAAGATGTGAACGACCTGCCGGAACTGCTGCGCGCGCAGATCACCCACTTCTTCGAGCAGTATAAAGCGCTGGAAAAAGGCAAATGGGTGAAGGTTGAAGGCTGGGACAACGCCGAAGCGGCGAAAGCTGAAATCATCTCCTCTTTCGAGCGCGCTCAGCAGAAATAATCTGACGCCGCCCGATAAAAAACACCGCCCTCTGGGCGGTGTTTTTGTCTGTGCGCCGGATGACTGAGCGGGTGGTATGGGCCGAAGAGCAAAGCGTCCCGCGTCAGGGAAGACGCGGGCCGAGATGGCATGGATGCCGCTTTTTGCGTCTTTGCGATCGGCCTGTATCACCCGCTCTTCAAAGCCGCAGATAAAAAACACCGCCCTCTGGGCGGTGTTTTTGTCTGTGCGCCGGATGACTGAGCGGGTGGTATGGGCCGAAGAGCAAAGCGTCCCGCGTCAGGGAAGACGCGGGCCGAGCTGGCATGGATGCCGCTTTTTGCGTGTTTGCGATCGGCCTGTATCACCCGCTCTTCAAAGCCGCAGATAAAAAAACACCGCCCTCTGGGCGGTGTTTTCGTTTATGCGTCTGACGGAGGATCGTCGCGCCGTAGCCAGTCGCCGCTGGCGATGCGCTCACGCCCCTTAACCGGGCGCTGATAGACGTAAAGCCATGCGCTGCCGTAAGGCGTTTGCATCAGCTGGCGTTTGTATTCGCCAGCCTTAGTGCGCAATGCATCCAGCTCGCCCAGCGTCGTGGCGTCGATGCGGTAAACTTCACAATAGACGGTTCCTTCGCCCGGGATCACGCCCGGATAATGGCCGAGACTGTAGAGCTCATAGCCCTCAATCTGCATATCCCCCAGCCATTGCGCATTCGTCATCCAGTGACTGTTTCCCTGTTTGCGCCGTAAACTGCCGTAGACAATTATTCGCATTGCTAAAACTCAAACTGATAAAGCAGATCAAGCGCCTGGTCCACACCAGACACGGCTTCCAAATAGAGTTTGGGCATCAGGCGATAACGCAAGGTTAAGGTCGCCAGTGAATCAAATATGCCGACACCATATTTTACTTGTAGACCCGGCAGCACATAGCCGCTGACCTGCACCTGCTGGCTGTCGCCAACGCCGGTCGTATCCAGGGCAAGATTGCTGACGCCGAACGTCTCGCCAATTTTACCCACAACCTGACCACTTTGTGCAACCCCCAGGCCAATTAAGGCGGAGGTTAATGCGTTACCGTCGCCGTCTGAGCCCAGTCCCTGGCCGCGCAGCAAGTAGGAAAGCGCCTCCTGCTGCGACATCGCCGGATCGGAGAAAATTTCCACCTTTGGCTCATCCGCCAGCCCGGTCACGCGCAGGCCGGCCGTCACGTCATCCTCTGTCGCTTCGGGGTTACGAATCGCTTCCAGGTTGATATAAGGCTGATCCGGCGGGCCAGCGAACTGCAGCTCGCCTTTGCGCACGATCAGATCCTGGCCATAAGCGTGGAAACGGCCGGACGGGATATTGATCTGGCCGTTGAGGCCCAGACCGGTTCTGTCCTGCACCACTTTCAGGTCGCCGTTAAGCTTCGCCTTCAGGCCAAAGGCCGATAGCCGCACATCGTTGCCGACGTGGACGACCAGATTGCTGTTAATCGGGATAGCGGCGGTTTTCGGCTGAATGGGCTGCAGATTTTTATCCAGCAGCACTTCATCCGAGGAGACGCCGGTGGCGCTCTCCGGCACCTCCTGCACGGTAATGCGCGCCCAGGGAATATCGACACGGCCGTCAAGGCTAAAGGCCGCCGGCGTCGCTTCGAATACCAGATCGGGCGAAACGTCCATGCGCACCATCGGCGGCACGGTCACGCGCACGCGGCTGCCCTGCGCAGCGATGCGGGCGCGCCAGTTGTCGAGCTGACTCCAGTCTGCGTTGCCGTTAAGGTTGAGATTGCCCTGCGCGGTCTGTATCTGGCCATTGAGCGTCGAACTCATGCCGTTGAATACCATATTCAGGTTAGCGTCGGTGAGATCGACCGGCATAAAGTTACCGTCAACGTCGACGCCCTGCAGGCCAAGCTGGCCGAAAAGCTGCGGCTGCTTGATGCTACCGCCAAGGCGCAGCGCGCTGTTCAGGTTGCCCTTAATCTTCTCGCCCTGCATCAGCGCCGGATTGAGCAGCGCCAGAGAGATATTGCGGATGTTGACGTTGCCGCCCAGCGTACGGCGATTTTGTGGATCGTCGATCTGCACGTTGCCGTCGAGCTGGCCATTGTTGGCGATGCGGATCAGCCAGTCGAGATCGGCGCGGCCGTTGCGCAGCGCCGCGTTGAGGTTGAGCGCGCTGAAATCGATGGGCAGCGTATTGCCCTGCACATCCTGCCGCACCTTGACGCCGTTGCCCTTCAGCGAGACGGTGCCGGTCGGCAGCGCACCGTCCGCCGTCCAGTTCACGCGCGCATCGCCGCTAAAGACGCCTGCCAGCTGGGTTTCCTCCGGCAGGAAAGGCTTAATCATCGCGAGGTCGAAACGAGTGAGCTGGATATGCGCGTGACCGCTCGGACCCGCTTCGACTGGCTCTGGCACGCAGAGCTGCGCGTTGGGGTTCTGCCAGCAGTGCGGCCCAATGGTGGCGGTCTGCTTCGCGTTAAGGTAGTCGATCGCCATCGCCCGCGTCAGACGCCACTCGCCCACCGGCGTGTCAAAGCGCGTATTGTTAAGCGTGCCCTGCCAGCGCTGCTGCTGGCGATCGAAGCTGCCGTTAAGCGCCAGCTGGCCGGAAACCGGCTCGCCCTGCACGTTGAGTTTCAGCTGATGCGCTTTTTCATTGCCGTCGGCGTTGAGCGTCAGCAGGCCGATCTTAAGCGCATCCTGCTGCAGCTGCTCGACGCGCAGCTGCAGCTTGCCGGCCACCTGATCGCTGGAGCGCACGTCGCCGTTTAGCGTGACGCGGCGGATCTGCAGCTGCTGCCAGCGCAGGCCGGTGGCGTTGAGATCGGCCAGCAGCTGCGGCGCCTGCAGCGTACCACGCGCCTTGATGGTGCCTCTGGCGACGCCGCCCAGCCCCGGCAGAGCATTGTCGAGATGGGGCGCGTCCACAGTGGCGTCCAGATTAAGCGCGTCGCCCAGCGAGCCTTTGATATCCAGGTTGTTGCGGCCCAGCACAATTTTCACCCCCGGGATATCCCACTGGTTATAGCTGTTGCCTTTCAGCGAGCCTTCGGCGCTGACCGCATTCTGTTTGACGTTGCCCTTCAGCTGCAGCTGCGGCACGCTCATCTGCCAGCTGCCGCCGTAGAGGCTGCCGCGCGTGGCAATTTTGCCGTCCAGCTTCGCCGGCCAGTCGGGATACTGACGCGCCGTGTCGATGCCGGAGAGCGTCAGCTCGCTGCGCCAGCTGATGGCTTTGCTCCAGTCCACCAGCGCCGTCAGGTCGACGTTGCCCTGCAGCGCGCCGATGCGCAGCCTGTCGAGGTTGAACTGCTCGACGTTGCCTTTGCCGTCCAGCGTCACGGTGGCGGGCGGCACGCTGTCGCCCTTCACCGCCGTGCGCAGCGACATCACATAGTCAGTGGCTTTGCCTTTGAACTGGTAGTCGAGATTGTCCGCCTGGTACTGCACCGCGCCGGTCAGCGGCCAGCGCAGCTGCGGGCTGGTGAGGCGCAGCGACAGCGGCAGCCCTGCCTCAGCCAGCCGGGTGGCGGCGTCGAGCTGGGCGCGAACCGGACCAGAAAGATTCAGGCCCAGCTTCAGCTCGTCGCGCATGGCGCCGCCGAGATCCAGCTTGATCTTCTCCCCTTTCAGCGGATCGACGTTCGCCGTGCCGTTAAGCGTAAAATTCACCGGCCAGTTGTCCGCCAGGGTCGCTTCGCCGCTGCCGTTAAGCTGGCCGAGGTTCGAATCGACGTCCAGCGTCTGCAGCTGCAGCCGCCGGTCGGTGGTTTTCGCCTTCAGCAGCAGGCGACTTACCGCAATATCGGTATCGCCGGTGAGGCGCAGCTGTTCGCCGAGGATCTCCTGCACGTCAATATCGAGCGGCAAACGGAAGTCGGGCAGCTCAGGCAGCAGCGGTTTAGCGAACATCGTCTGCAGCGTTTCGCCCAGCGGCTTCTCATCCGGCTGCGGCTGCTGCACCTTCGGCTGCACGACCTCTTCGCTGGCGACCTGCGCCGCTTTCGGCAGCGCCACCAGCAGGCTCTGAATATGGGTCGGATTTAGCGTCAGCGCGCGCCCTTGCCACTGCAGCCCGGTGGTGAAGTCGAGCAGTGAGACAGCGGTGTCGTCAATCTTGACATGGATGTTATGCAGGCCGAGATGACGCAGCGTAATCGGATAAGGGGTGCTGAGATCGCCGCTGCCGCTCTCCTCTTCCGGCGGCGTCTGCTGCGCTGGCGTCATCTTTTTGCTGTCCACCACCACGCTGACATCTTTCAGCGCGATATCGTTGACGCACACCGAGGAGTGCAGCAGGCAATTAAGATCCACCGCCAGATGAAAGGTGCCGGCATCGACGTTGACGCCAGGCATCTCATAGCGCAGCCCGCTGATGGTCAGGTTGCGCCAGCCGCCGTCAACCTGCTTGATCGATAAGCCCGGTACCCAGCGCGCCGCGCCGTTCAGCACCAGATGCAGGCCAGGCGTGGTGCCGATTAAAAATGCCACGCCGCCCAGTAATAGCACCAGAAAAATCAGTACGCCGATCAGGACCTTTTTCCACAGCTTCATAGTTCAGGCCCCAGTCCGATATAGAATTGCAAACCATGCTCCTCGCTGTCGCCAATCGGTCGGGCAATATCGAGCTTGATTGGTCCGACCGGCGATGCCCAGCGCACGCCGAAACCCGCGCCGGTTTTAAAATTACTCTGTTTGATGTCGTTGACCGCTTCGCCCGAGTCGATGAACGCCGCTCCCCACCATTTGCCTGTCACGTTGTACTGGTATTCCAGCGAGCCGGTGGCGAGCTTCGAGGCGCCGGTTAGCTTGCCGTCGTCGTCGCGTGGAGAAATGCCTTTGTATTTGTAGCCGCGAATACTGCGGTCGCCGCCCGCGAAGAAGCGCAGATCCGGCGGCACTTTCTCGAAGTTATTGGTTTCAATCCAGCCGAGGTTACCGCGCGCCACAAAGCGGTGCTTATCCGCCAGCGTGCGGATCCAGACGTTCTGCGCCTGCATAATCAGGAAGTCGACATCGGAGCCCCAAGTGGTGTCGGAGACGTCTACAGAGTAGCGTTGTGAATCTCCCCACGTTGGCATCAGGCCGCCGCGCGAGCGCGTGCGGTTCAGGCTGACGCCGGGATAAAGCAGCATGGTGGTGTTGGTGACGTTACCCTGTGTAAAGTGATCGAGGCTCCACTTCAGGTTGACCGCCTTCTGCCAGCCAGTGCTGTTTTCCCAGTAGCGCGATACGCCGAGCGTGGTGGTGTCGGCTTTGGTGTCGTTTAAATCGGTGCGCTTCAGGCCGCCGGAGAAGATGTAATACTGCTCCAGCGGGCTTTTTAGCAGCGGCACTTTATAGCTTAAATCAAGCTGCTGCTCTGGCGCGGAGAGATAGGCGCTGGCGGCCATGCTATGGCCGCTGTCGTTGACCCAGGGCTTTTTCCACGTCGCCTTCAGGCGCGGCCCAACGTCGGTTGAATAGCCAACGCCGGTTTCAATGGTATTTTCAGTGCGCGGCGTAACGGCGGCGTTGAGCGGCAGCACTTTGCTTTTTCGCCCCTGCGCAAAATCGGGCGCGACCACCACCGAGTTGAACCAGCCGGTGGCCGACAGGCGCCGGTTCAGCTCGGCAAGCTCGCGCGAGCTGTAATAATCACCTTTTTTGAAGGGAACGAGCTTCTCCAGGTAGGCTTCGCGGATCTGCGATCCGGAAAAGCTAACGTCGCCGAAGCGGTAGCGCTGGCCGCTGTCGTAGTCGATATCCCAAAAAGCCTCGCGTCGTTCGACCGACACGCCGAGCTGGCTCTTTTTAAAATTTCCGTCAAAGTAGCCGTTACGCAGCGCCAGACTTGAAAAGCCATTTTTGAACCGGTCATATTCGCCGTGGTTGAGCTGCCGCCCTTTTTGCGGCGTACCGGCTTTCACCCAGGCCCGATAGTCAGGATCGCGCAGCGCGTCGCCTTCCAGCACGATGGTGCTGCCGGCGATTTTCACCGGCTCACCGGGTTTGACATGGGCGATAAGCACCGGCCGTCCGCCCTGCGGCGGCGCGGGACGCGCCTCAAAGTCGATATCGGGCTCGTAGTAGCCGAGCGCTTTAAGCCCCTGCTGGATCGCTTCTGAAACGCGCGCGCGAAAACGGCCATCGTTCGACACTTCATCGGCGCCGATAGTCGAGAGGCGAGCGCGCACATTCCTGTTAAGATCCCCGGTTAAGCCTTGCACCTCAAGGCGCACTTTCGCTGCCTGGGCGACCGGCGCGGCGGCCAGCAGGCAGGTCATAAAACAGACGTGAATTCGTGGCACGCGTACTCCTGTTAATCATGCCGACCCCAATTCCGCGGGGCGTAATAGATCCCTGGATAAGAATATCGCAGCGGCGCAGTCATCATCATAGCCGCATACAGCGGCCTGCGGCTGCGAAAAACGCGAACAAAGTCAAATAGCGCCTTATTGTCGGCAAATGGCCAGAGCGATACAACCGCTGCGCAACAGTTGCGCGCGCCACTCAGATTAATCTGAGCGCAAAGGCGTTGCCGCGAACTCTGGCGGCGTTGAGGGCGCTGCTGCTATAATCAGCGGCGCAGGCGTCGCCTGCTCTGTTTCTGCCCCGGCGCTGCTTCACATCGTCGATAAGGCGCAGACATTTTTGGCACGGACAGCCCAGACTATGAGGTGAGTACGCTCGGTACGCCCTCCAGGCGCGCTGCCCAGGCCAAAAATGACAAGTGGATAACCCTTTGGAAACCCTATGTTAGATAGCTTGCTTGTCATATTGTTGCTGATCGTGATCAGCGCCTTTTTTTCTCTCTCAGAAATCTCGCTGGCGGCCGCCCGCAAGATCAAACTCAAACTGCTGGCCGACGAAGGCAATATTAACGCGCAGCGCGTGCTGAAGATGCAGGAAACCCCTGGCACCTTCTTTACCGTGGTGCAAATCGGCCTGAACGCGGTGGCTATTCTCGGCGGTATCGTCGGCGATGCCGCCTTTTCCCCCGCCTTCAGCAGCCTTTTTAGCCGCTTTATGGAGCCAGCGCTCGCCGACCAGCTCAGCTTTATCTGCTCCTTTATCATCGTTACCAGCTTCTTTATTCTGTTCGCCGATCTGACGCCGAAGCGCGTCGGCATGATCGCGCCGGAAGTGGTGGCGCTGCGCATCATCAACCCCATGCGTTTTTGCCTGCTGGTGTTTAGTCCGCTGGTCTGGCTCTTCAACGGCCTGGCGAACGTCTTCTTCCGCGTCTTTAAGCTGCCGATGGTGCGTAAAGACGATATCACCTCCGACGATATCTACGCGGTGGTGGAAGCGGGCGCGCTGGCGGGCGTGCTGCGTAAGCAGGAGCACGAACTGATTGAAAACGTGTTTGAGCTGGAGTCGCGCACCGTGCCCTCCTCGATGACCTCGCGCGAAAACGTGGTCTGGTTCGATCTGCGTGAAGATGAAACCACGCTAAAGACCAAAATCGCCCAGCATCCCCACTCTAAATTCCTGGTATGCGACGGCGATATCGACCATATCGTCGGCTACGTCGACTCCAAAGAGCTGCTGCTGCGCGTGCTGGGTAACCAAAGCATGGCGCTTAACAGCGGCGTGCAGATCCGCTCGGCGCTGATCGTGCCGGATACCCTGACGCTCTCTGAAGCGCTGGAAAGCTTTAAAACCGCGGGCGAAGACTTTGCGGTGATCATGAATGAATACGCGCTGGTGGTGGGCATTATCACTCTTAATGACGTAATGACCACGCTGATGGGCGATCTGGTGGGCCAGGGGCTGGAAGAGCAGATCGTGGCGCGCGACGAGAACTCCTGGCTGGTAGAGGGCGGCACGCCGATCGACGACGTGATGCGCGTGCTGCATATCGACGAGTTTCCGCAGTCGGGCAATTACGAAACCATCGGCGGATTCATGATGTATATGCTGCGCAAGATCCCGAAGCGCACCGATTTCGTCAAGTTCGCCGGATTTAAGTTCGAAGTGGTCGATATTGACAGTTATCGTATCGATCAGCTGCTGGTGACGCGGATTGACGATCGTCCGCCGGTGATTAACGTGGCGAAAACCACGGAAGCTGAAGAGTAGAAAATCAGAGGGCGCCGTCGGCGCCCTTTTTATCAGTTGAACTCCGCCTGAAGGCGCAGAACCTGACGGTTAATTTCGGACATCACGCTCAGATGCTGAATGTCCTTTACGCGCGGAATCAACACTTTTCCTTTGTCGAATTCGAACGCGCCAACGTCCTTGATATACATCCGTCCTTTGAACAGCGTTTTTACGTATTTCGCTATTTGCAATGGATTATAGCGTTGGAAGATCTTCATGCTGTCTAACTCCTGTACATTTATAAATACGCTTCGCCGTTGCCAAGTTCGGTACGAGCCCATGAAGCGCAAAGTGCCGGTAAACTATAGAACACACCACGATGGTATTGTTCCGAAAACTGAACTTTTTTACTGAATTGACACATCATTACAGAATAGTCTGTTATGTCGCTTTACCAACACAGTATAAATCCAAACTTGTTAAGAGATTGTGGCATACATAGCAAACCTGAAACCTTAACAAGACAGGCGCATCATCCCCGCTTACTATTGCAGAAAAATGACTAACTGGTCCGATCACCGAGGAGACTGATAATGCGACTCGCCTGCACTCTGTTTGCGCTGGTTCTCTTGCCCGGCGCCGTTTTCGCCCACAGCCTGAAGCAAGACCAGCGCGTGCCCGCGGTTGGCGTCGAGGATAAAGGGGAGCTGCTCTATCAACAGGATGATTTCCGCTACCAGCGCTGGAACAGCGCACAGCTCGCCGGCAAGGTGCGCGTGATCCAGCACATCGCCGGACGCTCCTCTGCAAAAGAGAAAAATGCAGCGTTGGTTGAAGCAATCAAAGCCGCCGCCTTTCCGCACGATCGCTACCAGACCACCACCATCGTCAATACCGATGACGCGATCCCCGGCACCGGGATGTTTGTACGCAGCAGTATCGAGAGTAATAAAAAGCAGTATCCCTGGTCGCAGTTTATCGTCGACAGCAAAGGCAACGTAAAGCACGCCTGGCAGCTGGCGGACGCCGGCTCGGCAATTGTGGTGCTGGACAAGAGCGGTCGCGTGCGCTTTGTTAAAGACGGCGCGCTAACGCAGGAGGAGGTGATGCAGGTCATTAGCCTGGTTCGGACGCTGCTGAAATCCTGAAAAAAGGGAGGCGGCAGCCTCCCTTCTTGATCAGAACAGCGAGACGCGGAAGCCCGGATTAAGGAAGGACTCACGCGGCGCGTAATCCAGCGTTTTGCCTGTCCAGTCGTGAACGTGCGCCCCGGCCGCGACGGCGACGGCGTGCCCCGCGCCGGTATCCCAGATATTGGTCGGCCCAAAGCGTGGATAGAGCTGCGCTTTGCCCTCCGCCACCAGGCAGAACTTCAGCGAGGAGCCGATGGCGATGGTCTGATGTTCGCCCAGCTGCTTGAGGTACTCTTTCAACTCATCGTCGGCGTGTGAACGGCTTACCACGACGAGCGGTGGCCGTGCCTCCTGCGCATGGATCTGCGTCCTGTTGCCGCCCTCTTCTTTCCAAGCTTTGCCCTCCGCTGCGGCGTAAAGCACGCCGAGCGCAGGCGCGTAGACCACGCCCAGAACCGGCTTGCCCTGGTCGATCAGCGCGATATTGACGGTAAACTCGCCGTTGCGCTTGATAAACTCTTTAGTGCCGTCGAGCGGATCGACCAGCCAGTAGCGCTGCCACTGCTGGCGCTCACTCCATGAAGGCGGCTCTTCTTCCGACAGCACCGGCACCTCTGGCGTGAGCTGTTTAAGTCCCTGCAGAATGATATCGTGCGCGGCAATATCCGCAGCGGTCACCGGGGAGTTATCGGATTTGCGGGAAACGTCTACCGGCGTCTCCTTTTCATAGATCAGCATGATCGCGTTGCCCGCTTCGCGCGCCAGCTGGCAAATTTGCTCTAACATTTTTCACCTCCTTTTCGGTGGCAGCCGCACGAGGCTATCGTGCGCTACATCGGTTAAATTTTAGCAGCTACATCGCTTCCGCCCGGTCTGCCAGGCGCTAAAGTCTCAATATTTTAATAATATCAATACCATAGATTGCGCTTCGCCGCTATGCCGCGTGCTTGTCACTCTTTTAAACGCGCAAAACGTTAAACCCATCACGTAATCCTCTGACACATCATCATTCTTTTACATTAATTTGAGACACTTAACTTTTTGCAGCAGGAGCACGCATGTTTAAACCGACTATGACCCTTCTGGCGCTGAGTCTCTCATTGAGCCTGCACGCCGCCACCGTTGATCTCCGTTTGCTGGAAACCACCGATCTTCACAGCAACATGATGGATTTCGACTACTACAAAGATACCCCAACCGAAAAGTTTGGGCTGGTGCGCACCGCGTCGCTGATCCATGCCGCGCGGAAGGAGGTGAAGAACAGCGTGCTGGTGGATAACGGCGATATTATTCAGGGCAGCCCGCTCGGCGACTATATGGCGGCGAAAGGCCTTCAGCAGGGCGAAATCCATCCGGTCTACAAGGCGATGAATACGCTGGACTACAGCGTCGGCAACCTCGGCAACCATGAGTTCAACTACGGCCTGCCCTACCTGCGCAAGGCGCTGGCGGGCGCGCGTTTTCCCTATGTGAACGCCAATATCATCGATCTCCAGACCAACCGGCCGATGTTTACGCCCTGGCTAATCAAGACGGTTGAGGTGACAGATCGCGACGGCAAGCCGCAGCAGCTGAAGATCGGGTTTATCGGCTTCGCGCCGCCGCAGATTATGGTGTGGGACAAAGCCAACCTGCAGGGCAAAGTGCGCGTCGAAGATATTACCGAAACCGCGCGTCGCTATGTGCCGCAGATGCGCGCCCAGGGGGCGGATCTGGTGGTGGCTATCCCCCATTCCGGCCTCAGCAGCGAGCCTTACCATGCCATGGCGGAGAACTCGGTCTACTACCTCAGCCAGGTCGAAGGTATCGACGCCATTCTCTTTGGCCATGCGCACGCCGTCTTTCCCGGCAAGGATTTCGCCGCCATCAAAGGGGTCGATATTGCAAAAGGCACGCTGAACGGCGTTGCGGCGGTGATGCCCGGCATGTGGGGCGATCACCTCGGCGTGGTGGATCTGGTGCTGACCAATGAAGCTGGCCACTGGCAGGTCAGCGATCGCAAAGCAGCAGCGCGGCCGATCTACGATGCGGCGCAGAAAAAATCGCTGGCGGCGGAGGATTCGGCGCTGGTGAAGGTGCTGGCGGACGATCATCGCGCCACGCGCGAGTTTGTGGCGAAGCCGATCGGCAAGTCGGCGGACGTGATGTACAGCTATCTTTCACTGGTACAGGACGATCCTACCGTGCAGATCGTCAATAACGCGCAGCGCGCCTACGTAGAACATTTTATTCAGGGCGATCCCGATCTGGGCCATTTGCCGGTGCTTTCGGCCGCCGCGCCCTTCAAGGCGGGCGGACGCAAGAACGATCCGGCCAGCTATACCGAAGTAGAGAAAGGCGAGCTCACCTTCCGTAACGCCGCCGATCTCTATCTCTATCCCAATACGCTGGTGGTGATGAAGGTCAGCGGTGCGCAGGTAAAAGAGTGGCTGGAGTGCGCCGCAGGTCAGTTCAACCAGATTGATCCGCAGCGCCGCGCCCCTCAGTCGCTGATCAACTGGGATTTCCGCACTTACAACTTCGACGTAATCGACGGCGTTAACTACCAGATCGACGTGACTCAACCGGCCCGCTACGACAGCGAATGTCAGCTGATCCATCCAGACGCCTCACGCATTAAAAACCTGAGCTGGCAGGGCAAGCCGGTCGATCCGCACGCCACCTTCCTGGTCACCACCAACAACTATCGCGCCTACGGCGGCAAGTTTGCCGGTACCGGCGATCGCTTTATCGCCTTCGCCTCGCCCGATGAGAACCGTGCGGTGGTCGCGGCCTATATCAGCGCCGAAACCAAAAAACAGGGCGAGGTGCGTCCGCAGGCGGACAACAACTGGCGGCTGGCGCCGATAGAGAGCAGCGTTCCGCTCGATATTCGCTTCGAGACTGCGCCGGGCGAGAAGGCAACCGCCTTTATTCGTAGCCATGCACGCTATCCGATGCAGCCGCAGGGGAGCGATGAGATTGGCTTTGCGCTGTGGAAGGTCGACTTACAGCAGAAATAAGCGCGTAAAAAAGCCAGCCCGAGGGCTGGCTTTTACAAGCTGAAAAGCGGCAAAGATTAAAGAATTTCCAGCAGCTCAACTTCGAAGATCAGGGTGCTGAACGGCGGAATGGAAGCGCCTGCACCGCGCTCGCCGTAGGCGAGGTTGTGCGGGATGGTCAGCTCCCACTTCGAGCCGACCGGCATCAGGGTCAGCGCTTCAATCCAGCCGGCAATCACGCCGGTCACCGGGAATTCCGCCGGTTCGCCGCGCGCGACTGAGCTGTCGAATACCGTGCCGTCGATCAGCTTACCGGTATAGTGCACGCGTACGCGATCCTGACGTGACGGGATCGGACCGTCGCCCTGCTTGATCACGCTGAACTGCAGGCCCGACTCGGTGCTGTTGACGCCTTCGCGCTGCGCGTTTTCCGCCAGAAAAGTCTGGCCTTCGGCAGCCATCGCCTCTACGCGCTCGCGGCGTACGCCTTCCGCGCGCTCATGCACTTCACGCAGCGCGCGATGCACGACGTCAACCGGCACGGCCGGCGAATTCCCTTCCAGCGCGTCGCGCAGGCCCGCGAGCAGCGCTTCTGGCTGAAGTCCCTGCAGACCGGACTCGAGCAGCTGCTGGCCAACCTGTAAACCAATTCCGTAACTTGCTTGTGATTCGACGCTGTCGAATGAAGGGGTCGTCATCTTGATACCTGTCTCTTTCGCTAATTTGAACCGGCAGCATAGCAGCGCGGGCCGCTGGCGTAAAATCCCACGCCGTGCAGGTGACTTTTGGCGGTGAAACAGAAACAATACGCAGGTCATATTTCTTAAGGCTGACAGGCACGTCGCGCCCGTATTGCCCATACTATAACTCTGGACGAGGGCAACCTCGGCAGCGTACTGAAAGAAGAGAAGATACATGGGTCAAATCGCCCCACAACGCCGCAGGACGCGCGCGCCACGCACATTGCGCACATTGCGCCAACGCTTCGCCTGGCGGCCTGCTAAACCGTCGCGCGCCGCTGGCGATGAGGAGGATTCACGAATGGCTTCAGAGGCGCCTTCCCGCTTGCCCGCCTGGCTCAGTTCAGTCTGGCACTATACCGATCATATTCGCTGGATGTCCCCGCTGCCGCCCGCGCACCGGCGCGGCATTGTTATCGCCCTGCTGGTGATGCTGCTGGCGTTTTTATGGCCCTCCAGCTCGCCGCAGTATCCTGTGGAGCGTCCGCAGACGGCAGGCGCCGAAAAAGAGGTGCCGATGCAGGCGGAGATCTACGACCAGAAAGCGCCGCAGCAGAATACGCAGCCGCCGAAAGCGGATTCTCAGGGCGAGTGGCGCAACTACACTATCGCTTCAGGCCAGACCCTGGCGCAGCTGTTTCGCGACAATAATCTGCCGGTGGGCGATGTATTTGCCATGGCGCGCGTAGAGGGCAGCGATCAGCCGCTGAGCGCGTTGCAGAGCGGGCAGCAGGTGAAAATCCGACAGAATGGGCAGGGCGTGGTGACGGGACTGACCGTGGACGGCGCCAGCGGGCCGGTGCTCTTTACGCGTCAGCCTGACGGCAGTTTTATCCGCGCGCAGTAGCCTTTTCCCGGCGCGATTCAGGCGACCGGCAGGACCTCTGCACATCGGAGACAAAAACAAAAAAGCCGGCGCAAGGCCGGCTTTTTCGCATTACCGAGTAAAATTACTCAGCAACTACATTCACAACCAGTTTAGCGAAAACTTCGCTGTGAACCTGGAAGTCAACTTCATGCTCACCGGTGGTGCGCAGAACGCCGTTCGGCAGACGAACTTCGCTCTTAGCCACTTCAACGCCAGCTGCAGTGACAGCGTCAGCGATGTCGCGAGTACCGATAGAACCGAACAGTTTACCTTCGTCGCCTGATTTAGAGGCGATGGTCACTGAACCCAGTGCATTGATTTTCTCAGCGCGTGCGTTGGCAGCAGCCAGAACGTCAGCCAGTTTGGCTTCCAGTTCAGCGCGGCGAGCTTCGAAATATTCAACGTTTTTCTTGGTAGCCGGGACAGCTTTGCCCTGCGGTACCAGGAAGTTGCGCGCGTAGCCCGCTTTAACGTTGACCTGGTCACCCAGGCTGCCCAGGTTTGCTACTTTATCAAGCAGAATAACTTGCATTACCTTATCCTCTTAAAGTCGTTAATGGACAGTTGCCGATTACTGATGACGATCAGTGTACGGCAGCAGAGACAGGTAACGCGCGCGCTTGATAGCACGAGCCAGCTGACGCTGGTATTTTGCGCGAGTACCGGTGATACGGCTCGGTACGATCTTGCCGCTTTCAGTGATGTAGTTTTTCAGCGTTGCGATATCTTTATAATCGATCTCTTGAACGCCTTCCGCGGTGAAACGGCAGAACTTGCGACGACGGAAATAACGTGCCATTTGGCTAGTCTCCAGAATCTATCAATTCAATCTGCTCGGCATGCAGCACCATTTTACTCTGTCCATTTCGCGCCTGATGGCAGCTAATGAAGCCTTCGAGAATGAGCGGCGTGCCGACCGTTATATGTTGAGTAATCTCCTGATGAAGCGTGCCGCTGATAATCACGGGCATTCTGCACCAGGCTTGCCGGTGGAAACCGGCTTCTTCCTGCACTGAGCGGTGCTCAAGCACGAACTGACAGTGAGGAATTCCTGACGGGCTCACTTTTCGAACCGGCGTCTTGCACACGGTGCCAGACAGGCGCAGTCGATTAGCCGTCACGGATGATTACTCTTCAGAATCCCCAGCATCTGACTCGTCAGAGGTTTCGTTAGCGAAATCTTCGCGGCGCTCACGACGCTCGTCTTTCGCTTTAACCATCGGAGATGCTTCGGTTACCGCGTGCTTAACGCGCATAACCATGCTGCGGATAACGGCGTCGTTGAAGCGGAAGTTCGTTTCCAGCTCGTCGATCACTTCCTGCGGTGCTTCTACGTTCATCAGAACATAGTGAGCTTTGTGCAGTTTGTTGATCGGGTAAGCCAGCTGACGGCGGCCCCAGTCTTCCAGACGGTGAATCGTGCCTTCTGCACCAGTGATAGCACCAGTGTAACGCTCGATCATGCCCGGAACCTGTTCGCTCTGGTCAGGATGGACCATAAATACGATTTCGTAATGACGCATCGAAATTGCTCCTTACGGATTATTCAGCCTCCTGTCAGGGTCAGCTGCGGCCCACGGAAGCAAGGAACGTTATAGGTCGTGAAACATTCGCTGAATGTAACGCGCCCCTGAATGCAGCTGAAAAATTGACGCGTAATCATACTGACGCAGGGCGCTAAACTCAAGCGCACATTTCATTAAATCGTCATTAAAGAGGCTTTCCGTGCGAAGGCAGGCGATTCAGTGGGTTGCGCAGCCTTTATCAATTTTCCTGATGAAGGCGTTCAACGGCGCGGTCTGGCATTGGCGACGGCGCGCGCTAAAATTAACCATGGCGACGCATTTTTAAGCAGCAGCGTCGCAGAGTGTGTTCCCATCAGTGAGGAGTCGGGCATGAAAACGTTCGTCATCGCCACTTTACTGGGTCTCTTCCTGTCTCCACCCGCCCTTGCCAGCCAGACTGACTGTGCGCAGCAGATGAGAAGTAACAGCAGCAAAGCGGCCTCAGGCTATGTCTACGTCAACCGACTGGACGCGCCGGGCAATACGCACGCCAGCGCAACCACCAGCGCGGCGCAGCGATTATCGAATCAGTTGTAATCTCTGCAGGGCAACGGGCTGACGGCGCGCCGTCGGCCCGGCTGCATCATAAATTCCGCCTGAAGAAATCCACCAGCGCGCGCAGCGCGAAAGGGGTAATTTTGTGGCTGATGCCTTTTTCCGCGAAGAAGGACATCTTATCCGCCTGGCCGCTCGCCTGCAGCGCCGCCACCAGCCGCGCAGTTTCCGCGAAAGGCACGACATCGTCCGCTTCGCCGTGCCACAGCAGCAGCGGCCGGTTTGCCAGCACCTCCAGCTTTTCGCTGGGATCGTAAGCGGCCAGCGGCGCCATCAGCCGATCGAACTGCGCCCGATCGTCAGGGGTGCTGACGTTCACCGGCGGAAAAAGCGACTGGCTGAGCCGCATAAAATAGGCCGATCCCATCAGGCAGGCGGCGCTGCGGAGCTGCGGGTAGCGCGCCATCGCGCCTAACGCGGTCATGCCGCCCAACGACGCGCCCGCCACGGCGAAGCGATCGCCCTCGACCAGGCCCGCCGTGCGCAGCGCGTTCTCCAGCTGCGGCAGCTCGTCGATATTGCGCTGCAGAATCTGCCAAAAACGCGAAAGCCGCACCGCGTCGTTGCCGTTGTCGCGCGCGCCGTGCAGATCGGCGTCAGGCATCACGGCGCGAAACCCTGCCTGCGCCAGCGCTACAGCTAAATAGGCGTACACCTCTTTTGAAGAGGTAAAGCCGTGATAAAGCAGCACCGTCGGCAGCGCCGCCTCGTGCTGGCCCGCAGGCGCGGCGTGCAGCACCTGAATACCCGCCAGCCGTTCCGTGTTGAGTTCGATCATGCTCGCTCCGCTGTGGATGTCGACTCCGCTGAGTTTACGTGCCGCGCGCTTAATCTGCGAACGACTTCACACATCCACTGTTCGATTTAGGGCGTAAACCTTTTACCGCCAGTGCCGTTAACCGTATTTCCTCTAAACCGATCTAAAGGTATTTTATGAAGCGTCTCTCTCCCAGCCGCATGAGTCTTGGAGTCAAGCTGTCTGTACTGACGTCTCTCAGCGTCGCGCTGCTGCTGTTCGTTCTGACCCTGACTCAAAGCCACAACGCAGCCCGCCAGCTGGAAAGCCTCGCCACGGATGACATGCACAATCAGGTGCAGGGCATCAGCGAAATGGCCTCAATGTTCAACGCCACCCTCACCGAAGAGGTCAACAACTACACCCAGCTGTTCGCCAGCTTTTTGCCGCAGCGCTTCAGCCGCGACGACAGTGCACGTATTCAGGTCGGGGAGTTTTCGACCCCGACCCTGCGCGCCGGCCTGAAGACCCTGAACCTCGATCAGGTCGCGGTCGACGACTTTTTACAGCGCACCACCGCCGTCTCCACCATCTTTGTGCGCGACGGCGACGACTACTACCGTATCTCGACCTCGCTGAAAAAAGAGGATGGCAGCCGCGCCATCGGCACCCGCCTCGATCGCGCCAGCGCGGCGTGGAAAAGCGTCAGCCGCGGCGAGATCTATCGCGGGCTGGCAACGCTGTTCGGCCACCGCTACATCACGCAGTATCAGCCGGTTAAAGATGAAAGCGGCGCGGTAATCGGCATTCTGTTCGTCGGCGTACAGATCGATAAGCAGTATGCGCTGATGCGCGATAAGGTGCTGGCGCGCAAGCTGGGCGACAGCGGCCATTTTTACGTGCTGAACGGCGCGCCGGGTGCCACACAGGGACACTATCTGTTTGCCGCGCAGAATGAGGGCAAACTGCCGGACTGGGACGCCAGCGTACAGCAGGCGCTGCTGAGCCAGCCGCAGGGCGTACAGGAGGCGGAGCTGGACGGCGAAAGCAAGATGCTGGCATGGCAGCAGCTGCCGGGCTGGAACTGGATTGTAGTCGGCGAGGTGAGCCGCGACACGCTGCTGGCGCCGATCACCCACAGCCGCAACCTGTTTATGCTGACCGGCCTGGCGCTGGTGCTGATTTTTGCGCTGGGCTTTGTGCTTTACAGCCGCCGCGCCATTACGCGTCCGCTGCAGCAGGTCATCCACCTGGCTGAAGAGTACGCGGCGGGCAACCTGCGCGTTCACCTGGATACGCGCCGCCATGACGAAGTCGGCCAGCTGATTACCGCCATCAACGGCATCGGCGACGGGCTGGAGAAGATTGTCGGTCAGGTGCGCGTCGCCGCGCAGGAGATCAGCGACACCACCGACACCATCGCCGCTAGCAGCCTCAATATCAGCGAGCAGATTGGCCGCCAGGCCAGCAGCGTCGAAGAGACCTCGGCGAGCATGGAGCAGTTTGGCGCCACGATCGAGCATACCGCCGACAACCTGCGCCAGGCGATGACGCTGGTGGCGGAAGCGAGCGACCTGGTCACGCACGGCAGCCAGACCGTGAGCCGTTCGGTGAACACCATGTCGGCGATTCAGGTCTCTTCCCAGAGCATTGCCGATATCACCCACGTTATTGAGTCGATCGCGTTTCAGACCAACATTCTGGCGCTTAACGCGGCGGTAGAAGCGGCGCGCGCCGGAGAACACGGTCGCGGTTTCGCGGTGGTGGCGGCGGAAGTCCGCGCGCTGGCGCAGCGCAGCGCCCAGGCGGCTAAGGAGATCGACGGTCTGATCGCCACCTCGATCGGCAACGTCTCGGAAGGGCATCAGCTGTCGCAGCAGACGCACGACGCCATGGCCCATATCGTGTCGCACATCGAGCAGGTGCAGGCGCTGATGAGCGAAATCAACGTCGCGGCGCAGCAGCAGGCGGCGGGGATTGGCCAGGTAAATCAGGCGATGAACCAGATCAGCCAGGCGACCCATGAGAACAGCGAGCTGATGGCGCAGGCGGATGCGTCGGCGCAGAACCTGAGTCACAAAGGTCATCATCTGACGCAGCTGGTCAGCGTATTTCACCTGAAATCCTGATCCTCTTTGGGACGGTGGCTTACACTTACTCCACCGTCCCACTGGAGTAAACCTTATGCGTTACGCTTACTTACTGACAATGGCGCTGCTGTTGAGCGGCTGTTCGGCGCTGAAAACCACGCCGCAGCCGCCGCCTGCGCCCACCCATCAGGCGCAGGAGATCACGCGCGCGCAGAGCGCCGGACTGCCGAGGCTCGGCAGCGTCAGCACCCAGGTGCGCGGCTCGCCGGATGACGCGCAGCGCGCGCTGGCGGCGGAAGCCAATCAGCGCGGCGCGGTCTACTATCAGGTCATTATGGTGGATGAAACGGTCATGCCGGGATACTGGTACGCCACGGCGATTTTGTACGGCGCCTCACCCGCCGCTCGCGCGCAGCAGTAAGCGCTGCGCTATTTGACTTTCCAGCGGCCGGACGCCGCGCGCGTCGAGCCACTGCCGACACCAGGCGTCCGCCAGCGGTGGCTCACCATATTTCAGCAGCTGCGCGCCGGTCGCCAGTAGAAACAGGCGCTGGGCGATCTCCCGCGCCTGATTCTCCTGCAGTCGGTTCAGGCGCAGCTTTAGCTGTCGCCAGGCGGCGTCAAACCGGCGATTCACGCCTCTGACCGCCTCGAACTCCTGATGCAGCATCTCTGCTACGCCGGGCTGTTTACGCAGCACGCGCAGCACGTCGAGACACATCACGTTGCCCGATCCTTCCCAGATGCTGTTGACCGGCATATCACGATAGAGCCGCGGCAGCTCGCTCTCCTCACAGTAGCCCACGCCGCCCAGCACCTCCATCGCCTCGGCGACAAAGGGCATGCCCGCCTTACAGACGGCGTACTTCGCCGCCGGGGTGAAGAGCCGGGCGAACGCGCCCTCCAGCGGCTGCGCCGGCTGCGACCAGGCGCGCGCCAGCCGCATCAGCAGCGCCGTCTGTCCCTCAAGCTGCAGCGCCTGCGCCGCTAAAACCTGACGCATCAGCGGCTGATCCACCAGATTTTTGCCCATCACCTGGCGCTGATGCGCATGGTACAGCGCGACGGAGAAGGCGCGGCGCATCTGGCCGTGGCTGCCGAGCGCGCAGTCGAAGCGGGTCATGCCGCCCATTTTGAGGATCAGCCGCACGCCGTCGCCCTCTTCCCCCATCAGCCAGCCGGTGGCCTCCTGAAACTCCGCTTCGCTGCTGGCGTTGGCGCGATTGCCCAGCTTATCTTTAAGCCGCTCAAGGCGAATGGCGTTGCGCGTGCCGTCCGGCAGCAGACGCGGCAGAAAGAAGCAGCTTAAGCCGCTGCCGCTTTGCGCGAGGATCAGATGCGCGTCGCTCTGCGGCACGGAGAAAAACCACTTATGGCCGGTAATGCGCCAGATCGAGCCGGGCGCGCGATCCGCCAGCGGCTCCGCGCGGGTCGTATTGGTGGTGACGTCGCTGCCGCCCTGTTTTTCCGTCATGCCCATGCCAATCAGCAGACCGCGCTTCTGGTCGCCAGGCTGCGCATGGGTGTCGTAGCGATCGCTGAGCAGCGGATCGCGCCAGCCGCTGAAAGCGTCAGGGAGCCAGCGCTGCAGCAGCGGGACGGCGGCGTGCGTCATGGTCGCCGGACAGAGCGTGCCGGCTTCGACCTGAGCGTGAAGGATAAAGCGCGCGGCGCGCGCCACCATGGCGCGATCCAGCACGTCGGGCTGCCAGCTGAGATTATGCAGTCGGCTGGCGCAGACGCCCTGCATCAGCAGGTGCCACGCCGGATGAAAACGCACCTCGTCGATGCGTACGCCGCGCGCGTCGTAGCGCAGCAGCTCCGGCGGCGCCGCGTTGGCCAGCCTGCCTAACTCCAGCGACTCGGCTCCGCCAAGCTGCGCGCCGACCGAAGCCAGCCATTCACGATCCCACTCTGCCCCTTCGCGCGCGAGCGCTTCGCGCAGCGGCGTGTCGGAAAGAAAGAGGTTGCTGTTGCTAAGAGGCTGCGGCTGATTGAAAACGGTGTGGGTTGTCCAGGTCATAACCCCTCCTCGCGATGCGTATCCCGCTAAGTATGGGAGAGCAACGCGCAGTTATGCCTGGCACTGAGGGGTTTTGCGGCGGCGATCACGCCCCGCGCTGGCGTACCGCTTCGAACAGGCAGACGCCGGTGGCCACGGAGACGTTAAGCGATGAGACGCTGCCCGCCATCGGAATGCTGATCAGCTCGTCGCAGTGCTCGCGCGTCAGGCGGCGCATGCCTTCGCCTTCCGCCCCCATCACCAGCGCCATCGGCCCGGTCATTTTGCTCTGGTAGAGCGTGTGATCGGCTTCGCCAGCGGTACCGACCACCCAGATGTTGTACTCCTGCAGCAGACGCAGCGTGCGCGCCAGGTTGGTGACGCGGATGAGCGGTACGTTCTCCGCCGCGCCGCTGGCGACTTTTTTCGCCGTGGCGTTCAGCGAGGCGGAGCGATCTTTCGGCACAATCACCGCATGTACGCCTGCGGCGTCGGCGCTGCGCAGGCAGGCGCCGAGGTTATGCGGGTCGGTTACGCCATCCAGCACCAGCAGCAGCGGTTTTTCCAGACTTTGCAGCAGATCCGGCAGATCGCCTTCCTGATACTGGCGGCCAGGCTTGATGCGCGCCACGATGCCCTGATGCACGCCGCCTTCAACCTGACCGTCCAGCCACTGGCGGTTCGCCAGCTGGATAACGATGCCCTGAGCTTCCAGCGCCGCCACCAACGGCTGCAGGCGACGATCGTCGCGGCCTTTGAGGATAAAGACTTCCTGGAAGCGCTGGGGATCGCGCTCCAGCAGCGCCTGCACGGCATGGATACCAAAAATAATTTCGCTCATCGATCTGCTCAGTTAAGAATTGAATGGACTTCAGCGGACGCTCTCTGCGCGGCAGAGAGCGTCCGTTAACGCATCAGGCGGAATCAGGCCTGCTTTTTCGCGGCGCGCTTCGCCTTTGTGGCGGCGGCGATTTTACGGGTTTTTTCCGACGGGGTTTTGCTTTTTTTCTCTTTCTTCGCTTTAGCCGGTTTCTCCTTACCGTCTCGGAACGCTTCGTTCGGTTCGAAGTTGCCTTTCTTGCCGACCTGACGGCGACGCTTCGACGGCGGCTTGCCTTCGCGTTTTGCCTTCTCCCGCGCGGTTTTGCCCTCGCCGCGCGGCTGACGCTGGCTGGAGATCAGCGCGAAGTCGATCTTGCGCTCGTCCAGATGCACCGCGTCGACCCGCACTTCAACCGCATCGCCCAGACGATAGGTGCGCCCGCCCGACTCGCCGATCAGACGCTGCCCCACCGCATCGAAACGGTAGTAGTCGTTGTCCAGCGTGGAGACGTGCACCAGGCCGTCGATAAAGAGATCGTTCAGGCGCACGAAGAAGCCGAAGCCGGTGACGCTGGAGATGACGCCGTTAAAGGTATTGCCGACCTGATCCTGCATAAAGTCGCACTTCAGCCAGTCGGCGACGTCGCGCGTGGCTTCGTCGGCGCGACGTTCGGTCATCGAACAGTGCTGGCCGAGCTGCAGCATCTGCGCCATCTCGTAGTGGTAGCCGCCGGTCGCCGTGGTGTTGCCTTTCACCTCGCCTTCCGCCTGCGCCAGCAGATATTTAATGGCGCGGTGCAGCAGCAGGTCGGGATAGCGGCGGATCGGCGAGGTAAAGTGCGCGTAAGACTGCAGCGCCAGGCCGAAGTGACCGCGGTTTTCCGGATCGTAGACCGCCTGTTTCATCGAGCGCAGCAGCATGGTTTGCAGCATTTCCGCATCCGGGCGATCGGCGATCTGCGTCAGCAGTTCGGCATAGTCGACTGGCTCAGGTTTAATACCGCCCGGCAGCGAAAGGCCCAGCTCGTTGAGCACGGTGCGGAAGCTGGTGATGCTGTCGTCGCTGGGGCGATCGTGATCGCGGAACAGCGCCGGCTCCTGATGCTTCTCGACGAAGCGCGCCGACGCAATATTGGCGAGGATCATGCACTCTTCGATCAGCTTGTGCGCGTCGTTGCGCACGGTGCGCTCTACACGCTCGATACGGCGTTCCGCATTGAAGATAAACTTCGCTTCTTCCGTCTCGAACGAGATGCCGCCGCGCGCTTCACGCGCCTGTTCCAGCACCTTGTACATGTTGTGCAGCTCTTCCAGCGGCTTCACCAGCGGCGCGTACTGTTCACGCAGCTCCGGGTTGCCCTGCAGGATATTCCACACTTTGTTGTAGGTCAGACGCGCGTGTGAGTTCATCACCGCTTCGTAGTGCTTATAGCCGGTCAGCTTGCCTGCGGCGGAGATGGTCATCTCACACACCATGCAGAGGCGATCGACCTGTGGATTGAGCGAGCAGAGCCCGTTGGAGAGCACTTCCGGCAGCATTGGCACCACCTGCGACGGGAAGTAGACCGAGGTGCCACGCTGCAGCGCTTCGTCGTCCAGCGGCGTGCCGGGACGCACATAGTAGCTGACGTCGGCAATGGCTACCCAGAGGCGCCAGCCGCCGCCGCGTTTTTTCTCGCAGTAGACCGCATCGTCGAAGTCGCGCGCGTCTTCGCCGTCGATAGTGACCAGCGGCAGCTGGCGCAGATCGACGCGCCCTTTTTTCGCCGCTTCAGGCACCTCTTCGCTGAGCTTGCTCACCTGTTTTTCAACTTCTGGCGGCCAGCTATGCGGGATTTCATGGGTGCGCAGAGCCATATCAACCGCCAGGCTGGTGCCCATGTCGTCGCCAAGAATTTCGGCGACTTTACCGATGGCTTTGGTGCGGCGCGTCGGGCGCTGCACCAGCTCGACTACCACCACCGACCCCATACGCGCCTGCAGCGTATCTTCCGGCGGGATCAGGATGTCGAAGCTCAGACGGCTGTCGTCGGGCACCACAAAGCCGGCGCCCGCATCGGTGAAGTAGCGGCCGACAATCTGGTTGTTGCGCGGCTCCAGCACGCGCACCATGCGCGCTTCGCGACGGCCTTTACGATCGGCGCCCAGCGGCTGCGCCAGAATGACGTCGCCGTGCATGCACATTTTCATCTGCTCGGCGGAGAGATAGAGATCGTCTTTCTGACCTTCTACGCGCAGGAAGCCGTAGCCGTCGCGGTGGCCGATAACCTTGCCACGCAGCAGATCGAGACGTTCCGGCAGCGCATAGCACTGGCGGCGGGTGAAGACCAGCTGACCGTCACGCTCCATGGCGCGCAGACGACGACGCAGCGCTTCAAGGTGCTCTTCGTCGGTCAGGTTCAGCTCTTGCGCCAGCTCATCGCGGCTGGCTGGCTTTTCGCGTTTTTCCAGGTGAGCCAGAATAAATTCACGGCTCGGAATAGGGTTTTCATATTTTTCAGCTTCTCTTTGCTGAAAAGGATCGTTTGACATAGCGGTTCCTCCGATGTCATTTCAGATTCATTGCCACCGGCGGTTCGGACAATAAAATTTGGTATAAGGGTTCGTTCCCCTCGACTAAGTCCGCCAGCGTGTAGCTGTCCAGTTCCCGCAGAAACAGCTGTACCGCATCGTTTAGCGCCTTTTTTAAGCGGCAGGCTGGCGTGATAGCGCAGGTTGCGCAGTCTACTAACTGTAGCGGCTCCATTTTGCGCACCACATCGCCGATGACAATATTATGCGGATCCATACCAAGACGAATGCCGCCGTTTTTGCCCCGCGTCGCGGCGACAAAGCCCGCCCGGCTAAGTTGATTGATGATTTTCACCATATGGTTGCGCGACACGCCGTAGGTCTCAGTGACTTCACTAATGTTCGTCATTTTGCCTTGCGGCAAACTAGCCATATAAATCAAGGCCCGCAGACCATAATCGGTAAAACTTGTCAGCTGCACAATTACCTCGGTAGATCACCCATGGCATGTTTATTTATTGCGTCCGCATTGCGGTTGATTTTAATAGTAAACCGGCCTGCGGCTACTGTAGATGATAAACCAGAGTCGAATCCAGAGTGTGTTTTTTTCCGCCGGACGGCGATGCGGCGAAGCGAAGGGAGAGTAAGCGGCGTGCTGAGCGGAAAACAGAGGCTGGCGCAGCGCCAGCCTCTGCAGGATTATGCGTCGAACGGATCGCGCAGAATCATGGTTTCGCTACGGTCCGGGCCAGTGGAGATAATATCAACCGGTACACCCGTGACTTCTTCCACGCGCTTGATATAGTCGCGCGCGGCCTGCGGCAGCCCTTCCAGCGTTTTCACGCCAAAGGTGGTTTCGCTCCAGCCGGGCAGCGTCTCATAGACAGGCTCGATGCCTTCCCAGTTCTCTGCCGCCAGCGGCGTGGTAGTCACTTCGCGGCCGTCCGGCAGGCGATAGCCTACGCAGATTTTCACTTCTTTCAGACCGTCCAGCACGTCCAGCTTGGTCATGCAGAAACCTGACAGGGAGTTGATCTGCACCGCACGGCGCACGGCGACCGCATCCAGCCAGCCGGTGCGACGACGACGGCCGGTGGTTGCGCCGAACTCATTGCCTTTCGCGCACAGGAACTCGCCGGTGTCGTCGAACAGCTCGGTCGGGAACGGGCCCGCGCCGACGCGCGTTGAGTAAGCCTTCACGATGCCCAGCACGTAGTCAACGCAGCGCGGACCGATGCCTGAACCGGTCGCCACGCCGCCAGCGGTGGTGTTAGAGGAGGTCACATAGGGATAGGTGCCGTGGTCGATATCCAGCAGCGTACCCTGTGCGCCTTCGAACATGATCAGGTCGCCGCGCTTCTGCGCCGTATCCAGCAGATCGGAGACGTCAACCACCATGCTGGTCAGCACGTCGGCTACCGCCAGCACGTCGCTCAGCACCTTGTCGTAGTCGACTGCGTCTTCTTTGTAGTAGTTCACCAGCTGGAAGTTGTAGTAATCAACAATCTCTTTCAGCTTAACGGCGAAGGTCTCTTTGTTGAAGAGATCGCCGACGCGCAGACCGCGGCGCGCCACTTTATCTTCATAGGCCGGGCCGATGCCGCGACCGGTGGTGCCGATGGCTTTGGCGCCGCGCGCTTTTTCGCGCGCCAGATCCATTGCGACATGGTATTGCAGGATCAGCGGACAGGCTTCAGAAATCAGCAGACGTTCGCGTACCGGTACGCCACGTTCTTCCAGGCCTTTCATCTCTTTCATCAGAGCTTCAGGCGACAGCACCACGCCGTTACCAATGATGCTGGTGACGTTTTCGCGCAGGATGCCAGATGGAATTAAGTGGAGGACGGTTTTTTCACCGTTGATGACAAGCGTATGGCCTGCATTGTGGCCACCCTGGTAACGCACCACATAATTAGCGCGTTCAGTCAGCAGATCTACAATTTTACCTTTGCCTTCGTCACCCCATTGGGTGCCCAGTACGACGACGTTCTTACCCATTTTCAAAATCACCGATTGCTTAAAAATGGATTCTACCATCTGATCCTGTGGCTTTCAGCACTTTTAGCATACGTTTGCGCGCATTTTTCGCCTGATTTTTGCGCACTACAACATCCTGGGGAAAGGCGGCGCAGCAGGCACAATTTAGCCCTGCCAGTCGCGAAATCAGCCGCCGCCGTGCGCGCCGATCATGTAGTAAATGACCACGCCCGCCACGACCAGGCCGCCGCCGAAACGGTGCAGCAGGCGATCGGGCAGCTGCGCCGTGCTCAGGATCATACGACGCCAGATGCGCGGCAGAAACATCGGCCCCAGCCCTTCCAGCACCAGTACCAGCGCCAGCGCCATCCATATGGTTTGATTCATTTACCCTTCCAAAAAAAAGGCCGACATCATTGTCGGCCCGTAGGTTATAGCAGTTCTTATCGCGTCGCGTTAGAGGGCGCTTTCATATATCGGAAGAAATCGCTGTCCGGGCTGAGCACCATCACATCCTGATTGTCGCTGAAGCTATTTTCATAGGCGCGCAGGCTGCGGATAAAGGCGTAGAAGTCCGGATCCTGGCTGAATGCATCGGCAAACAGCTTCGCAGCTTCGGCATCGCCGTCACCGCGCGTGATCAGCGCGGTACGCTGCGCTTCCGCCAGCGTGCGGGTGACCTGATAGTCCGCCTGCGCACGCAGTTTTTCCGCCTCTTCCTGACCCTGAGAGCGCTGGCTACGCGCAACAGCTTCACGCTCAGCGCGCATACGATTATAAATAGCGTCCGAGACCTCGGTCGGCAGATTGATCTGCTTGATGCGCACGTCGACGACCTGAATGCCCAGCGCCGCCATGCTGTTCGGGTTGATCGCAGGCTCTTTGCTGTTGGTTTCGCGCTCGACGCGCGCCGCCGCGCTGGCGATGGCGTCATCTGCCGCCGGCGTCTGCACTTCGTCATCGCTGCCAGCGCTGCCGGTATTCAGCGCGTCGCGCACGTCAGTGGTCAGGCGGCCGCGAGAGTCCGTCACGATATCCTTCACATCAAGACGGCCCATCTCAGAACGCAAACGGTCGCTGAATTTGCGCTTCAGCAGCACTTCTGCCTGCGAAACGTCGCCGCCGCCCGTCGCCAGGTAGTAGCGGCTGAAGTCGCTGATGCGCCATTTGATGTAAGAGTCGACGATCAGATCTTTCTTCTCTTTGGTGACGAAGCGATCCGCCTGGTTGTCCATGGTCTGAATACGCGCGTCCAGCGTTTTAACCGTCTCGATAAACGGCACTTTCATATGCAGACCCGGCGCGAACACCTGCGGTTTGTTTTCGTCGTCGCGCAGGACTTTGCCAAAGCGCAGCACGATGCCGCGTTCGCCTTCCTGCACCACAAACAGTGAAGCGTAGAGCGCCACCAGTACAACAATAATGACTACAATTATGGGCTTACGCATCGATTACTCTCTCCCTTCGCGCTGGGTATCGTTGCGCAGAGCATTGGCCCGACGCTGATCCATGATGCTGTCTGGATTGTAGGCTGACGTGTCGCTGCGGCTGGCAGTGCTGCCAGGCGAAGCGGGCAGCGTGCTCAGACTCGCGCCTTTGTGACCGCCCTGCGCCGCGCCAGTTGCGCCGCGCATCAGCTGGTCAAGCGGGAGCACCATCAGGTTATTGCCGCGCTCGTTAACCAGCACTTTGCGCGTATGGCTCAGCACGCGTTCCATGGTCTCGATATAGAGACGCTCTTTGGTGATGTCCGGCGCCGCCTTGTACTCAGGCAGCAGCCTGGCGAAGCGTGCGACTTCACCCTGCGCTTCCAGCACGGTACGTTCTTTATAAGCGCGCGCCTCTTCGAGGATACGCTGCGCCTGACCATTCGCGCGCGGCTGCACTTCGTTCGCGTAGGCTTCCGCCTCGCGCACGTACTGCTCGCGGTTTTCACGCGCGGCGATGGCGTCGTCGAACGCCGCTTTCACCTCTTCCGGTGGACGCGCCGCCTGGAAGTTGACGTCAAGCAGCGTAATGCCCATGTTGTAAGGGCGAATGGTTTCGTCGATTTCGCGCTGCGTATCGCTACGCACCACGGTACGGCCTTCAGTCAGAATACGATCCATCGTAGAGCGGCCAATGACGCCACGCAGTGCGCTGTCCGTCGCCTGGCGTAGACTGTCGTCCGCGCTGGTGACGGCGAACAGATAGCGTTCAGGATCGGTCACGCGGTACTGCACGTTCATCTCAACGCGCACCACGTTCTCATCCGAGGTCAGCATCACGCCGGAGGCAGCCAGCTCGCGCACCGCTTCCACGTTTACCGCGCGCACCTGGTCGATAAAGGTAGGTTTCCAGTTCAGGCCTGGCTCCACCAGATGACTGAACTTGCCGAAGCGCGTGACGACGCCGCGCTCCGCTTCTTTAATGGTGTAGAATCCACTGGCGGCCCAGATTACCACCGCCGCGACAGCGACGATCCCGACCAGTTTGCCACCGCCGCCGCCGCTGCGCTGGCCATTGTCACTCTGTTTGCCACCGCCCAGTCCGCCGAGCTTTTTGCTCAACTTACGGAAGATATCATCCAGATCCGGCGGTCCCTGTTCACGACCGCCTTTGTTTCCCCCAGAGTTGCCGCCTTTATTATTGCTGCTTCCCCACGGGTCGCGGTCCTGTCCGTTATTACCGGGCTGATTCCACGCCATGTTCTACTCCATTTATTGTAAGTGCGCTGTTTACCCTGCAGCTTTCAGGCTGTAGCTGTATTGGCTGCCTTGCTACAGCCTGGAATCTCTGGGTAAACCCTGCTTTTCGCGGCTGTAGTTCTGCTGGCCGCCTTCATTCGCCCTAAAGAGCCAAAGAAAAAGTCCCAGAAAAAACGGCGGCCGCCTGCTACACCATACCAGCTATTGCGTAAGGACGTTTGGGCAACGTGTCAAACTATGTAATCAAGCAGCGCCGGTTCCTGCTTGCACAGGCGTCGCCAGTCAACCATCGGCAGACGCACGCGTAGACCGATGCCGCCTTCCTCTTCATTCCATTCATCTTCAATGGCCTGCAGCTGGTAGAAGCGGCTACGCAGGCGCCCCGCTTCTGGCGGCAGGCGCAGTTCGTACTGCGCGATTTCGCCCGCCAGACGCTCGGAGAGCGCCTGCCAGAGCAGCGGCAAACCTTCCCCGCTCTGGGCGGAAAGCCAGACGCGGATCGGCCGATTTTCTTCATCGCGATCGATACGCGGAACGAAGCCATCCAGCATATCGATTTTATTCATCACCAGCAGCGCGGGAATTTCATGCGCGTCGATCTCTTCCAGCACCGCATCGACCGCTTCGATATTCTCATTGACGCGCACGTCGGCGGCGTCGATCACGTGCAGCAGCAGCGTTGCCTGTCGTGTTTCCTGCAGCGTCGCTTTAAACGCGGCCACCAGATCGTGAGGCAAATGACGAATAAAGCCGACGGTATCCGCCAGCACCACGTCGCCGACGTCCGCCACGTTGAGACGGCGCAGCGTCGGATCGAGCGTCGCAAACAGCTGATCTGCTGCATAGACGTTAGCGGAGGTGACGGCGTTGAACAGGGTGGATTTACCGGCGTTGGTATAGCCGACGAGTGACACGGTTGGCACGTCCGCTTTGGCACGCGCCTGACGTCCCTGATCGCGCTGTTTCTCTACGCGTTCAAGGCGGGACAAAATCTGACTGATTCGATTGCGCAGCAAACGACGGTCGGTTTCCAGCTGGGTTTCACCCGGGCCGCGCAAGCCGATGCCGCCTTTCTGACGTTCAAGGTGCGTCCAGCCGCGTACCAGTCGGGTAGCAAGATGGCGCAGCTGAGCCAGTTCGACCTGCAGCTTACCTTCATGCGTTCGGGCACGTTGGGCGAAGATATCCAGGATTAGACCGGTACGGTCTATGACGCGACATTCGCACAGGCGCTCCAGGTTGCGTTCCTGCGCAGGGGTTAACGCATGATCGAATAATACGACCGATGCTCCACTTGATTTTACCGCATCGGCAATTTCAGCTGCCTTTCCTTCACCGACAAAATATTTGGGATGTGGCGCTTTACGACTGCCAGTAATGACCTGCAGCGCGTCTACGCCCGCAGAAGAGACCAGGGTTTCGAATTCCTGGAGATCTTCCATCTCTTTGTCTTGGGAGAACCAGATGTGTACCAGTACGGCCTGCTCACCGGCTTCATAACGGTCAAACAAGCTATAACCTCGCTTAGAAAATAAGAGACCAGGACGGAAAACGGTCTGCGTTCTCCCGCCCTGGCTTATCCGGGTAGCGCGTTATTCCGCGCTATCGCCGTCTTGTTGTGGCTGCGACGGCGCAGAAGCGTTGCTACCGCCGTGGTGGTAGTTGTTGCTGCCGCCACCGGTGTTGTTGCTGTGATGGGAAACCGGGCGCGATGGAACCACGGTAGAAATGGCGTGCTTGTAAACCATCTGGCTTACCGTGTTCTTCAACAAAATCACGAATTGATCGAAAGACTCAATTTGTCCCTGCAGCTTGATACCGTTGACCAAATAAATCGAAACCGGAACACGTTCACGACGCAGTGCGTTCAAAAACGGGTCTTGTAATGATTGCCCCTTAGCCATTCTATCTTTTCCTTATATGCTTGTTGTTTATTACTTGTAGAACCGAAGTTCTGAAAAAACTGCGTAAAAATTTGCGCACGATAACCAGCCAATTGTACACAATCACCCATGCTTCGCACTAAGAACCTGAAGCACCTCATCACGCGCGGATTCTGGGCTGTCGCTGTCAAGCCAGCGTACATTTTCCCAGCCGCGTAACCAGGTCATCTGACGTTTAGCGAGCTGCCGGGTTGCGCAAATTCCCCGATAAACCATCTCGTCGTAATCGATCTCGCCAGCCAGGTACGACCACATCTGACGATAACCGACACAGCGAATGGAAGGCATATCCGTATGCAAATCACCTCGTGCAAACAGGGCCCGAGCCTCCGCTTCAAATCCTGACGCCAGCATCTGCTGAAAGCGTAGTTCGATGCGCTGATGCAGCAGTTCACGGGTCGCGGGGGCGATGGCGAACTGATACACATCGTAGGGTAACGCTTCGCCGGATGTTTTAGTCAGTTCCGTTAAAGTTTTACCCGAAATAAAAAAAACTTCCAGTGCTCGCGAAAGTCTCTGCGGATCATTCGGATGAATACGACCCCCGGCCACCGGGTCGATGTCGCACAGCTGACGATGCAGCGCCTCCCACCCTTTTTCGTGCGCCATTTGTTCAATGCGCTGACGTATTTCAGGATCGGCCGAGGGGAGCGGCGACAATCCTTCCAGTAACGCCTTGAAATAGAGCATGGTTCCGCCGACCAGCAGCGGAATGCGACCGTTCTGAACGATTTCCGCCATCGCCGCCAGCGCATCGCGGCGGAAATCGGCGGCGGAATAGGCTTCAGAAGGATCGCGGATATCCAGCAGGCGGTGCGGCGCCTGCGCCAGTTCTTCTGCCGAGGGCTTGGCCGTGCCGATATCCATCCCACGATAGATTAAGGCAGAGTCGACGCTGATAAGTTCCACCGGCAGCTGCTTTCTTAGCGCTATCGCCAGCGCGGTTTTGCCCGAGGCGGTCGGCCCCATCAAAAAAATAGCCTTTGGTCGGCCAGCCGGGTTTTGTTCACTCATGGGTTAATGCGGCAAGCGCGCTCTCAATATCCAGGGCCTGAATCAGGCCAGAAGGCGGCGATTTCAGCAGGTGCGGACAGAGCCGTTCCAGCTCCGCCAGCAGCGTAATCGCCTGCGAGTGATTCCAGTGAGGCGCGTCGGTATCGCAACGTCGCGCCAGCCATTGAGCCAGCTGAGAAGCGCCGCTCTCAGGCTGCTGGGCGAGATAGCCTAACAGCTCTGGAATCAAGATTTGTAAATTTTGCGTGCGCAGGGGTAAAGGCACCGCGCGCAGGGTAACGTGGTCGCCTTCCGGCTGCAGATCGATGCCCATTTCATTGAGCAGGTTCTGCCTCTCTGCAGCGATCTGACGCTCCGGCCGTGCGACCTTCATGCGTACCGGAATAAGCAGCGGCTGTGACTTCAGCCCGGTCTCGCCCGGCTGTAGCTGCGCATGCCGCACCCAGCGCGCGGCGACAGACAGCGATAGCAGCAGCAGCGCCTGCTCCTGCTCCAAGAGCGCATAGCGCTCCCGCACCACCGTTAACACGCGGCCAAAGCTTTGCGCATGCGAGGAAAGCGGCGTCTCAGCTGGCTGCGCGCGCGGGGTGACCGTCGGCGTGGCCGGTTCAGCCGGTACGCGCGGAGCTGCGGCTGGCGTTTTCAGCAGTTGTTGATAGACCGCGCCTTCGCGCTTGCTGTAGCTACTCTCTTTATTCTGCCAGCCCGGCTGCGCGGCTGGGGATGAGGCCGCTGCCGTGCCGCCCCCGTCGCTGCGGTGCGGCGCGGCGGGCTGGGAAAAGTGGTTGCCGCCCGCCGCCTGACGATTTTCCGGCTGCCAGCGCGGCGTTGGCTCTTCCGCCTGCATTAACGGCAGGGTCGGCGCGCTGCTCGCCTGCAGCACGCTCATCACGCCCTGAAAGATAAAATCGTGCACCAGCCGTGACTGATGGAAACGCACCTCATGCTTGGCGGGATGCACGTTGACATCCACCTGATGCGGATCAATTTCCAGGTAGAGCACATAGGCTGGCTGCTGGTCGGCCTGCAGCTGCGTCTGAAACGCCTGCCGTATCGCATGATTGATCAGCTTGTCGCGCATCATGCGGCCGTTGACGTAGCAATACTGAATATCGATCAGCTGCCGCGATCCAGCCGGATCGGCGACCCAGCCGCGCAGCAGCAGATCGTCATGTCGCCAGTCGATGCGTAGCGCATGCTGCATAAAGGTCGTGCCGCAAATCGCGCCCAGCCGCCGTTCGCGCTGCGCCTCATCATTGACCGCGCGATATTGACGCATCAGCTTGCCGTTATGGCTGAGCGAGATAGAGACGTCAAAACGCGCCAGCGCGATGCGGCGAATCACCTCGTCGATATGGCCAAACTCAGTTTTCTCGGTGCGCATAAATTTGCGACGCGCGGGCGTGTTGTAGAAGAGATCGAGCACCTCCAGCGTGGTGCCACACGGATGCGCTGCGGGCTTAACCGTCACCGCCATCTCGCGGCCTTCGGCGTAGGCCTGCCAGGCCTCGCTCTGCGCTTCAGTGCGCGAAGTCAGGGTCAGCCGCGAGACTGAACTGATGCTGGCCAGCGCTTCGCCGCGAAAGCCCAGGCTCATAATCGCTTCCAGATCGTCGAGCGAGGCGATTTTGCTGGTGGCGTGGCGCGCCAGCGCCATCGCCAGCTCCTCTTTGCTGATGCCGCAGCCGTTATCGCGAATACGGATCAGTTTCGCGCCGCCTTTTTCAATGTCGATATCGATGCGCGTCGCGCCAGCGTCAAGGCTGTTTTCCACCAGCTCTTTGACCACCGAGGCTGGACGCTCGACGACTTCACCCGCCGCAATCTGGTTAGCCAGCTGCGGCGGTAAAATTTGAATGGGCATGGTGATTATCCTTGTAGAGCCTGGCCCGGCGCCTGGCCGGGCGGGCCGTCAGGAGGCGGGTATTTTCAGGGTTTGCCCCAACATCACATTTGAGGACTTCATATTGTTCGCCTGGATGATCGCCTGCGGGCTGACGCCGTAATGCGCGGCGATAGCCGTCAGCGAGTCGCCCCGCACCACTTTATGACGCGCCGGACCGCGCGCGGCCACCGTATTGCTGGCTGGCACTTTCAGGCGCTGTCCGACCCAGACCACATCGCGCTTCAGCCGGTTCATCTCGCGCAGCGTCCCCATGCTGACGCCATATTTCGCGGCGATGCCAGAGAGCGTTTCGCCGCGGGTGACAGTATGACGCTGCACCGCGCCGGTATACTGCGTGGTGCCGGTCGCCGGATTACTGGCGACGCTCACCGCCGGCGATGAGCCGACTGGGCGGTTTTCCTCCTTTGGGAGCGATTGTAGCGGGTGCGCCAGGAAATAATTGCGCAGGCCTTTGTAGATCGCCATCGCAATTTTATCCTGGTAAGCGCTACTGCCGAGCAGTCGCTCCTCCGAGGCATTACTGATGAAGCCGGTTTCCACCAACAGCGAGGGGATATCCGGCGAACGCAGCACGCCGAGGCTGGCGTGCTCCGGCAAACGCTTATGCAGCGGCGAAACGCCGCGCAGCTGCTGCAACACCTTCATCGCCACGTCATAACCGACGCGCTGCGAATGGCCAAACTGCAGATCCAGCACCGCCTGGCTCAGGTAGGGATCGGCCTGGCTGTTAGCCAGCAGGTCGCCTGCCCCGCCCAGCAGCTCGGACTGTTTCTCGCGCTGCTCCAGCCAGTTCGCCATTTCGCTGTTGGCGCGACGATTCGACAGCACCCATACCGACGCCCCGGTGGCGCTGTGGCTCGGCGCCGAATCGGCGTGAATTGAAACCAACAGGTTGGCGTTCTCTTTGCGCGCCACTTCAGAACGGCCCATCACCGAAATAAAGTAGTCGCCGTCGCGCGTCAGCACGCCTTTAAACATCGGATCGTTGTTCAGCAGGACCTTCAGCTTGCGCGCGATGGCGATGGTGACGTTCTTCTCATGCAGCCCGTGCTGGCCGGTGGCGCCAGGATCCTGGCCGCCGTGGCCGGCGTCGATCGCTACAATCACCGTGTCGTTGCTGGTGGGCACCGCATTGCCTGGACGCGTGGTGGTGTTGCTATTGCTGACCGCTGTTACCTGGTTGCCGTTGAACGGGTTCGCGGCAGGTCGGCTCGGTGCCGTCCGTCCCGGCGTTGTCGTGGTCGCGGTTGAAACCGGCGCGGTACGGCTGGCGGGCTGCTTGCCCTGAATAGTGAACACCACGTTATAGCTGCTGCCGTTGCGCTGGGTCACCGCGCGGGTTTTGCCCGCCTGCGTCAGCTCGAACACCAGGCGAATGCTCTGCTTATCCTTTGGCGTGCTGGTGCGAATGCGCCTGACGATATTTTCGCCGCTGAAGTTAAGCGGCAGCCCCTGAATCACGCCGCTCTGACGAATATCCAGCACCACGCGATCCGGGTTGCGCAGCGGAAAGAAGCCGTAGACCGGCTGCCCGGCGAAGCTCAGGGTTACCGTCGCCTTGCTGTCGCCGTTTTCAACTTTGATATCGGAGAGGCTGGCCGCCAGCGCGGGCGCTGTCGCCAGACAGAGTATCAGCAGCAGTGCGCGTTTCATCCGTGCGATCATGCCTGCGCCACCTGCTCTGTCAGGCGTTCGCCCAGCGCGGAGTGCGCCTCAAGGCGCGCCTCGCGCGCGCTACCGACGTAGCTTAGCGTGAGTGCCAGATCGGGCGGCGGCAGGACGCCAGCCCCCTGCTGCGGCCACTCTACCAGGCAGATAGCCTCGCCGGTGAAGTAGTCACGGATCCCCATGAACTCCAGCTCTTCAGGATCGGCCAGGCGATAGAGATCGAAATGGTAGAGCGCGCGCGCGTCAAGCTGGTAGGGCTCGACCAGCGTATAGGTCGGGCTTTTGACGTTGCCCTGATGGCCAATCGCCTGCAAAAATCCACGGCTGAAGGTCGTTTTACCCGCGCCCAGATCGCCATAGAGATAGATTACCGCCGCGCCGGTACAGGCGCGGGCCAGCTTAGCGCCCAGATCGAGCGTTGCCGCCTCATCGGGCAAGGAAATAACACAGGTCTTCATGCTTTATTATTGGGTCATCTCTGGATTAACAAACTGCCAAAGCAGCTCGAATAAATCTGTTGCCAACATGCCGCGCGTTCCGCGCCGCGCCGCCACTGCGTCCGCCGTCGCGCCGTGCGCGACGCAGCCTGCGCAGGCCGCGTCGAACAGCGCCAGCTGCTGCCCCATCATTGAGGCGATAATACCACTTAATACATCGCCCATGCCGCCGGAGGCCATGCCCGCATTGCCGACGTCAGCGAAGGCCATGTCGCCCTCCTCGCTGGCGATAAGGGTGCCAGCGCCTTTCAACACCGCGACTCCGCCATAGCGCGCCGCGAGTTTCTGCGCGGCGAGCAGGCGATCGCTCTCGACTTCGCTGGTCTTAATGCCCAGCAGTCGCGCCGCTTCGCCAGGGTGCGGCGTAATGATGCGATTCTGACGTTTCTCTGCATTGATTGCCAGCAGGTTAAGCGCATCAGCGTCCCAAAGCATCGGCTTTTCACTGGCAGCGACCGCTTTCAGCGCATTCTGTCCCCACTCCCGCTGGCCCAGGCCCGGCCCGATGGCGATCACGTCCGCCCACGCCAGCCCGCTTTGCAGGCTGGCGTCGGTCAGCTCATCCACCATGATCTCCGGACGCGCCGTGAGTACCGGCGCAATATTATCGCGATGCGTCAGGACACGCACCAGACCCGAGCCAGCGCGCAGCGCCGCTTCGGCGGTCATGCGAATCGCGCCGGCGGTGCCGGTGTCGCCGCCCACCACCAACAGGCGGCCGTGGTTGCCTTTGTGCGAGGTAGGCTTGCGCGGCTTCAGCCAGTGCGAAAGCGAGGTGGCGTCGTAGCGCGCCATCGGCGCGTTTTCACCGGCGAGAAAAGCGCTCAGGCCGAGATCGGCGTAGCGCAGATCGCCGATAAGGTCGCGCGCCTGGCCGGTGATCTGGCCGGGCTTCAGCGCAATAACGCTCAGCGTCTGCGTCGCAACGATCGCCTCGCCCGGCGCACAGCCGGTCGCCGCCGACAGCCCCGACGGTATATCGATCGCCAGCACCGGCGCGGTATGGGCGTTCGCCTGTTTAATCAGGCTCAGGTAAGGTTCTGCAGGCGCACGATTGATGCCGGTGCCCAGCAGCGCGTCGACAATAAGATCGACCTGCTCCGGCCAGGGAGCGTCAGCGGCATGGATCTCGCCGCCCGCCTCCAGCCAGGCCTCGCGCGCGCGCTGCGCCTCATCGGGCAGCGGCTTATCGCTGTCGCACGCCAGCAGCGTGACCGCATAGCCCGCCGCCTGCGCCAGCCGTGCCGTGACATAGCCGTCGCCGCCGTTATTGCCATGCCCGCAGAGAATCAGCCAGCTGCGCGCCTGCGGCCACTGCGCGCGCGCCAGCTCGAACGCCGCCTGCCCGGCGCGCTGCATCAGCTCATAAAGCGTAATGCCCAGCGCGTCGGCGCCGTCGCGCTCCAGCTGGTGCAGAGCCTGCGCAGGCCAGACGGAATATGGTAAACTGCGGCCGTTCGCTTTCGATTCCTGGTTACTCATGTCATACCCTCTCGATCTTCATCAGCTTGCTCAACAGATTAAACAGTGGGGCAAGGATCTCGGCTTTCAGCAGGTCGGCATCACCGACACCGATCTCAGCGCGGAAGAGCCGCGTCTGCAGGCGTGGCTGGACAAACAGTATCACGGCGAAATGGAGTGGATGGCGCGCCACGGCATGATGCGCGCGCGTCCGCATGAACTGCTGCCCGGCACGCTGCGCGTTATCAGCGTACGCATGAACTACCTTCCGGCCAAAGCCGCCTTTGCCAGTACGCTGAAAAACCCGCAGCTCGGCTATGTCAGCCGCTACGCTCTGGGACGCGATTACCACAAAGTATTGCGCAATCGCCTGAAAAAGCTCGGAGAAATGATTCAGGAAAAGTGCGGCGAGCTCAATTTCCGTCCCTTCGTCGACTCGGCGCCGCTGCTGGAACGACCGCTGGCGGCCAAGGCAGGTCTTGGCTGGACGGGTAAACACTCGCTGATCCTGAACCGCGAGGCGGGCTCATGGTTTTTCCTCGGCGAGCTGCTGATCGATCTGCCGCTGCCGATCGACGCGCCGCAGGAAGAACAGTGCGGCCGCTGCGTCGCCTGCATGACCATATGTCCGACTAACGCCATCGTCGAACCCTATGTGGTGGATGCGCGCCGCTGCATCTCCTACCTCACTATTGAGCTTGAGGGCGCCATTCCGGAAACGCTGCGCCCGCTGATGGGCAACCGGATTTACGGCTGCGACGACTGTCAGCTGATCTGCCCCTGGAATCGCTATGGGCAACTCAGCGATGAAACGGATTTCTCGCCGCGCGCCGCGCTGCATGCCCCGGAGCTCATGACGCTGTTCCAGTGGGATGAGAAAACCTTTTTACGCGTAACGGAAGGCTCGGCGATACGCCGTATTGGTCATCTGCGCTGGCTGCGCAATATTGCCGTGGCGCTGGGCAATGCGCCCTGGCGCGCTGAGATTGCAGGCGTGCTGGAGAAGCGGTTGGGCGAAAATGCCCTGCTTGATGAACATATTGAATGGGCGCTGCTTCAGCAGCAGGAAAAACGTCAGGCGCTGGCGATTGACGTCCAGCCCGCGCAGCAAAAACGGCTGGTACGCGCTATCGAGAAGGGTTTGCCGCGTGACGCATGATTAAACAGCAGCCATTGTCAGCTATTTTTCCACAAGCTGTGCATAAAAATAAAAAGCTGTTGTCATTCAACTGACACAGGGCGCGCCAGAGCAGTATTTAACAAAATGAAATATTTTCACCACCTGTTAAATCAAGCAGTTAAACGCGAAATGTGTACAAATAAGAATGTGCATAGCCTGTGTAGCCACAGCCAAAGTTGTGGATAACTCTGTTTAAAATAGTTTTACAGATCGCCCTGAGCAGCGGCAAAACACGGCTCGTGCGTTGTGGATAACCTAATAAGCGCAGCGCCACGTGGCAATCGCCAACGGCGTAACTAAGCGTATGATTTTTAGTGATGTAAAATCTGGAGCGGGAAACGAGACTCGAACTCGCGACCCCGACCTTGGCAAGGTCGTGCTCTACCAACTGAGCTATTCCCGCACTGGAAGGTACTGCTAAACAAATTTTGGAGCGGGAAACGAGACTCGAACTCGCGACCCCGACCTTGGCAAGGTCGTGCTCTACCAACTGAGCTATTCCCGCTTAGGAAAGGTACTGCTAATCAAATTTTGGAGCGGGAAACGAGACTCGAACTCGCGACCCCGACCTTGGCAAGGTCGTGCTCTACCAACTGAGCTATTCCCGCGCCTTGTACCGTTGTATAAATTCTTCATCGGTACGGGGTGCGCATTATACGAGAAATTATTGCTGCTGCAAGAGTCTAAAAGCAAAATTTTGCGCTTTCGATTCGTTTGCCGATTAAAGCAGCAACCTGCTGTTTTCCTGCGCACCTTTCAGAGTTAAAGCTGCAAAAAGTGCTCGCGGTAGTATGCCAGCTCGGCGACCGATTCGCGAATATCATCCAGCGCCTGATGCGTGCCCGCCTTTTTGAAGCCTGGCAGAATTTCCGGCTTCCAGCGACGCGCCAGCTCTTTTAAGGTGCTGACGTCGAGATAGCGATAGTGGAAGTAGGCTTCCAGCTCCGGCATGTATTTGAAAAGAAAGCGGCGATCCTGCCCAATGCTATTGCCGCAAATCGGCGAGCTGTTAGCAGGCACCCACTGTTTAAGGAATTCAATCGTCGCCAGTTCGGCGCGGCGATCGTCGAACTCGCTGGCTTTGACGCGCTCCACCAGCCCGCTCGCGGTATGGGTGCGCACGTTCCATTCGTCCATCAGCGCCAGCTGGGCATCGGACTGATGCACCGCCATGACCGGCCCTTCCGCCAGAATATTAAGATTCGCATCGGTCACCAGCGTGGCAATCTCGATAATGCGGTCGCGCTCCGGATCCAGTCCGGTCATCTCCAGATCGATCCAAATCAGATTATTTTCATTTCCTGTCGCCATGCTTTTTCCCGCCGTAGCCGTAGTCGTCATCAAGAGTGAATAAGGTGTATCATAGACGTTTTGCCCAACCGGGCGAAGTCTGACGAAAGCCTGAGAGGATGCGTGAGCAAAAATAAACTGTCGAAAGGTCAACAACGTCGCGTCAGCGCTAACCATCAGCGTCGTCTGAACCAGCGCGATGCGCCGGAAGCTGACGACAATCTGTTCGGTGAAGCGGCGGAAGGCGTCGTGATCAGCCGTTTCGGCATGCACGCAGACGTCGAAGACCGCGCGGGCGAGGTGCATCGCTGCAACCTGCGCCGCACTATCCGTTCGCTGGTGACCGGCGATCGCGTCGTTTGGCGCCCGGCGCTCGGCGGCGGCAAAGGCATTGTCGAAGCAGTGCACGAGCGCAGCAGCGTGCTGACGCGCCCCGACTACTACGACGGGCTGAAGCCGATCGCCGCCAATATCGACCAGATTATTATCGTTTCGGCGATTTTGCCTGAGCTGTCGCTTAATATTATCGACCGCTATCTGGTGGCGAGCGAAACCCTGGGCATCGAACCGCTGCTGGTGCTGAACAAGACCGATCTGCTGGATGACGAGGCACGCGCCTTCGTCGACCAGCAGATGGATATCTATCGCCGTATCGGCTATCGCGTGCTGATGGTCTCCAGCCATGCCAAAGCGGGCCTGGTGGATCTCGAAGCGGCCCTGACCGATCGCATCAGCATCTTCGCCGGACAGTCCGGCGTCGGCAAATCGAGCCTGCTGAACGCCCTGCTCGGCCTGGACGCGGCAGTGGAAACCGCCATCGTTACCAACGACGTCTCTGACGTTTCCGGGCTGGGCCAGCATACCACCACCGCGTCGCGCCTGTACCACTTTCCTCACGGCGGCGACGTGATCGATTCGCCGGGGGTGCGCGAGTTCGGCTTATGGCATCTTGAGCCGGAACAAATTACCCGCGGATTTGTCGAATTTCGTGAATTTCTCGGCAGTTGTAAGTTCCGCGACTGTAAGCACGGCAGCGATCCTGGCTGCGCTATCCGCGCCGCCGTCGAGGCGGGCCAGATAGACGTTTCGCGCTTCGACAATTATCACCGTATTCTGGAGAGCATGGCGCAGGTGAAAACGCGCAAGAATTTCTCCTCCAGCGAGTGATGCTCGCTGCTTACCGCGGCATTGACCCTGCATCGCCTCTGTAACGGACGCGATCACGGGGAAATTCGCCATCTGACCGGGGCGCTGATATGATTCGCCCCCTTTTGATTGACGCGAAACAAAGCCAGGAGGCTAAGGTGTTTGATCGTGTAAAACTCGGCCTGAATCATGTACTGCCGAAAAAATGGTTAACGGAACTTGCCGGTTGGGGTGCCAGCCGTCGTGGCGGATGGTTGACCAAACTGGTGATTGATATCTTCGTCTGGTTCTACAAAGTGGATATGTCGGAAGCGCGGAAGTCCGACACCGCCAGCTATCGCACCTTTAACGACTTTTTTGTTCGTCCGTTAAAAGATGACGCGCGTCCGGTCGATCCCGACGCGAACCTGATCGTGCTGCCTGCCGACGGCGCCATCAGCCAGCTGGGCCGCATCGAAGGCGATCAGATTTTCCAGGCGAAAGGCCATCACTATACGCTCGACGCGCTGTTAGCGGGTCAGGAAACGATAGCGGCGCAGTTCCGCGACGGCCATTTCGTTACCACTTACCTTGCGCCGCGCGACTACCATCGCGTGCATATGCCGTGCAACGGCATTCTGCGCGAGATGATCTACGTGCCGGGCGATCTCTACTCGGTGAACCCGCTGACGGCGCGCAATATCCCCAATTTGTTCGCGCGCAACGAACGCGTGATCTGCTATTTCGATACCGACATCGGCCCGATGGTGCAGATCCTCGTTGGCGCCACTATCGTCGGCAGCATCGAAACCAGCTGGGCCGGCACCATTACGCCGCCGCGCGAAGGGGTGATCAAACGCTGGCACTATCCGGCTGCGGATAGCGAAGGCGCCGTTGTGCTGCTGAAAGGCCAGGAGATGGGCCGCTTTAAGCTCGGCTCCACCGTGATTAATCTGTTCGCGCCGGGACGCGTGAAGCTGGCGGAGAGCCTGGAAGCTGAAAGCAAGACCCGCCTCGGTCAGCCGCTGGCTATCGCGCTGCCGCAGACCGACCCCGTCGACGTTATCGCCGACTAACCGCTGAGAGTGTTTTTGCTGTGCGATCGTTTCTCATCCTGCTGCTGAGCCTCTGGCTCAGCACCTCAGCGCTGGCGGCCACCGTGCCGGACGCCAGCCAACTTAAACAGGCGCTGGACGAGGCGAAAGCGGCAAAAAGCTCTCCCGCGCAGGCGGATCAGGTGCAGTCTCTCGAGGCTGCCCTCAACTCTCTTTCTGAACGCGATGCGTCGCTGGAGCGCGCAAAGCAGTATCAGCAGGTCATCGACGATTTCCCCCGCCTCGCGCGCGAACTGCGCCAGCAAATCACCTCGCTAGACGACGGCAGCAAAGGCGTGCGCAGCACCAGCAGCATGAGCAGCGCTCAGCTCGATCAGGAGATCCTGCAGGTCAGCAGCCAGCTGCTGGAAGAGGGCCGCCAGGCGCAGCAGGAGCAGGACCGCGCCCGCGAAATCAGCGACTCGCTGTCGCAGCTCCCACAACAGCAAACCGACGCGCGTCGGGCCATGACCGAGAGCGACCGACGCTTGCAGAGCGGCTCTGCCACTGCGTCGTCGCAGAGCCAGGCGCAGCTGTGGGCGCGCCAGGCGGAAAACGCGGTCAATAAGGCGCGCGTGGACGAGCTGGAGCTGGCGCAGCTCTCCGCCAACAATCGTCAGGAGCTGGCGCGCATGCGCGCCGATCTGCATCAGCGCAAAGCGGCGCAGCTCGACAACTATCTGCAGGCGTTGCGCAATCAGTTAAATGAACAGCGTCAGCGCGAGGCGGAGCAGGCGCTGGCGCGCACCGAGCAACTGGCGGAAAACAGCGGCGACCTGCCACCGGTTATCAGCGATCAGTTTCGCGTTAACCGCGATCTTTCTGCCGCACTGAACCAGCAGGCGCAGCGTATGGATCTGGTAGCCTCTCAGCAGCGGCTGGCGACCAATCAGATTATTCAGGTGCGGCAGGCGCTGGGCACCCTGCGTGAACAGTCGCAGTGGCTTGGCGCCTCCAACCTGCTGGGCGAAGCGCTGCGCGCGCAGGTAGCGCGACTGCCTGATATGCCTAAGTCACAGCAGATCGACAACGAAATGGCGCAGCTGCGCGTGCAGCGCCTGCATTATGAAGATCTGCTGCAGCAGCAGGAGACGCTGCGCAAAGCGCATCAGCCCGATGGAAAGCCCTTCAGCGCCGAACAGCGCCGTATTCTGGAGGCGCAGCTGAAGACCCAGCGCGAGCTGCTAAATTCGCTGATCTCCGGCTGCGATACGCTGATCCTTGAGATTACCAAGCTCAAGGTCGCCAATACCCAGCTGCAGGATGCGCTGACCGACGTGAAAGACGCCACCCACCGCTATCTGTTCTGGACGGCAGACATCAGCCCGGTCGGCCTGAACTACCCGGTGGAAGTGGCGCGCGATCTGTCGCGCCTGCTGTCGCTCGATACCCTGAGTCAGCTCGGCAAAGCGCTGGCGATGATGGTCACCAGCCGCGAGACCGTACTGCCCTTAATCGGCGCGGTGCTGCTGGTCGGCTTCAGCCTCAGAACGCGCCGCCACTTCAACGCCTTTCTGGCACGCTCGGCGAGCAAGGTGGGCAAAGTGACGCAGGATCGCTTTCGTCTGACGGTACGCACCGTTTTCTGGTCGATTCTGGTAGCGCTGCCGCTGCCCGTGCTCTGGGCGGCGCTCGGCTATGGGTTGCAGCACGCCTGGCCCTACCCCATCGCGGTGGCGTTTGGCGACGGCATCACGGCGACGCTGCCGCTACTGTGGGCCTTTATGATCAGCGCCGCCTTCGCCCGACCTAACGGCCTGTTTGTGGTGCATTTTCGCTGGCCGCAAACCCGCGTGGCGCGCGCGACCCGCTACTACTCGCTGACCATCGGCTTGATTGTGCCGCTGATTATGCTGCTGATCGCCTTCGCCAATATGGAGGATCGCCAGTTTTCCGCCTCGCTTGGCCGACTCTGCTTTATCCTGATCTGCGGCGCGCTGTCGATCGTTACCGTGAGCCTGAAGCGCGCCGGCATCCCGCTCTATCTGGATAAAGAGGGTAACGGTGAGAATCTGGTGAACCGCGTGCTGTGGAACCTGATGATCGCCATTCCGCTGGCGGCCGCCCTCGCCTCGATGATTGGCTACCTGGCGACCGCGCAGGCGCTGCTGGCGCGACTGGAGACCTCTGTCGCTATCTGGTTCCTGCTGCTGGTGATCTACCACATTATCCGCCGCTGGATGCTGATCCAACGGCGGCGCATCGCCTTTGACCGCGCGCGTCAGCGCCGTGCCGATATGCTGGCTAACCGCGCGCGTCATGAAGATGAGAAAGAGTCCGCCGCGCAAAATGGCGAGGTTGAGATCGATGAGCCGATTATCGACCTTGACGCCATCAGCGCGCAGTCGCTGCGGCTGGTGCGCTCAATCCTTACCCTGATTGCGCTGGTGTCAGTGATTGTGCTCTGGTCGGAGATTCATTCCGCCTTCGGCTTTCTTGAGAATATTCGACTGTGGGACGTCAGCACCACGGTACAGGGCGTGGAGAGCATTCAGCCGATTACGCTGGGCTCGGTGCTGATTGCGATTCTGGTGCTGATTATCACCACCCAGCTGGTGCGCAATATGCCCGCGCTGCTGGAGCTGGCGCTGCTGCAGCACCTCAATCTGACGCCCGGCACCGGTTACGCCATTACCACGCTGACTAAGTATGTGCTGATGCTGGTTGGCGGCCTGATTGGCTTCTCAATGATCGGCATTGAGTGGTCGAAGCTGCAGTGGCTGGTCGCCGCGCTCGGTGTGGGACTCGGTTTTGGTCTGCAGGAAATTTTCGCCAACTTTATTTCTGGCCTGATTATCCTCTTCGAGAAGCCGATCCGTATCGGCGATACCGTAACCATCCGCGATTTGACCGGCAGCATTACGCGCATCAATACGCGCGCTACCACCATTATCGACTGGGACCGCAAAGAGATTATCGTCCCGAACAAGGCCTTTATTACCGAGCAGTTCGTCAACTGGTCGCTTTCTGACTCGGTGACGCGCGTAGTGCTGACTATCCCTGCGCCCGCGCATGTCAACAGCGAAGAGGTAACGACGGTACTGAGACAGGCGTGCGAACGCTGCAGCTATGTGCTGGACGTGCCGGCGCCAGATGTCTTCCTGGTCGATCTGCAGCAGGGCATTCAGCTGTTCGAGCTGCGTATCCACGCGGCGGAGATGGGCCACCGCATGCCGTTGCGCCACGAGCTGCATCAGCTGATCCTGAAAGGCTTTGCCGAGCACGGTATCGAAATGCCCTTCCCGCCTTTCCAGGTGCGTATGGAGACGCTGGGCAAGAAGACGCCAGCCAGCAACGGCACGCCGGCAGCGCGCACCTTTAAATCTGGCGGCCTGTAGCGCGGCGGTGAACGGGTAAAGGCGCGTAATAAAGGGAAGGGAAAAGCGGTTCACACGCTGCAGAGGCCCGTTAAGCCGGGCCTCGTCAGCGGTGAAAAGAGTCTGAACGCAGCGCTTACTGCTTCACAAAGTCCTCGCCCTGCGCGATATCTTTTTTCAAGGTCTCCAGCATGCCGTTTAACGCCTGCTGTTCAAAATCGCTCAGCGCGCCGATAGCGCGTCGCTCGGCGATGCCGTTCTTGCCCAGCAGCAGCGGCTGCGAGAAGAAGCGAGCGTACTCGCCGTCGCCCTCTACGTAAGCGCACTCCACTACGTTCGCTTCGCCCTGCAGGGCGCGCACCAGCGACAGGCCGAAGCGCGCCGCGGCCTGACCCATCGACAGCGTCGCCGATCCGCCGCCCGCTTTAGCTTCGACCACCTCCGTCCCCGCATTTTGGATACGTTTCGTCAGGCTGGCGACCTCGTCTTCGCTAAAGCTTACGCCTTTCACCTGCGACAGCAGCGGCAGGATGGTCACGCCGGAGTGGCCGCCGATTACCGGCACCTCAACCTCATCCGGCTGCTTGCCTTTTAGCTCGGCGACAAAGGTATTGGCGCGGATAATATCCAGCGTGGTGACGCCGAACAGCCGGTTTTTGTCATAGACGCCGTGCTTTTTCAGCACGTCAGCGGCGATGGCTACCGTGGTATTGACCGGGTTAGTAATAATGCCAACAAGCGCTTTAGGCGCGGTTTGCGCCACCTGCTCGATCAGGTTGCGCACGATGCCTGCGTTAACGTTAAACAGATCGGCGCGATCCATGCCTGGCTTACGCGCGACGCCCGCTGAGATCAGGATGACGTCCGCACCCTGCAGCGCAGGCGTCGCGTCTTCGCCGCTAAAGCCCTGAATTTTGACCGCGGTGGGAATATGGCTGAGATCCACCGCTACTCCGGGCGTCACCGGCGCAATATCATAGAGCGTAAGTTCAGAACCCGCAGGAAGCTGGGTTTTTAACAGAAGGGCGAGCGCCTGACCAATTCCGCCAGCAGCGCCAAGAACGGCAACTTTCATTCTGTACTCCTTATTAAGGTGGGGCAGAGTAGAGCCGAATTTCCATCTGTGTTAAGACCTGAATCAACTTCTCAGACGATGACAAACCCACTGTTCATTATGCGTGCAGCAGCACTTAATCTTTTGGGTTGCTACTTTGTCAGCACAACGCGCCTGAATGACCAACAACAATGTCGATGGCAGATAGAGCACGGCCATGATAGCTATCCATATGACACCTCAATTGTATAACAATTCTGCAACCTTCGCTTTTCCTGCTCTTGCGTCTTTTTGGTCTGTGCTAAAAATTTTGCTATCATTGCCGCCCGCAACCCGCGGCGCCTGCCTTTTTTATCGACTAATTGCATAAAAATTCATTCATATGCATAATAATGTATCTGCCGTCGGCGGGCGTTCGGCATTTTTCTTTACTGGTAGCTTATGCGAAACCCATCTAAACAAGACGAATTGATTAAAGCGTTTAAAGCCTTGTTAAAACAAGAGAAATTCAGCTCTCAAGGCGAAATTGTACAGGCGCTTCAGGAGGAAGGCTTCGACAATATCAATCAGTCGAAGGTGTCTCGTATGCTGACTAAATTTGGCGCGGTGCGCACGCGTAACGCCAAAATGGAGATGGTTTACTGTCTGCCGGCGGAACTGGGCGTGCCGACCACCACCAGCCCGTTAAAAAATCTGGTGCTGGATATCGACTATAACGATGCGCTGATCGTGATTCGCACCAGCCCTGGCGCAGCGCAGCTGATCGCCCGTCTGCTTGACTCGCTAGGCAAAGCGGAAGGCATTCTCGGCACCATCGCTGGCGACGATACGATCTTTATCACGCCCGCGCGCGCGTTCACCGTCAGAAAACTGCATAGCGCGCTTCTTACCGTATTTGAGCAAGAGCTTTAAATCGCTTCTTTTGACCGGCAGCCCTGCTGCCGGTCGCTCTGCCTGCCCTGCTTGCCCTGCTTGCCCCTCATTCACCGCTTATTCAGTTCCTTAACTTATTCCTCTACCTGCTGACGTCATGAGTCTGTATGGTCATACCTATTTGCCCGCTTAACCTTCCGCGCTATTTTACGCTGCTTTACACTATGTGATTAGCGGCAACGCCCAGATCTAAATCAATAACCAGCGACATTCACCATAGCCTTTCGCACAAAAAGATAAAGTCACCCATCCTGCTATTTTTAAAGGCATTTAACCGCTATAGCCTGGTTTTTAACCCGTTTTTATAACCATAAAGAATAAAAATGAGCCATAAGGATAAAGAATAACAACAAAACATTATTAGTCAGGTATTAATTTCATGCGTTATTAGTTCTATACTTCTTTTCGTGACGCAAATCACATCAAACAAAAAGAGAAAAACAGACGACGAGGAAATATATATGAACGTTAAAACTACTATCGCAACCCTGAGCATTCTGTCTGCCCTGTCATTCGGTGCTTTTGCAGCGGAATCTGTCGACACCCAGCAGGCGCAAAATCTGCAGTCAATTGGCTCAGTCAGCGTAAGCGGCGTAGCCGGTTCTCCAATGCAGATTAAAGAAGAGCTGAATGCGAAGGCAGAGCAGAAAGGCGCCAGCGCTTACCGCGTTATCGAGGCTTATAACAACGGCAACTACCACGCTACCGCCGAGCTGTATAAATAAGCGCGTTAGCCAGATGTCGTTGGACGGGCAGCCTTATTGAAGCGCGCATTGCGCATCGGGTGGCCTTATCGATGAATTCAGGAGAGTAGACCATGAAAACCAAATCTCTTATTGCTTTAGCCGCGCTGACCGCCACGCTGTCATTCGGTGCCAGCGCAGCCAGTCTGGTATCGAATCAACAGGCCCAAACGCTGCAGCCGCTGAATCAGACCATCAGCATCAGCGGTCATGACGGCGATCAGACCAATATCCGTCAGGCGCTTTCTCAGAAGGCGGACGCGCAGGGCGCAAGCCACTACCGCATCATTGAGAACAACCAGGACGACACCTATCACGTCACGGCTGAGCTCTATAAATAATTAACCGATCGGGCGCCCACGCGACGCCTGCTATATCGACGACCCGCATCATGATGTCAACCGCAGGTTGTTGATTGTAATGAGGAGACGAACAATGAAAATCAAAACAACCATCGCAACCGTTAGCCTGCTTTCCGTCATCGCATTCGGCGCTCAGGCAGCGCAGTTGGTTACCGGCGATCAGGCACAGAACATGCAGCCTGCGGGCACAGTGACAATCAGTGGTACAGCGGGCGCGCCGATGGATTACCGCGCACAGCTTTCGCAGAAAGCCGATGAACAAGGCGCCAGCGCCTATAAGGTGATCGAAGCGCGCACTGGCGACAACTATCACTTTACTGCCGAACTCTATAAATAATTCCTCGTCAACAACTGCTGACGAACCCTTTGGCCTCGCTTGTCGGGGCCCTTTTTGTCGGGTTACCGGATATTAAAGCGGAGCTGGCCCTCCAGCTCCTCTTCCGCCTCATCAAATAACAGGATCAGTGCGCCGTAGCGCCGTTTCTGCCCCTTTCCCAGATTGATAAATTCAATTTCCAGCGGCATCGGCAGCTCCTCGCCGGTGAGGACGTCCCATAACGCATCCAGGTCGCCAATACGATACATGTTCAGGGCAAAGCGCTCGCTGAACTGGCGGAAAAAATGCGACTGGTCGACGATCTCGTCAAAGTCGAAACGCTCGGTTTTCATAGTGAAGGCTCCTGTCCTTCCTCACCGGGCGGCGCGAAGCCGCCCGCGCGTTAGCTGTCGCTCAGGCCGCCGATATGCAGCGCCTTGACCTCCAGGTACTCTTCCAGTCCAAGCACGGAACCTTCGCGCCCCAGCCCCGACTCTTTTACACCGCCAAACGGCGCCAGCTCGGTCGATACCGCACATTCGTTGATGCCGATCATGCCGCTTTCCAGCGCGGCGGAGACGCGAAAGACGCGCTGCAGGTTCTGGGTATAAAAGTAGGCCGCAAGGCCAAACTCGGTATCGTTAGCGCGACGAATCACCTCCTGCTCGTCGCTAAAGCGGAAGCAGGCCGCCACCGGACCAAAGGTCTCTTCCCGTGCCAGCTTCATCTCTTCGTGCGCGTCGGCGATTACCGTCGGCTGCCAGAAATTGCCGCCCAGCGCGTGACGTTCACCGCCGGTGACGATCCGTCCGCTTTTTGCTTTGGCGTCCTTCACGTGCTCCTCCACTTTATCCACTGCAGAAGCCTCAATCAGCGGGCCTACCACCACGCCCTCCTCTACACCGTTGCCAACCTTGAGCTTTTTCACCTCCTCCGCCAGCTGGTTGACAAAGCGGTCGTACACGGCGTCGTGGATATAGAAGCGGTTGACGCTGACGCAGACCTGGCCGGCATTGCGGAATTTATTGGCGATAGCGCCTTTAACCGCCGCGTCGATATCCGCATCTTCAAAAACGATATAGGGTGCGTTGCCCCCCAGCTCCATCGACACCTTTTTCATGGTGTCAGCGGCGTTGCGCACCAGCGTTTTGCCGACTGCGGTCGAGCCGGTGAAGGAAATTTTGCGCACCGCCTTGCTGGCCATAATCGCATCGCTAATGGCGTGGGTATCACCAGCCACCGCGTTAAGCACGCCGTCCGGCACGCCTGCTTTTTTCGCCAGCGCCAGCAGCGCAAAAGCGCTCAGCGGCGTGTTGTTTGCCGGCTTGATAATACCGGTACAGCCTGCCGCCAGCGCGGGACCAAGTTTGCGCGTCAGCATTGCCATGGGAAAGTTCCACGGCGTGATCGCGGCAACGACGCCGATCGGCTCGCGCGTGGCCAGAATGCGCGAACCCGGTTTGGCCGGTGGAATAATTTCGCCATTAGCGCGCTTCGCCTGCTCGGCGAACCACTGAATAAAGCTGGCGGCATATTCCACCTCGCCTTCCGCCTCTTTCAAAGGCTTGCCCTGTTCGGCTGTCATCAGCTGCGCCAGCCAGGCTTTGTTGTCGATCATCAGCTGATACCAGCGATAGAGGATCTCGGAACGCGCTTTGGCGGTCTGCGCACGCCAGGCAGGAAAGGCGCGTTCGGCGGCGGCGATCGCCCGTTCGGTTTCGGCCTTGCCCGCCTTCGCCACGGCGGCCAGTACTTCACCGGTGGCCGGGTTCAATACGTCAAAGGTGGCGGCGGCGCGATGCCATTCGCCATTAACCAGATAGCCGGTTTGAAAAAGTTCGCTGTCGTGCAGTGGGGTCGTCATGAGGTCGCTCCTGTCAGTTTCTCTTCCTGTCAGAAAAGTATAGATGGCAAAAGCGAGGGTTTTAGGAAAGGCGTGGCGCTGGCGCGGCCGCTGCGCAGGGCAGCGGCCAGATTCAGATTTGGATGAGGGTGTTCTGGTATTTGCTGAGCATATCGGCAAGGCGCTTCACCGGCTCGGTGACGCTGAGCGGCGCATCGTACTGCACCAGCTTCTGCTGATAGACCTCAAACTCCGCCAGCAGCTGTTCAAAATAGTGGCGCCGTTTCTCATCGCTGCGCGCTGAAATCACGCGATCCGCCGTAGCACGTAGCTGGCGATGGAAGGCCGACAGATCGGCGTTGACCGGCACGTCCGCACTGCGCAGCCGCTGATGGCCGATAATCAGCGTCAGCGCAATGCGATACTTGTCGATATCGCCAGGAAACAGGTTCAGCAGCATAAACAGCTGTTGATAGAGCGCGGGAAGATGGTTTTCGCGACGGCGCGCCTGGTTGGTGGTCAGCGCCGACACCGCAGCATACATAAAGCGGTTAAGCAGCTTACGTCCGGTGCGCGCTTTCGATTTGTCGCGAATAAGCAGGATGACCATCAGGGCGACGAACGCACCGATCATCTGCCCCAGCACGTTGTCGATGAACACGCTCAGGTGGAAGGTCATGGGATTATCCAGAACCAGCACGTTGATGGTACCGGCCAGCGCACCGAGCGTGCCTATCTGACGACGCTGTATCAGGATGCCGCTAATGAAGCCGAGCAGGCCGATGGCGATGCAGAGCAGCAGCACGCTCTGCTGGGTGCTGGGCAGCAGGTACATAAAATAGAACGAGCTCAGCGGCACCGCAAAAATCATACCGTAGAAAAAATCCTTCGCCATCATCAGCGGATTCGGCACGCGCATCGCCAGCGCGGTGATCACCGCCAGCATCACCATACAGCCGCTGCCGGAGGTCCAGCCGGTATAGAGCCAGAACAGCGAGCCGAGGGCAGTGGCGACAAAGGTGCGGATGCCGTTAATCATCGCGTGGTGGGTTTCAGCGGAGCGCGCCTGGATAACGATTTCGCGCTTGAGAATGCTCTCTTCTACCGTTGTGATGCGGCTGTTGCTTTTAATCCCTTTCAGCAGCAGCAAATATTCCGTTGCCGCGCCGACCCAGCTTGCCAGCGTCACGGGCGCCTTGCCCTCTTCGCTGGCGCCGATCACCCGGCGCATCACTTTCATGCGTCGGTGCACGTCGGCAACGCTTTCCACCTTCTTCTCAATCAGCAGACGATACTGCGAGGGAATATATTCGGGGCGCGAATTCTGGATAAGGAAGGTTTCCGCCGCCTGGGTAATCATGGTCAGCGACAGCGTGTTGAGCATCTGCAACCGACGGTTGGCGTTTTGCCAGCGCGACGACTCCATCATCAGCTGGCCGCGCATAGTGCCGAGCGCCGAGGTGCGGCGCACCAGCGCGCTCCACGCCTTGTCGACCTCCTCTTTGTCCTCATGCGCTACGCAGAGCTGCAGCAGGCGATAATGCGCCACCAACAGCGCATCGACTTCACTGTCGATGACCTTTTTAATCGAGCGCGGCGAGAAGAGCATATCCGCCAGAATGGCGCAGAGAATGCCGAGCACAATCTCGCTGCAACGCTCAACCGCAAACTGCGGCACCAGCGTCAGGCCATTATTGGCGTCGGCGGTCACCACGATAATCAGCGCGGTATAGCCTGCGAGCCCCAGCGCATAGGAGTTTTCGACTTTGATCAGCGAGGAGAGCCAGACGCAGACGCCCGCCCAGATGCAGCAGAGCAGCAGCATCACCACCGGCGCGCGTACCGTAGCGATCATAATGGTCAGCGCGGCGATACAGCCGATAAAAGTCCCGATAATACGCAGCACGCCGCGATAGCGCAGCGCGCCGGAATAGGGATCGCCGCCAGCGACAAAAGCGGTGCCGCCCGCGACGATGCCGGCGGTCATTACCGCCCAGCGAGGCGTTTCAAGATTAAGGTGAAAGCCGATCATCAGCGCTGCCACCAGCGCGAAGGTCAGCTTGATCGGGAAACGCAGGAACTCGATCATATCGCCCCGCTTAGCCAAACTCACGCAGGCGATTGAAGAGACGCGACATCGGCGACACCTGCGTATCGGCGCGATCGTGCTGGCCGGTAATCACCACGGTCGCGGTGGTGCCCGCCGGGAAGCGATTACCGGGCTGCCGATCGAGACGAATGCGCACCGGAACGCGCTGCGCCAGACGTACCCACTCGAGGTTGGAATCCACGGTCGCCATGCCTTTATTGTCGACCGAGCTGCTGCTGTTGGTCACGCCAGCGGCGACGCTGTCGACGGTGCCACGCAGCACCACGTTGCTGCCGAGCGGCGTCACTTCGGCGCGATAACCCGGCTCGACGCCGTGCAGCTTGGTCTCTTCAAGATAGGCCAGCACGTAGAAAGAGTGCTGCTGCACCAGCGCCACCGCCACCGAACCACGGGTAATGAATTCGCCCTTGTAGACGTTGAGGTTGGTCACCCAGCCGTCGGACGGCGCGGTGATGGCAGTGCGATCCAGATCGATCTTCGCCAGGTCCCGCGTGGCGATCGATTTCGCCAGCTGATGTTCCGTGGTTTGCAGATCGTTGTTCGCCTGGTCGATCGCTTCGCGCGACATCGCCGAGGTGCCCAGCTGGTTGCGGCGCGACGCCTCACGACGTTTTTCGCTGACCAGCGCCTGGTAGTACTCGACGTCGGCCTGCGCCTGATCCAGCGCTTTTTGATAGCGTGGACGATCCACGACAAACAGGGTATCGCCCTTTTTTACCAGCTGGTTGTCATGCACAGGTACGTCGGTAATCAAACCCGTCACGTCCGGCGAAATCGCCACGACATCCGCCGCGAATTTAGCGTCGCGCGTCCACGGCGACTCGGTGTAAAACACCCAGGCGCGAAAGATGATAACAATAGCGATGATAACCAGCAGGATAGTAATCGCGTAACGCGCGATTTTTCTTATTAGCGATTTCACTTAGACCTCAGACGAATAGACGGGATACCAGGTAAAACACACAGCAGTAGAGCGCCGTGTTAAAAAGCGCCGGATGCCATACGAGATCGTAGATACCGCTTGGCGTCAGCAGTCGTTTCACCAGCCAGAACAGCATTAGCGAGACGATTAACTCAATGAAGATGGGCGGGAAAGAGAGCCCAAATACGACAAAAACCGGAAGCACACTCATCAGGGATCCTTAGTACGACCATGCCGGGATGATCCTTAGCCTGCCCGGCTGCAAGCCGCAACGGCTGGGTGGCGGATGACAGCATCCGAACCACTGCTGAGTAAATAATAGCGTATCATCGGGCGGCAACAGACGTTTGCATCAGGTCAGCTTGACCCTTCCCGGGCAAAAGCGAATCTCCGGGAAATACCCGGGCGCGCATATAGTAACGCGCCTGACTATACGTTTTCTACAGAATGTGAGCTAAATCACTTTTTAACCAGAGTAAACAATGGAACGACTGAAAGGCATGTCAATTTTCGCCAAAGTGGTTGAATTAGGTTCTTTTACCGCCGCCGCACGCCAGCTTCACCTCAGCGTTTCGTCTATCAGTCAGATTGTGGCGAAACTGGAAGATGAGCTACAGGTTAAGCTGCTAAACCGCAGCACGCGCAGTATCGGCCTGACCGAGGCGGGCAAAATCTATTATCAGGGCTGTCGCCGCATGCTGGCTGAAGCCACGCAGGTGCACGAGCAGCTCTACGCGTTCAACAATACGCCGGTCGGCACGCTGCGCATCGGCAGCTCCTCTACCATGGCGCAAAACGTCCTCGCCGAAATGACCAGCAATATGCTGCGCGAGTACCCCGGCCTGAGCGTAAATCTGGTGGCGGGCATTCCGGCGCCGGACCTGATCGCCGACGGGCTCGATTTAGTGATTCGCGTGGGCGCGCTGAAGGACTCCAGCCTTTTTTCTCGCCGCCTCGGCGCGATGCCGATGGTGGTGTGCGCGGCGAAAAGCTATCTGCAGCAGCACGGCGTGCCGGAGAAGCCGGCTGATGTCGATAACTTTTCCTGGCTTGAGTACAGCGTGCGTCCCGATAACAATTTCGAGCTAATCGCGCCCGAAGGGCTGGTTTCGCGCCTCTCGCCGCAGGGCCGTTTCGTCACCAACGATTCGCTGACGCTGATCCGCTGGCTCAAGGCTGGTAACGGTATCGCCTATGTGCCGATGATGTGGGTGATTGAGGAGATTAACGCAGGGGAGATCGATATTCTTTTCCCGCAGTATCAGTCCGATCCCCGTCCGGTGTATGCGCTTTATACCGAGAAGGATAAGCTGCCGCTGAAGGTGCAGGTGTGCATCGACTATCTCACGGAGTATTTCCAGCAGGTGGCGGAGCAGTATCAGCAGCATCGCGCCAGCTGACGACCTGCGCCGTGACCAGCGCTCAAAGCGCCAGGGCTGGCATCCTTGCCAGATGCGCGCGCGGGGCGCGTAGCCCTGCGCGCGCTGTCAGCGATGAGCGGACGATCAGGCGGTGCCGCCGACGGTGAGTTTATCCAGCTTCAGCGTCGGCTGACCGACGCCGACCGGCACGCTCTGGCCCTCTTTACCGCATACGCCGACGCCTTTATCCAGCGCCAGATCGTTGCCGACCATTGAGATTTGCTGCATTGCTTCAATGCCGGAACCGATGAGCGTGGCTCCTTTCACCGGCTTCGTCACCTTGCCGTTCTCAATCAGGTAGGCCTCTGAGGTCGAGAAAACAAATTTGCCGGAGGTGATGTCGACCTGACCGCCGCCGAAATTAGGCGCGTAGATGCCATATTCGACGCTTTCGATAATCTCCTGCGGCGTCGATTTGCCCGCCAGCATATAGGTGTTGGTCATACGCGGCATCGGCAGATGCGCATAGGACTCGCGGCGGCCGTTGCCGGTCGGCGCGACGCCCATCAGACGCGCGTTGAGCTTGTCCTGCATATAGCCTTTCAGCACGCCGTTTTCGATCAGCACGTTGTACTGGCCCGGCACGCCTTCGTCATCTACCGCCAGCGAACCGCGCAGCCCTTCGAGGGTGCCGTCATCCACTACGGTGCAGAGTTCGGACGCCACCAGCTGGCCCATTTTGCCGCTGAATACCGAGGTTTCGCGGCGGTTAAAGTCGCCTTCCAGGCCGTGGCCTACCGCTTCATGCAGCAGCACGCCCGGCCAGCCTGCGCCCAGCACCACCGGCAACGCGCCTGCCGGTGCGGCGACGGCGGAAAGGTTGACCAGCGCCATACGCACCGCCTCTTTCGCCCAGGCGTCGGCGCGCACGTCGCCGTTTTCATCAGCAAGGAAGAATTCGTAGCCGACGCGCGCGCCGCCGCCGCTGGCGCCGCGTTCGCGTTTACCGTTATCCTCAACCAGCACGCTGACGGAGAGGCGCACCAGCGGACGCACGTCCGTTGCCAGCGTGCCGTCGGTCGCCGCCACCAGCACCTGCTCGTAAACGCCGGTCAGGCTGGCGTTGACCTCCTGCACGCGCGCGTCTGCGGCGCGCGCCACTTTGTCGACGCGCTGCAGCAGCGCGATTTTATCTTCGCGCGTCAGGCTGTCGAGCGGGTTAATCGGCTGATAGAGCGCGCGATGCATCACGCTGGAAAGGGTATGCGCCTTGCCGTTGCCTTGCTCACGCACGATGCTGCGCGCCGCTTCCGCCGACTGGCGCAGCGCGTTCAGAGTAATCTGGTCCGCATAGGCGAAGCCGGTTTTTTCGCCGCTGACGGCGCGCACGCCCACGCCCTGGTCGATATGCCAGGAGCCGTCTTTGATAATTCTGTCCTCCAGCACCCAGGATTCATGGAAGCTGGATTGAAAGTAGAGGTCGGCATAATCCAGACGACGTTCTGAAAGCTGCCCTAACAGGGAAAACAGATCCTGCTGATTAATATTGTTAGCAGTTAGCAACTGCTCACTTACCAGGTTCAGAGTCATCGTATCTCGCTCGTTTTATGCTCAGATAATGAGGGTGTGACACGCATTATGCGTCAGTGCCCGGTGGCCCTACGCTAATAACGTCAGATTTTACTAGCCTGCGGCAATTCCCTGACGGCGTCAAATTCACTGCTTCTCTTCTTCACGCGGTTTGCGCAGCACTTCATTGATTTGCGGCTTATCCAGCGGGCCGCTGATGTGATAGCGCAGCAGCGAAATCTTATTCCACAGCGGACCCAGCACCTTGCTTGCGGCGAAGACCGCCGCGCCCACAACCGGGTTAATCACGAAGGCGGTTGCAACCCCAACCGAGGCAGAAATCTCGGGCGCGACCACCGCTTCCATATCGATATTGCGCTTCACTAAATCGACCTTGCCCTGCATAGCGATATCCGCTTCAAGGCCATCCACCAGCAGGTTATCGGTGCGCATCACGCCGTTTTCAATCCACGCGGTGCCGCTGATCGAATCGAAGTAAAAGCCGTCGTTATTAAATGTATCGTTAAAATCGAGACGTAGCTTGCGCAGCAGCGCATCGAAGCTCACCAGGCGCAGCAGCTGTCCCGCCGCACCAGTATTGACGTCGGCAATCTGCCCTTTGCCGAAGTGGGTTTTCAGCGTGCCGCTCAGCGTCTCCTCCGAAGGCTGCCACGGCGCTGAGCGCCAGTGCAAATCGTAATCGACCTTGAATGGAGCATCGCGCAGCGGCGTATTAAAGCCGAACCAGTTGACGGCATTGTTAATATTGCTGCCGCTCAGCGAGCCCTTCAGCGAGGTGCGCGGAGCGTCAGGGCTGTTGACCCATTCGCCGGAAACCTTGAGGCGCGAGCTGCCGGTATCCACCAGACCGTTAGTAAGCGCTAACGTATCACCTTTCGGCGCGACCTGCGCCTGAATGCGTCCGAATTTCTGCCCCCGCAGCCAGCATTCAGCGCAGCTCAGCTGCAGCGTGGGCCAGCGGCTAAAGTCAATGTTACTCGCCTGCTGCTGCTGCTGATGTGCCGCGCCGCTGCTGCTTTGCCATTCAGGATTGTAATAGAGGTAGTCGAGGGCGACGCGCCAGGCGGCGTTTTGCGCCATCGCCAGCGTGCCGCGGATTTCGCGCCCTGTAATGCTGACGTTGCTGCTGCCCTTAGCGCCTTGCTCCAGCGTTGCGTCGATATCATGCCACTGCTGCCCCGCCAGGGTGACCGCTGGCGTGCGCAGGGTGAGGTCGCCCGGCAGGGCCACGCCGCCCATCTCGCTCATGCCGCCGCCCTGAGCGGCGCCTGCCATCATCAGTCCGGCCCAGGCTTCCCCGTCCAGTGCAGGCAGGTTCAATACCATGCCCGCGCGATCCGGCAAGGCGGGTTTGCTGCGGGCATCGTTTAGCCAGACGCCGCGCTCGACGCGCAGCTGTGGCTCAAGCAGCCAGCGGCTATTGAAGCGATGGCGATTCGCCACGCTGCCGCTGAGTTCGAACTGTTTCAGATCGCCGCTGGCATTGACCGCGATGGGCATCGCTTCGCCGCCGGTCTTGTTGAGCGGCGCCGGTAAGCGACTGCTTACTTCTTTTGCATCGCCTTTTAATTCGACGTCATAATGCGCTCCGCCCTGATGCGGCAGCTGGATGTTAACCTTGCCCTGCCACGGCAGATGGCCGCTAAGCTGGCTGGCGATCTGCGCGGGCACCTGCGACAGCTTCGCCGGCAGCCAGTCGCCATCGAGTTGGATGTTGACGCCGAAGTCCTGCGGATTCTCTTTGGTGCTAAAGCTGACGTTGACCGGCTGACCGAACCAGTTCGCGCGCAGCGTATCGCTGTCCAGATTGCCGTTATTAAAGCGGAAACGGCCGGTAAGGTTTTCCAGTGTCGTGCTGAGCGGCTTAATGTGCAAAGCGTTATTGTTAAGATCGACGTTGCCGCTGGCGTGCACCAGCTCGCCGTCGAGCGGAATATCAAGCTTCAGGTGCCCCTGGGTTTTTCCCTTTATCTCCAGCTGCTCCAGCGCTGCGCCCAGCGACTTTTTCAGCGGCGTATCCTGGAAATAGCGCGCGATCTGATCGCCGTTGCCGCTGATATCGCCGTCGATCAGCAGCTTCTCTTTCAGATAGTCCGGGATAGCCGCGCTGAAGTTGCTGACCTCGACTTCGCCCAGCCTGAAGCGCGGCGCCCGCATCCACAGCCCGTCGTTGATAAAGTCGAGGTCGATATCGACCTGCGTCACATCAGGCCAGTTGGGCTGAAATGCGTAGGTTGCGTGCCGCAGCGGCACCCAGACCTGAAACATGCCGTCGTTGTGGCTAAAGGGGAACAGCTTCGGATTGCCAGCGAAAAGCAGCGTGGCGTTGTCGACCTGCCCGCCTTTGATGGCGCCGCTCAGATAGCGCGTTAGCGCCTTGCCCATCAGCGGCTGCGGAAAGTAGCGCCACGCGTCGCCCGCGTCGGTGACGCGGATGCCGGCGAGAATGTCGAGGCGCGGATCGCGCCCAAGATTTTGCTGATAGCGGAAATCGCCGCGCGCCCAGAGCGAGCGCGCCTGCACATCGAGATCGCGGCCGTCGAGCGTTAAGCCGTTCGCGTCGCGCAGCCAGCTCAGCGAGCCGTGCAGCTGGTGGATCTCCAGCGGCGCATTGAACATGGCGCTATAGGCTACATCGGTGCGGCCCATTGCGACCTTGACCTGCCCGTTACTCAGACTGCCGCGCGCCTCGCCGCTCAGGTTGCTGACGCCCGGCAGCAGCTGCCAGGACTGCCAGCGGAAGTCGCGCCATTTGACCTGCATCCGCGTCTGATCCGGCTGATCCAGCGGAATATCCAGCGCCAGCCCTTCGATAGTGCCCTGCGGCTGCAGCGCGCGCCAGTTTTCGAACAGCGACGGCGACAGCGGCGCAAAGAGCGGCACCAGCGGCGCGATGCGGTTCAGCACCAGCTGCGTCGCCCTGACCCGCACTTCACCCTGATGTTCAGGGCCGAGCAGCTCTTTATCCTGCGGACGCCACAGCAGCGCGAAGTGCCCTGCTGGCCATGCCTCGCCGTCGGTGCTGAGACGCGTCTGCGGCACGTTGACCATCCAGCCGTTTTGATAGCGTGAGAGATGCGCGGTCAGGCCGTCGACCTGCAGGTGATGCGCGCCCTCTTCGCTCTGCCAGTTCGCACCGCCTTTGCGCAGCAGCAGATCGCCTGCATAGAGCTCGCCTTCGCGCAGGCTGGCCCAGGCCGCCAGGCTAAAACGCGCGCTGTCGAGCCGCGTATTGTCGCGCATCCAGCGCCCCAGCCATGGCCGCACGTCGACATCGTCCGCCTGCATCCAGATGCGGCCGTCGTTGAGTAAGCCTTCGCTATCGTTTAAGTCGAGCCGCACCTGCACCACGCCGTGCTGGCCGGTAAAGCTGGAGAGGCTGACCTCGCCCTCCGCGCGATGGCGGGTCTTTTCGTTCAGCCAGGTCAGTTTCGGGATCGCCAGCTCTGCGCGCTGGCCGGAAGGGGTACGGAAAAAGATCGAGCTGTCGCGCAGGTCGAAGTGGTCGAACTGACGCAGGAAAAGCTCATTGATGCGGCCGGGTCGGAAGCTGTTTTTCTCTTTATCGCTGGAGAAAAGCGGACGGTTGCTGTCGAGGCGCAGCTGCCAGAAGGTGAGATCGCGAAACTGCCAGCGCCAGTGAAGCAGCGACTGCCAGACATCCAGCGCCAGCGTAACGCGCGCAATGTCGAGCTTGCCGTTCTCCTGCATATCGACGCGCAAATCGCGGATTTGCAGAGTCGGCCCAAAAGTTTCCCAGCGGCCGCTCAGCGCGTCGGCGGTCACGCTGACGCCGCTGGCGCGCGAGACCGCCGACAGAATGTCGCTGCGGTAGCTGTCGAGGTGCGGCATCGCCAGACGCAGCCCGCTGACCAGCAGCGCCACGATCACAATCGCGGTCGCAACCAGCAGTAACATAATCCTCGGCAGCTGCCTCACACACCTCTCCTTGTCTTCCGCACTGGACGGATGGTTATCTCTCATACTCAACCGTCGCCAGACAATCAGCGGTATGAATGCGCATTTTAACCTAAGCGAGGCCGCTTTTTCAGCCCGTCGACGAGGGATTCGTCGAAAGCGAGGGCTCACATCATAACGACGTCAAACTGCTCCTGGGTATAGAGCGGTTCAATATGCACCTTGACCTGTTTGCCGACGAAAATCTCCACCTCCGCCAGCGCGTGCGACTCATCGCTTTTTAACGCTTCACCGACGGCCGGGGAGACATAGACCAGAAAACGGTCGGAGTCGTAGGCGTGATGGACGCGGACGATTTCACGCATGATTTCGTAGCAGACCGTTTCCACCGTTTTTAGCGTGCCGCGCCCTTTGCAGACCGGGCAATCCTCACACAGCACGTGCTCAATGCTTTCGCGCGTGCGCTTGCGCGTCATCTCTACCAGGCCGAGCGCCGAGAAGCCGTGGATGCCGGTTTTGACGCGATCCTTGCTGAGCGCCGCCTCCAGCGAGTGCAGCACGCGACGGCGATGCTCGTCGTTGCTCATGTCGATAAAGTCGATGATGATGATGCCGCCGAGGTTGCGCAGCCGCAGCTGGCGCGCAATCGCCTGCGTCGCCTCAACGTTGGTATTAAAAATGGTTTCGTCGAGATTGCGGTGGCCGACAAAGGCGCCGGTATTGATGTCGATGGTGGTCATCGCCTCGGTCTGATCGATGATCAGGTAGCCGCCTGATTTCAGCTCTACCTTGCGGTCCAGCGAGCGCTGAATTTCATTCTCGACGTCGAAAAGATCGAAAATCGGCTGCTTGCCCGCGTAGAGCTCCAGCTTGCCAGCCATTTCCGGAATATATTCGCGCGTGAATTCCACCAGCAGTTCGCAGGTGAGACGCGAATCTACGCGGATGCGATCCAGCGCCGCGCCGGCGAAATCACGCAGAATGCGCTGCGCCAGCGCCAGCTCGCCATAGAGCAGGCAGCGGGTCTGATTGCGCTTTTTCCGCTCGGTGACTTTGGTCCAGAGGCGCTTCAGAAAAGCGGCGTCCTGGGCCAGCTCCTCTTCGCCAATGCCTTCGGCCGCGGTGCGGATAATAAAGCCGCCGAGATCGTCGCAGTAGTCCGCCACCACCGCCTTCAGGCGTTCGCGTTCGCGCTCGCTTTCGATACGCTGTGAGACGCCGACGTGCGAGGCGCCTGGCATAAAGACCAGATAGCGCGACGGCAGCGTGATGTCGGTGGTAAGGCGCGCGCCTTTAGTGCCAAGCGGATCTTTCACCACCTGCACCATCAGATCCTGTCCCTGCCGCACCAGCTCGGCGATGTCGCGCACGATGAAGTTTTTCTTCTCATCGCCAGCCACGCACTCGGTGTGCGGCATGATATCGGAAGCGTGCAAAAAGGCGGCTTTCTCCAGACCGATATCGACAAAGGCCGCCTGCATGCCCGGCAGTACGCGACTGACGCGCCCTTTATAGATATTGCCGACGATGCCGCGCCGCGCTTCGCGCTCGATATGTATTTCCTGCAGAATGCCGCCGTCGATATAGGCAACGCGCGTCTCGGAAGGCGTGACGTTGACCAGTAATTCAGCCGTCATGTTATCCCCTTACGGCACGCAGTGACTGAAAATGGCTGAATAACTCGCCTGTCTCAACCAACGGCAATCCGACAACCGCGTGATAGCTTCCATTAATTTTACGAACAAAGTTTCCACCTGTGCCCTGAATACCGTAGGCGCCGGCTTTGTCCATCGGCTCGCCGGTCGCGATATAGTCGGCGATCTCCGCCGCGCTCAGCAGGCGAAAGGTGACGTCCGTCGTCACTAAGCAGTCGAGCGCGCGCGCGCGATCCGCCAGCGCAACGGCGGTCATTACCTGATGCGTCTGTCCGGAGAGTCGCCCCAGCATGCTGGCGGCGTCGGCGGCGTCGCGCGGTTTTTCCAGCACGTCGCCGTTGAGCACCACGATGGTATCCGCGCCCAGCACCGGCAGGTCCTGTTCCGCCACGGCGACGCCAGCGCGCGCTTTATCATGCGCCAGGCGACGCACATAGCTTTCCGCCGCTTCATCAGGACGGCGTTGCTCTTCAACATCGGTATGGAGACGTTCAAACGACAGGCCAAGCTGCGTCAGCAGCTCACGTCGACGCGGTGAACCGGAAGCCAGATAGAGGGATAGCATAAAATTCCTTACTGAACAGCGAACTGACGACGAATCTTTCTCATTAATAAGAATAGCCAGGGCCAGAGAATTCCGTCGATAACGCTGCTCCAGAAAATTTCCGGCCTGAACGAGACGTTAATGACCAGAAATTCCGCCCAGAAGACAATGACATCCACCGCCAGCGACAGCACCATAACCATTAACGCCTGCTGCCACAACGCCAGGTTACGAAAAAGCTGGAATTTAAAGGCGACCAGATAGGCAATGATGCTGAGCGCCAGCGCGCGTACGCCAAGGGTAGATCCGGCGATCAGATCCATCACCCCACCCAGCACGAAGCCGGTGCCGACGTTGACGCGGTGCGGCAGCGCCAGCACCCAGTAAACCAGGATAAGCAGGATCCATGAAGGCCGGAACATATAGAACTGTTCCGGCCACGGCATGATCTGCAGCACGAGGGCGACAAGAAAGGAGAGCCAGATAACCCAACGACCCTGGCTGCGGTAACGACTCAATGCTGGCCTCCGCGCGCGCTAGCAGGCGCGCTTTGCGTCCCGCTGCTGGCTGGCGCGGGCGGCCCCATCTGCGCGGACGGCGCAGGCGGCCCCATCTCGCCCGCTGGCGGCAGCACCTGCGGCATCATCTGCATCAGGCGTTCGTTAGCGACGCGGTGCACGTCATCCGGTGCCATCGGCATATCGCCGTTTTTATCCGCACCCCACAGCAGCAGCAAATAGCGCAGGCGCTGCAGGCCAGCGGTCGGACGCGCCTGAATCACGGTATAGGCGCGCTGGGTATCAACCTTGACGGAAGAGACCACCGCAACAGGATACCCTTCCGGGAAACGTCCGCCCAGGCCAGAGGTCACCAGCATATCGCCGACGCGAATATCGGTGTTGCCTGGCAGATGCTCCAGCTGCAGATCTTCGGTGCAGCCGTTGCCTGCCGCGATGACGCGAATATCGTTGCGCAGCACCTGAATCGGCAGCGCATGCGACGCGTCGCAAATCAGCAGAACGCGACTGGTCACCTGGCCGACGGCAATCACCTGACCAACGACGCCTTTGTCGCTGATGACCGGCTGGCCTTCATAGACGCCATTAACGCTGCCTTTGTCGATCACCACCTGATCGGTGTAAGGATCGGTGCCGGTGGAGATCACCTGCGTCACCATCTTGTGCTCGTCCTGACGCAGCGGTGAGCCCAGCAGTTCGCGCAGGCGTGCGTTTTCCTGCTTATATTGCCCCAGCATCAGCAGGTCGCTGTTTTTCAGGAAAAGCTCGCGGCGCAGGGCTTTATTCTCCAGCTCAAGCTGCTGGCGCGACGCCAGCGAACCGGAAATGCCGTCAAGAATCTGACGTGGGCCGTTGGCCAGGAAATAAAACGGACTGACCGATGTGTCCAGATAGTTGCGGATTTGGGTAAACGAACCCAGGCGGCTATCGGCGACGATAATCGCGATGGCTACTATCACCGCCAAAAACAGGCGCAACTGCAGGGAAGGCCCCCTGCTAAAAATCGGCTTCATATATTCTGCGTGTTCCTCGACAACAGGTAAGGAAGTACGGCCATCGCCGTACTTCCCTGGGCTGGACATCTGACGCCGACGCGCGCGGCGTCAGCTTCCACGCGACTCCCTGCGCATTTCGATTCAGGTCTCAGCCGATTGAGGCGATTATTCTTCGCTGAACAAATCGCCGCCATGCATGTCGATCATTTCCAGCGCTTTACCGCCACCGCGCGCCACGCAGGTCAGCGGATCTTCTGCGACAACCACCGGAATGCCGGTCTCTTCCATCAGCAGACGATCCAGGTTGCGCAGCAGCGCGCCGCCGCCAGTCAGCACCATGCCACGTTCGGAGATATCTGATGCCAGTTCCGGCGGGCACTGCTCCAGCGCGACCATTACCGCGCTCACGATGCCGGTCAACGGCTCCTGCAGCGCTTCCAGAATTTCGTTAGAGTTCAGCGTAAAGCCGCGCGGCACCCCTTCCGCGAGGTTACGGCCGCGTACTTCGATTTCGCGCACTTCGTCGCCCGGATAGGCGGAGCCGATCTCATGCTTGATACGCTCAGCCGTCGCTTCGCCGATCAGTGAACCGTAGTTACGACGCACATAGTTGATGATCGCTTCGTCGAAGCGATCGCCGCCGATACGAACAGAGGAGGAATAAACCACGCCGTTCAGGGAGATGACCGCCACTTCGGTGGTGCCGCCGCCGATATCAACCACCATAGAGCCGGTCGCTTCTGAAACCGGCAGGCCAGCGCCGATCGCGGCCGCCATCGGCTCTTCGATCAGGAAAACTTCACGCGCGCCCGCGCCCTGCGCGGATTCACGGATAGCGCGACGCTCGACCTGGGTCGCGCCGACCGGCACGCACACCAGCACGCGCGGGCTAGGACGCATAAAACTGTTGCTATGCACTTGTTTAATAAAGTGCTGCAGCATTTTTTCAGTAACGAAAAAGTCCGCGATCACGCCATCTTTCATCGGGCGAATCGCTGCAATATTACCTGGCGTACGGCCGAGCATTTGTTTTGCATCATGGCCTACGGCCGCCACGCTCTTTGGGGATCCGGCACGGTCCTGGCGGATAGCAACCACGGAAGGCTCGTTCAGCACGATGCCTTGTCCTTTTACATAAATCAGGGTATTCGCGGTACCCAGGTCAATGGACAAGTCATTGGAAAACATGCCACGAAATTTTTTAAACATATCTAAAGGATAATCCTGCAAGCTGGGGGCGGAAAATAAAATCCGCTTACTTTACCAACCACGCGAAGCCGCCACAAGGCGCAAAAACGTTCTGCTTCGGTGAAAAAATAGACCAATTTGGCTTTACACAATCGTCAACGAGAACTCACGGGTGCAAAACGGTGATATTCACCCGTTTTGTTGGCTCCCTGGGCCCTTTCACAGGCGCTCGTTCGACATAAAATCTAACATTTCCGCCGCAGGAGACTGGCGATGCCGCCGCCTCTTCCTGCCGCCCAGATCCGGCTTTAGAGAGTAGCCACCGGAAATGGCTAAATATGATAGCGTTGTGAATACTTTTTCACATTACTGTTTACCGGCAGCGAAGGTGCAAAGAGATCGCCCTGCCCGCCCGATACGCCCAGTCCGATCAGCGTCTGCCACTCGGCACGCGTGCGAACGCCCGTCGCGAATACCTGCGTCTGAGTCGACTTGCACACCTCCAGCAGGCTCTGCACGAACAGCTGATTTTCGGTGCGCCGATCGATGTTGCGCACCAGGCCAGGATCAAGCTTGATTAAATTGATGGGAAGTTGCCTGATATAAGCGCTACTCACCACGGTCAAACCCGCCTGATCGACGGCGATACGACAGCCAAACGCCTGTAGCGCATGCAATACCGGCGCTAAGCGGTTGATGTGTTGACAGACATCTGCCTCAGCAAGTTCAAATAAAAATCGTTTTCTTTGTGCTTTGGTGCACTGCAGCAGCATGTTCTGCAGCCAGCTGAAGAAAGGACGCTGCAGCAGCGAGTCGATATTGATCGGCAGAGCCAGCGTTTCGTCAGGCCAGACGTCAGACAGGGCGACGATACGCGTGACCAGCTGACGGTCCCAGCCGTCCGCCATGCCGAACTGCAGCACCAGCGGCATAAACTCCGCCGCCAGCACCTCTTTATCACCGTCGAAGATGCGCATCAGCAGTTCGCGATGATGCACGCTGCCGTCCAGCAGCACCGCCGGTTTCTGGTAGAGGCGCGGACCGCCGCGGCTCAGCGTGTTTTCCAGCAGGGTTCGCCAGCGCACACTGCCACGTCCGGCATCGAGAGGGTTACCCTCGCCGTTGGACCAGTTGTTACCACCCAGCAGCGTCGCCCGCCGCGTCGCCATCTCGACGTTGTCCATTACCTGCGACACGCTCTGTCCGCTGTGCCAGGCGCTGATGCCAATATGAATCAGATCGTCGCGATTCACCATGCGCATCGGCGGCAGCGAATCGACGGCGTTAATGAGCTGATCCGCGATGCCGTTGGCCTCTTTCAGGCTGCGGTGCGGCAGCAGCACGGCAAAGTCGCTGCGAAAGTAGCGGGCCAGCAGCGCGCCCGGGTAGCGCAATACGAAGGTCGAGAGCATGTTGACCAGATCGTAGAGATACTCATCCACCAGCGTCGTTCCCAGGGTCTCATTGAGCATATCGAGATCGGGCAGGCGCACCATCATCACCACGCCGTGCGTGCCGACATCCTCCTGGTCTTCCAGCAGCGTCGCCAGCTGATTGTCAAAAAAGAGCCGGTTGTTGAGGCCAGTGCGGCTGTCCTGCGCAGCGAAAGCGCGAATCAGCGTGTCGATGCGCAGGCGCTGCTCGCCCGCCTCTTGCAGATCGTTCAGTAACACGTCGATGGCGCTGCTGGCGCGCGGTGGCCACTCGTCGACGTCGCCTTTGCGCAACTGCGTTCGCTCGCCCGCCAGGATCGCCTCGGCACGTTTCTCCAGCCGCTCCATGCCGCGCCACTGGCGGTTGAGCCAGCAGTGCATCATAAACAGCAGCAGGCTCATCACCAGCACCACGAAGAGGATCGCGGTCAGGATATAGGCGCCGGTAAAGGACTGGAACCAGGTTTTGGCGGGATCGAGCGCCACGACGCGCATCGTCACGCCTGGCTGATGAACCAAAGGTACGTCGAACTGGATAAAGCGGTTGGTTTCATCTTCCAGCATCGGATTTTCATGCCGGCTGAGTCGGAACAGGATAGCGTCGCCGTTGCGCAGCTCGATCCGCTCGGTATTCATCACCGTCATGGTGTGCTGCAGCCAGCCGCGCAGCGCGTCAGGCGGCTGCTTCAGCAGCGCCTGATCCACTTCGGTCACCAGCGTCTGCACGCGTCCTTCGACACGCTGATGGGTTAGCCAGTAAACGCTAAAAGCGCAGCCCACCAGCATTAAAAACATCGCCAGTAAGCTTAAAAATGTAATAAACGCAGATAGTTTCGTGGTTAATCGCATCCCTGTGCCTGTTCGCTGCGGTAATGACCCATTTACGCTCGCCCTGCGCCGCGCCTGACGCAAGCGCGAGCAAAATAGCATAAATCCCGCTCTGCGGCAGCGCCGCTGCGTAAGATGAGCAAGTATATCCGTACCAGACAACGGTTAGCCCGTGTTGTTCAGCTTTTCGGCGCATTCTCATCGGCGCGTGGTGCCAGGAAATTTCATATTTTAGCGGCGAAAGTCGCGGCGATCGGCAATAGTCATCATGCTGGAAGAGATACTCGAGCCGGGAGGTGAGCAATGAAACCCACAAAATATCTGACTGAAGCCGACGTGACGCCGGAAAGCATCTTTAATATGCGGCGCCGGCAGGTGCTGAAAACCCTCGGCCTGAGCGCTGCGGCGCTCGGCATGCCCGGCATCGCGCAGGCGGATGTACTGAGCTGGTTCAAGGGCAACGATCGCCCTGCCGCGCCAGCCGGACACCCGCTGACCTTCAGCAAGCCGGAAAAGTATCAGGCCAGCCTGACGCTGACGCCAGAAGATAAGGTTGCCGGCTATAACAACTTCTATGAATTCGGCCTTGATAAGGCGGACCCCGCTGCCAATGCCGGCACCCTGAAAACCGATCCCTGGCAACTGACCATCGACGGCGAAGTGGCAAAGCCGATCACGCTGAATATGGATGATATTTTCAAAAAGTTCGCGATGGAGCAGCGAATCTACCGCATGCGCTGCGTCGAGGCCTGGTCGATGGTGGTGCCCTGGGTCGGTTTCGAGCTCAACAAGCTGCTGAAGCTGGCGGAGCCCAACAGCCATGCGCGCTTCGTCGCGTTTCAGACGCTTTATGCCCCGGATCAGATGCCTGGCCAGAAAGATCGTTTTATCGGCGGCGGGCTGGACTATCCCTACGTAGAAGGGCTGCGCCTTGACGAGGCGATGCATCCGCTAACCCTGCTCAGCACTGGCGTGTACGGCAAAGCGCTGCCGCCGCAGAATGGCGCGCCGATTCGCCTGACCGTGCCGTGGAAATATGGTTTTAAAGGCATTAAGTCGATCGTCAAGATTACCCTGACGCGGGATCGTCCGCCGACAACCTGGAACCAGATCGCGGCCAACGAATATGGTTTTTACGCCAATGTTAATCCGCACGTCGACCATCCGCGCTGGTCGCAGGCGACGGAACGCTTTATCGGCCCCGGCGGCACGCTCAGCGTGAAGCGTCAGCCGACGCTACTGTTTAATGGCTATGCCGACGAGGTGGCCTCGCTTTATCGCGGGCTCGATTTGCGGGAGAACTACTGAGTGCGTCTGACGCTAAAACAGATCGTCTGGCTAAAGGCGGTGCTGCATCTGGCGGCGTTTCTGCCGCTGGTTTATCTCTTTATGGCAGCGAACCAGGGCTGGCTGAGCGCTGACCCGGCGAAGGATATTCAGCACTTCACCGGCAGAATGGCGCTGAAGCTGCTGCTGGGCACGCTGCTGGTATCGCCGCTGACGCGCTACGCGAAACAGCCGCTGCTCATCCGCACTCGTCGCCTGCTCGGCGTCTGGACTTTTGTCTGGGCCTCTCTGCACCTGCTGAGTTACTACCTGCTGGAGCTGGGCGTCGACAATCTGGGACTGCTGGGCCGCGAGCTGGTCACGCGCCCCTACCTTACGCTGGGCATCCTGACCTGGCTGATTCTACTGGCGCTCGCAGCGACGTCGTTCCAGCGCGCCCAGCGCAGACTCGGCCGCCGCTGGCAAACGCTGCATAACTTTATCTATCTGGCGGCGATCCTCGCGCCGGTGCACTATCTCTGGTCGGTAAAGGTGCTCTCACCTCAGCCGCTGCTCTATGCGCTGGGCGCGCTGGCGTTGTTAGCGTGGCGTTACAAAAAGTTTCGTCAGTGGTTGCCGCGCTAAGTTGTCTTCTCCCCGTTATTTCTGATAAAAGGTGTGGCCTTCGGGCCACGCTGGATCAACTTCGCAGATAAGACCAGTATTTTGCTGCGAATTGCCCCGAAACGGATATAATGCCCGGCTTTGTTGCGCGCGGCGTCCTCTTTTTGGGCGCGACGGGTGACAAACGGAAGATAGCAAGGTATTTTACGCGATGCCTCAATGATTGCGGGAGATGGCAGCACGATGGCGCATAAATTTCACATTCTGCTTTTGAACGGTCCCAACCTTAATTTGTTGGGCACGCGTGAGCCGGAAAAGTATGGTCGCGCTACGCTGCAGCAGATCGTCAGCGATTTAGCCGCACAGGCGGACCAGCTCGATGTGGAACTGAGCCATTTGCAGTCCAATGCGGAATATCAGCTGATCGATCGCATTCATGAGGCCAGAGGCAATGTGGATTACATTATCATTAATCCCGCTGCATTTACGCACACCAGCGTAGCATTGCGCGATGCCCTTCTGGCGGTAAGCATTCCTTTTATCGAGGTGCACCTCTCAAACGTGCACGCGCGTGAACCTTTCCGCCATCACTCCTATCTTTCCGACGTATCCGCCGGCGTCATTTGCGGTTTAGGCGCCGACGGCTACTCATGGGCTTTACAAACGGCAGTAAAACGCCTGTCTCACTCCAATTAAACAGAGTACGGAACCACACTCATGGATATTCGTAAAATTAAAAAACTGATCGAACTGGTTGAAGAATCTGGCATCGCTGAGCTGGAAATTTCTGAGGGCGAAGAGTCCGTTCGTATCAGCCGTGCACCTGCCAATGTGGGTTATCCCGTTATGCAGCAGGCTTACGCCGCGCCCGCTCCGCAGCCTGCGTTAGCTAACGCTGTCGCGCCGATCGCCGCGCCAGCAGTTGAGTCCGCCAAGCCTGCTGAAATCAGCGGCCATATCGTGCGTTCGCCGATGGTCGGCACCTTCTATCGCACCCCGAGCCCGGATGCGAAGGCCTTTGTTGAAATCGGACAGAAAGTGAACGCTGGCGACACCCTCTGCATCGTTGAAGCGATGAAGATGATGAACCAGATCGAAGCCGATAAATCTGGCGTCGTGAAAGCCATTCTGGTCGAAAGCGGCCAGCCGGTTGAATTTGACGAGCCGCTGGTCGTCATCGAATAACGAGGCGCACCATGCTGGATAAAATTGTCATTGCTAACCGCGGTGAAATCGCGCTGCGTATTCTCCGCGCCTGTAAAGAGCTAGGCATCAAGACCGTGGCGGTGCACTCCACCGCGGACCGCGATCTGAAACACGTGCTGCTGGCGGACGAAACCGTCTGCATCGGCCCGGCGCAGTCGGTTAAAAGCTATCTCAACATCCCGGCGCTCATCTCCGCTGCCGAGATTACCGGCGCGGTCGCCATCCATCCCGGCTACGGCTTCCTCTCCGAGAACGCCGATTTCGCCGAGCAGGTTGAGCGTTCCGGCTTTATCTTTATCGGCCCGAAAGCGGATACCATCCGCCTGATGGGCGATAAAGTTTCCGCCATTACCGCCATGAAAAAAGCGGGCGTGCCGACCGTTCCGGGTTCCGACGGCTCGCTGGGCGACGACATGGAGAAAAACCGTGCCATTGCTAAGCGCATCGGTTATCCGGTCATCATCAAGGCGTCAGGCGGCGGCGGCGGTCGCGGCATGCGCGTCGTGCGCAGCGATAAAGAGCTCGAGCAGTCCATCAACATGACGAAAGCGGAAGCCAAAGCGGCTTTCAACAACGACATGGTTTACATGGAGAAGTATCTCGAGAACCCGCGCCATATCGAAATTCAGGTACTGGCTGACGGCCAGGGCAACGCCATCTATCTGGCCGAGCGCGACTGCTCTATGCAGCGTCGCCACCAGAAAGTGGTCGAAGAGGCGCCCGCGCCGGGCATTACGCCGGAACTGCGTCGCTATATCGGCGAGCGCTGCTCCAACGCCTGTATCGAAATCGGCTACCGCGGCGCAGGCACCTTCGAGTTCCTGTATGAAAACGGCGAGTTCTACTTTATCGAGATGAACACCCGTATTCAGGTTGAGCATCCGGTTACCGAGATGATCACCGGCGTGGATCTGATCAAAGAGCAACTGCGCATCGCTGCCGGTCAGCCGCTCTCTATCAAGCAGGAAGATGTGATCATTCGCGGTCATGCGGTCGAGTGCCGTATCAACGCGGAAGATCCTAATACCTTCCTGCCGAGCCCGGGCAAAATTACCCGTTTCCACGCGCCGGGTGGTTTTGGCGTGCGTTGGGAGTCGCATATTTACGCTGGCTACAGCGTGCCGCCGTACTATGATTCCATGATCGGCAAGCTGATCTGCTATGGCGAAACCCGCGACGTGGCAATCGCCCGCATGAAAAATGCGCTGGCGGAGCTGATCATCGACGGCATCAAGACCAACATTGAGCTGCAGATGCGCATTATGTCCGACGAATACTTCCAGCAGGGTGGTACCAACATCCACTATCTGGAAAAGAAACTCGGACTGTACGATAAGTAAGCGCAACAGCAAGGGCGATGCAGGAGTTTACAGACTGCTGACAGCGCCCAGGTTGGCATCTTGTCAACAAGACCAGGCCGGTGATACCGGCCTTTTTCATTTTTGTCGCCGTAGAGGTTGCATAATGGACTGGCGTTTTCTGCAAGCGAATAAAGAGGCGCGCTGGGCGCTCTACCTGACGCTCGCCTATCTGGCCGTCTGGGGTCTCTCCGCGTGGCTGGGTGGCGATGAGGCGGGTTTGACCGGCCTGCCGCGCTGGTTTGAACTCTCCTGCGTGTTTGCCCCGCTGCTGTTTATCGTGCTGTGCTGGCTGATGGTACGCCTGGTGTTCCGCGATATGCCGTTAGAGGATAACGATGGAAACTGAAATCATTCTTCCGCTGCTGGCTTACCTGGTACTCATCGCCGGGCTGTCGGTGTTTGCCATGCGCAAGCAGCGCCAGGGCAGTTTTCTCACTGAATATTTTCTCGGCAGCCGCTCCATGGGCGGTTTTGTGCTGGCGATGACCATCACCACCACCTATATCAGCGCCAGTTCGTTTATCGGCGGACCCGGCGCAGCCTATAAATATGGACTCGGCTGGGTGCTGCTGGCGATGATTCAGGTGCCGGCGGTCTGGCTGTCGCTCGGCGTGTTAGGAAAGAAGTTCGCTATTCTGGCGCGCCGCTATAACGCGGTAACGCTGAACGATATGCTTTATGCTCGCTACGGCAGCACCCTGCTGATCTGGCTGGCAAGCATCAGCCTGCTGGTCGCCTTTATCGGCGCGATGACGGTGCAGTTTATCGGCGGCGCGCGCCTGCTGGAAACCGCGGCGGGCATTCCTTACGATACCGGCCTGCTGATTTTCGGCGGCACTATCGCGCTCTACACCGCCTTCGGCGGCTTCCGCGCCAGCGTGCTCAACGACGCCATGCAGGGCCTGGTGATGCTGGTAGGCACCTTTCTGCTGCTGTTCGCCGTAGTTCACCAGGCAGGCGGGTTCGACACGGCGGTGACCAAACTGCGCGCTATCGATCCGCAACTGGTGTCGCCGGAAGGCGTCGACAACGTCATCAACCCGACTTTCCTCAGCTCCTTTGCGGTGCTGGTCTGTTTCGGCGTTATCGGCCTGCCGCACACCGCCGTGCGCTGCATCTCGTATAAAGACAGCAAAGCGATGCATCGCGGCATTATTCTCGGCACCATCGTGGTAGTGATACTGATGCTCGGCATGCATCTGGCTGGCGCGCTCGGCCGGGTGATCCTCCCGGATCTCACTATTCCCGATCGCGTCATCCCGACGCTGATGATCACCGTGCTGCCCCCAATGGCAGCGGGTGTGTTTCTCGCCGCGCCGATGGCGGCGATCATGTCGACCATCAACGCGCAGCTACTGCAGTCCTCCGCAACCCTGATCAAAGATCTCTATCTGCGCATCGCGCCGCAGCAGAGTGAAAATGAAGCGCGTCTGCGCCTGCTATCCGGCACCATTACCTTCCTGTTGGGCGCGCTGCTGCTGCTGGCGGCATGGAATCCGCCAGATATGATTATCTGGCTCAATCTGCTGGCCTTCGGCGGTCTGGAAGCCGTTTTCCTCTGGCCGCTGGTGCTCGGCCTTTACTGGTCGCGTGCCAATGCCGCTGGCGCGATCTCCGCCATGCTGGCGGGCGCCGGAAGCTACACGCTGCTTGCCAGCCTCAATATTCAATGGGGTGGCTTTCACCCTATTGTTCCGTCATTGACCATAAGCCTGCTGGCTTTTCTGGTCGGTAATCTGTTTGGCCGCGCGCCTGATGCCGCGCTGGAATAAAGAGAAACGCTATGCCATGGATTCAAATCAAAATTAACAGTACAGGCGAGCACGCCGAACCCCTCAGCGATGCGCTGATGGAGAGCGGCGCGGTCTCTGTGACCTTTCAGGATACGCACGATAATCCGGTTTACGAGCCGCTGCCGGGTGAAACGCGCCTGTGGGGCGATACCGACGTGATTGGCCTGTTCGACGCGGAAACGGAGATGGAGGATGTGGTTGCAGAGCTAAGCCAGCATCCGCTGCTGGGATCCGGCTTTCGCCATAAGATCGAACAGATCGAGGATAAAGACTGGGAGCGCGAGTGGATGGATAACTTTCATCCAATGCGCTTCGGCGAGCGCCTCTGGATCTGCCCAAGCTGGCGCGACGTCCCGGATCCTGACGCCGTTAACGTCATGCTCGATCCGGGCCTGGCGTTCGGCACCGGCACGCACCCCACTACATCGCTCTGTCTCACCTGGCTGGACGGCCTGGATCTGGCGGGCAAAACGGTGATCGATTTCGGCTGCGGCTCCGGCATTCTGGCGATTGCCGCGCTGAAGCTGGGCGCAGCACAGGCGCTCGGCATCGATATCGATCCGCAGGCGATCCAGGCCAGCCGCGATAACGCAGAGCGTAACGGCGTCGCCGATCGCCTGTCGCTCTACCTGCCGCATCAACAGCCTGAGAACCTGCAGGCCGACGTCGTGGTCGCCAATATTCTCGCCGGTCCGCTGCGCGAGCTGGCGCCGCTGATTGGTGTGCTGCCGAAAGCGGGCGGTTACTTGGGTCTTTCCGGCGTGCTGGCCAGCCAGGCAGAGGGCGTTTGCGAGGCCTATGCCGATCGCTTCGCGCTCGATTCAGTGGCGGAAAAAGAGGAGTGGTGCCGCATTACCGGCGTGCGGCGCTAATAAGATGGCAGGTCGGTTATGCTGGCCTGCTTTTTTAGGGCTAAACCAGGCGCCAGCCAGCCTGTTAATTACGTTCAGGCCGCAATCAAATGGCGCAATAAAACACCATGTGGGCGTCATATCTCTGGTTAATTCCCTGATGTGGCGCTTTTTATATTGTGATTTACGCCATGTTTTGAGAAAAATTTTTGTTCACAATTTCAGCGTATTTTTTTAATTGATTGATTTTTATATAAATTTAAAAAATTGACTGCTGTTTAACCGGCTTTGTCCCGATATTTACGGCGAATTGTTCAAAGTTTGGCCTTTCATCTTCAGTAAAAAATGCGTAATATACGCCGCCTTGCGAACAGTTACGGTCACTTCTTCTTCATGCGCATTGGACACCACCAGCTACGTAATCGACTCATTGCTGCGCCGATGGCCGGGATTACCGACAGGCCGTTCCGCACACTCTGTTTTGAGAACGGCGCCGGTATGGCGGTCTCCGAGATGCTGTCATCTAACCCTGAAGTCTGGGCCAGTGACAAATCCCGTTTGCGTATGGTGCACAGTGATGAGCCCGGCGTTCGCGCCGTGCAGATAGCAGGTTGCGATCCCGATGATATGGCGGCGGCCGCGCGTATTAACGTGGCGTCCGGCGCGCAAATCATCGATATCAACATGGGTTGCCCGGCCAAAAAAGTGAATCGTAAGATGGCAGGTTCAGCGCTGCTGCAGTATCCCGAGCTGGTGAAATCTATTCTCACCGCCGTGGTTAACGCAGTGGATGTGCCCGTTACGCTGAAGATTCGCACCGGCTGGGATACGGAAAACCGTAACTGTGTAGAGATTGCCCAATTGGCTGAACGCTGTGGCATTCAGGCCCTGACGATACATGGACGCACTCGTGCCTGCCTGTTCAACGGGGAAGCTGAATACGACAGCATTCGGACAGTTAAGCAGAGTGTCACCATTCCTGTTATTGCGAATGGCGACATAACTGACCCGCATAAAGCCAGAGCTGTGCTTGACTATACGGGGGCAGATGCCCTGATGATAGGCCGCGCGGCTCAGGGAAGACCGTGGATCTTCCGGGAAATCCAGCATTATCTGGACACTGGGGAGCTGCTTGCGCCGCTGCCGCTGGCAGAGGTGAAGCGTATGCTCGTTGCGCATATACGTGAGCTGCACGACTTTTATGGTCCAGGCAAGGGATACCGTATATCGCGAAAGCACGTCTCCTGGTATTTGCAGGAGCATGCCCCTAATGACCAGTTTCGGCGCACATTCAACGCCATAGAGGATGCCAGCGAACAGCTGGAGGCGTTGGAGGCATACTTCGAAAATCTTGCGTAAACGAAATAAAGAGCTGAAAGAACTATGTTCGAACAACGCGTAAATTCTGACGTACTGACCGTTTCTACCGTTAACTCACAGGATCAGGTGACGCAAAAGCCTCTGCGTGATTCGGTTAAACAGGCACTGAAGAACTATTTTGCTCAACTGAACGGTCAGGATGTTAATGACCTCTATGAGCTGGTACTGGCTGAAGTCGAGCAGCCCCTGTTGGACATGGTGATGCAGTATACCCGTGGCAACCAGACCCGTGCTGCGCTGATGATGGGTATCAACCGTGGTACTCTGCGTAAGAAACTGAAAAAATACGGCATGAACTGATTTTTAGTTGATGCGGTAAATGACGCCAGCCTGAGTGCTGGCGTTTTTATTGGCGCAGCCTTTCACAATAAGGCTGAAGAGATGAAACAACTCGCTCGCAAATGGTAACCTTAGTTGCAATTGCGCCAGTGAAAATTACCTGCGCATTGATTCCCAATCCTCTCTGACGCGCCTCCACTTTTCCTCGCTTGTTTCCCCGCAGCGCCAGCGCTGACGGCCGCTCAGTGATCTTCATTGCCGAAAAACGTAACTCATCCTTCGCATACATTCTTTCCTGAGCTTTGGCTCACATTGCGTCTATATCGTGAAACTATTTGCACTAATTGTGATCGAGGCGACTCGCTTTGCTTCCTTTTGGTGCGCGATAGTAACGCTGCTTTCCTGATAGTTCAGATTAATAAGAGATCTTTCCAGCCCACTCAGCTTTCTGCAAACCTGGCACTGGCTTTGCAGTGCTATGCGTGGCTGACCGCCACAGACAGGTAATAACGCGCTGAAGAGTGCGTATCAAACATAACAAAATAATTACGCCACACAGGATGCTTTATGAAAAAGATGATGCTCTCTACGTTGGTCGCCGCCGCTGCGCTTCTCGCGGTTACTCAGCAGGCGCACGCTGGCACCACGCTGGATGCGATTAAGAAGAAAGGTTTTGTGCAGTGCGGTATCAGCGATGGTCTGCCGGGCTTCTCCTATGCTGACGCCAGCGGCAAATTCTCCGGCATTGACGTTGACGTCTGCCGTGCGACAGCCGCCGCCATTTTCGGCGACGCCAGCAAAGTGAAATATACGCCGCTGACCGCGAAAGAACGTTTTACCGCGCTGCAGTCAGGCGAAGTGGATATCCTGTCGCGCAACACCACCTGGACTTCTTCGCGTGACGGCGGCATGGGCTTCCTGTTTGCTGGCGTGAACTACTATGACGGCATCGGCTTTTTAACTCACCAGAAGGCGGGTCTGAAGAGCGCGAAAGAGCTGGACGGGGCCACGGTCTGCATTCAGGCGGGCACCGATACAGAGCTTAACGTGGCGGACTTCTTCAAAGCCAACAAAATGCAGTATACCCCGGTGACCTTCGATCGCTCTGACGAATCCGCCAAAGCGCTCGACAGCGGTCGCTGCGATACCCTGGCGTCCGATCAGTCGCAGCTCTACGCGCTGCGTATCAAACTCGGCAAGCCGGACGAATTTATCGTACTGCCGGAAGTGATCTCGAAAGAGCCGCTGGGCCCGGTCGTGCGGCGCGGCGACGATGACTGGTTCACCATTGTGAAGTGGTCGCTCTACGCCATGCTGAACGCGGAAGAGATGGGCATCAACTCGAAGAACGTCGATCAGATGACCGCCAAACCGACTACGCCGGATATGGCCCACCTCCTGGGCGCGGAAGGTGACTTCGGCAAAGACCTGAAGCTCGACAACAAGTGGGCCTATAATATCATCAAGCAAGTCGGCAACTATCAGGAAGTGTTTGACCGCAACGTGGGCAAAGAGAGCGCGCTGAAGATTGCGCGCGGCCAGAACGCGCTGTGGAATCAGGGCGGCATTCAGTACGCCCCGCCGGTCCGCTAATTACCCATGTTAACGGGACGCCGCATTGCGCGGCGTCCTGCCTGTGCTTTGTCTCTGAGGTTTCAACATGTCACAACGCCCACGCGTGAAAAGGGACATTTCATTCGGTAATCCCGCGGTTCGCGCCTGGCTTTACCAGATTTTCGCCATTGTTGCGGTGGTTATCGTAGTGGGTTATCTGATCCACAATACGATTATCAATCTTGCCAGCCGCGGCATTACGTCAGGATTCGGCTTTCTTGAGCGCAGCGCCGGTTTCGGTATCGTTCAGCATCTTATCGACTACACCGAAGGTGACACCTACGCACGCGTGTTTCTGGTAGGCCTGACCAATACTCTGCTGGTTTCTGCGCTCTGCATCGTTTTCGCGTCGCTGCTGGGATTTTTCATTGGCCTGGCGCGCCTGTCGGATAACTGGCTGCTGCGCAAGCTCTCGACTATCTATATCGAGACCTTTCGCAATATTCCGCCGCTGCTGCAAATCTTCTTCTGGTACTTTGCGGTGCTGCGCAATCTTCCCGGCCCGCGACAGGCGTTAAGCGCGTTCGATCTCGCCTTTATCAGCAACCGCGGACTCTATGTGCCCTGGCCGCAGTATGCGCCAGGATCCGGGCCTTTTATCGTTGCGCTGGCATTAGCGGCCGCAGGCAGCTATGCGCTGTTCCGCTATCATCGCAAATATCAGCTCAAAACCGGCCAGCTGCGTCGTACCTGGCCCGCCGCTCTCGCCATGTTTGTGCTGTTCCCCGTGGTGGCGCATCTGGGCTTCGGCGCCGCCACGCACTGGGACGTGCCGACGCTGCGCGGCTTTAACTTCCGCGGCGGCTTCGTCATGATTCCGGAGCTGGCGGCACTGACTCTGGCGCTCTCTGTTTACACCTCATCGTTTATCGCCGAAATCATCCGCGCCGGTATTCAGTCCGTGCCGCACGGCCAGCATGAAGCCGCTCGCTCGCTGGGGCTGCCTAATCCGGTGACGCTGCGTCAGGTGATTATCCCACAGGCGATGCGCGTCATTATTCCGCCGCTAACCAGTCAATATCTCAACATCGTGAAAAACTCTTCGCTGGCAGCCGCGATCGGCTACCCCGATATGGTGTCGCTGTTTGCCGGTACGGTACTGAATCAAACCGGCCAGGCGATCGAAACTATCGCTATCACCATGGGCGTCTATCTGGTGATTAGCCTGGTGATTTCGCTGTTGATGAATATCTATAACCGCAAAATTGCGCTGGTTGAGCGCTAAGAGAACGGGATGACGATGTCTGTTACCACACACGAAACCTCGCCGGCCGACGCCACGCCGCTGAGCCGCGCCTGGGCCTGGGCGCGAAAAAATCTCTTCTCCAGCGGTTTAAATACGCTGCTTACGCTGTTTTGCCTTTGGCTGATGTGGGAGGTTATCCCACCCGCGCTGGAGTGGCTGGTATTCCAGGCGAACTGGATTGGCGAGACGCGCTCCGACTGCACCAAAGAGGGTGCATGCTGGGTGTTTATTCATGCGCGCTTCGGCCAGTTTATGTATGGGCTCTATCCGCATGAGCTGCGCTGGCGTATTAACCTGGCACTGGTGCTGGGCATCGCCTCGATTGTCCCGATGTTTGTGAAATCCCTGCCGCATCGCGGTCGCTATATCGCCTGCTGGGCGGTGATCTATCCCCTCACCGTCTGGCTGCTGATGTATGGCGGCCTCTTTGGCCTGGAACACGTAGAAACGCGCCAGTGGGGCGGACTGACATTAACGCTGATTATCGCTGCAGTCGGCATCGCCGGCGCGCTGCCGCTGGGCATTCTGCTGGCGCTGGGACGTCGCTCGCGTATGCCGGTCGTACGTACGCTCTCGATCATTTTTATCGAGTTCTGGCGCGGCGTGCCGCTGATTACCGTGCTGTTTATGTCGTCGGTGATGCTGCCGCTGTTTATGTCGGAAGGCACCAGCATCGATAAGCTGGTGCGCGCGCTGGTCGGGGTGATTTTGTTCCAGTCGGCTTACGTCGCCGAAGTGGTGCGCGGCGGTTTGCAGGCGCTGCCGAAAGGTCAGTATGAAGCGGCGGAGTCGCTGGCCCTCGGTTACTGGAAAACGCAGATGCTGGTGATTTTACCGCAGGCGCTGAAGCTCACGATCCCTGGCCTGGTAAATACCATTATTGCGCTGTTCAAAGATACCAGTCTGGTGATCATTATCGGCCTTTTCGATCTGTTCAGCAGCGTGCAGCAGGCTACCGTCGATCCCGCCTGGCTGGGGATGTCGACCGAAGGCTATGTTTTTGCCGCGCTGGTTTACTGGATTTTCTGTTTTAGCATGTCGCGCTATAGCCAGCATCTGGAGAAGCGCTTTCACACCGGGCGTAAATCGCATTGAGGTTTTCCATGACACAACATTTGCATCACGATTCAGCTTTGATGATTTCGCTCGAAAACGTAAATAAATGGTATGGGCAGTTTCATGTGCTGAAGGATATTAACCTGCAGGTGAAGCCGCGCGAGCGCATCGTGCTGTGCGGCCCTTCCGGTTCCGGTAAGTCTACAACGATCCGCTGCATTAACCATCTGGAAGAACATCAGCAAGGACGCATTGTGGTTGACGGTATCCATTTAAATGATGATGTACGCAACATTGAACGCGTGCGGACCGAAGTAGGCATGGTGTTTCAGCACTTCAATCTTTTTCCGCATCTGACGGTGCTGCAGAACTGCACGCTGGCACCCATCTGGGTGCGTAAGACCTCGAAAAAAGAGGCTGAAGCGCTGGCAATGCACTACCTGGAGCGCGTACGCATCGCCGAGCATGCGCATAAGTTTCCGGGCCAGCTCTCTGGCGGACAGCAGCAGCGCGTGGCGATTGCGCGTTCGCTCTGCATGAAGCCGAAAATCATGTTGTTCGATGAGCCAACCTCAGCGCTGGATCCTGAGATGGTTAAAGAGGTGCTGGATACCATGATTGCGCTGGCGGAAGACGGCATGACGATGCTGTGCGTTACCCATGAGATGGGTTTTGCCCGCACCGTGGCCGATCGCGTGATCTTTATGGATCGCGGTGAGATCGTGGAGATGGCGCCGCCGGAAACCTTCTTCTCAAATCCGACATCTGAACGTACACGCGCGTTTTTATCGCAGGTTATCCATTAACGCTGAGCACAGCTTCAATGCCCCGGACAGGTTCCGGGGTGTTTTATGGATAGAAAAGGTAAAGCGCAGAAAAGAAAAAAGCCCTTTGCATATGCAAAGGGCTTTTTCTTGTTTGATGCCTGGCAGTTCCCTACTCTCGCATGGGGAGACCCCACACTACCATCGGCGCTACGGCGTTTCACTTCTGAGTTCGGCATGGGGTCAGGTGGGACCGCCGCGCTAAAGCCGCCAGGCAAATTCTTTATTCGCCGAACTCTTATGTAACTGGTGCTGATACCCAGAGTCGAACTGGGGACCTCACCCTTACCAAGGGTGCGCTCTACCAACTGAGCCATATCAGCACACTGTATT